>NZ_CP009291.1:3615254-3979506 GCF_000767465.1 Novosphingobium pentaromativorans US6-1
TGCCCTGTCGACCAGCATGCGAGGCCTGCGGAATACATATATCGGCCGGTTCTGGCACCAAAACTCAACCTGTTGTTGCAATTCGGTGCGCAATTGAGCTAGCTGAAAGCGAGAGGTGCCAGCGTCCGCGCTGTTTTCGAATTGCCGGGCATGGATCGCGAAAAGTAAATACAGCGAAGGGTTTCAATGAACCTTGCAGATATCATACCACAGGTATTGCATATCGATCCAGCGGCCAACGCGATCGAATATGATGAACGCTGGGCGACCTATGGTGAACTAGCGCATGTCAGCGGTCGGATCAGCTCGCTTCTCGCTGGCATGGACCTTGCTCCGGATACGAGGGTGGGCGTTCTGTTGCGCAATCAGGGCGATCTGGTCCCGGTGCTGCTCAGTTTGTTCTCGTCCAACCTGTGCCTGGCCACTTTCAATGCATCTTCGCCCGATGCAAAGCTGGTCGACGATCTCGGCAGGGATGCCGTACCCGTATTGATCGGCACGGCGGCCGACATCGCGCGCGAGCCAGTGCGTGCTGCGGCGCGTGATACCGGAGCCGCAATCATTGCGATTGAGGGCCAGACGGTCAGTCTCGTTGAAAAGGGCGGAGCCAGCATCGCGTCCAAGCCGGTCGCGCCCGGCATTGTCATCGAAATGCTATCCAGCGGGACAACCGGCACGCCCAAGCGCATTCCCCTCGGCAGGAAGAATTTCGAAAAGGCGCTGATGGGTGCCATGCAGTACGAAAAGGGGCGCGATCCGGATTCGCCTCCTCGACTGCGCAAGGGCGTACATCTGCAGACGGCACCGCTTGCGCACATCGCGGGGCTCATCGGGTTGATGAACAATTTCCTTGCCGGTCGCCAGATCTGCCTGATCGACAAGTTCGACCTTGCGCATTTTCATGGCGCGATCATGCGGCACAGGCCCAAGGTGGTCAGTGCGCCGCCCGCAGCGCTACGCATGATCTTCGATGCGAATATTCCCAAGGAGGACTTCGCCAGCCTTGCGGCCTTCCGCACCGGCACCGCGCCGCTCGATCCCGATCTGGCCGATGCATTTTACGATCGTTATGCAATCCCAGTGCTCCAGAACTATGGTGCGACCGAGTTCGCGGGCGGGGTTGCCGGTTGGACGATGGACGATTTCAAGGCCCACTGGAAAGCCAAGCGCGGAAGCGTGGGACGCTTGAACAAGGGCGTCGAGGCGCATGCTGTCGACCCTGAGAGCGGACAGGTCCTGCCGCCGGGCGAGCAAGGCTTGCTCGAATTGCGCGCGCCGAACATCAAGGATGGGGTCGAGTGGATCCGCACGACCGATCTGGCGGTAGTGGATGAAGATCGGTTCCTTTTTCTGCGAGGGCGGCACGACGGCGTGATCGTGCGCGGCGGGTTCAAGATCATGCCGGACGATATTGTCAAGGCGATGCAGTCGCATCCCGCGGTGCGCGAGGCGGCGGTCGTAGGTATCAAGGATCGCCGGTTGGGCGAAGTGCCGGTGGCCGGATGGCTGGCGCGTACCGGCGCGGAGCTTCCAGAGGAGGACGCCTTTCGCAGCTGGCTCAAGGAGCGGCTGCTCCCTTATCAGGTGCCCGTTCGGATCAGGCGCCTGGACGAGTTTCCGCGCACGCCCTCGCTGAAGGTGGATCAGCCCGCACTGCGCGAGATTCTGGCGGGCGAGGTTTCGGGATGAGCGTCGCTTCCATCGCATCCGCCCGCAAGGGGCAATCGTGGGCGTATGTCCAAGACATCCATGATATGAAGGTCGACGTTCGCGCTGCGCGCGAGACGATCAGGCCCATGACGGCGAGGCAAGGAAATCCAATCGATGAGACGGCGCTGATGGTTTCGGGCTACGGTGCACCGGCATTCAAGCGGATCGCTCGGTGTTCCTTCGCCTGGCCAGGGAAGCGCGCTGCCTCTGGCAGTCGTCTGCCCATCGTCATTCACGCGCATCAAGGCCGCTTCGCATGAACAATCCTACGCAAGCACCGAGTGTCCATCCCAGCCACTGGGCGATGTCCCACCCCGACATGACGGCTGTGATCAGCGTCGAGAGCGGCGAGGAACTGACTTACGCCGCTCTGGAGACGGCTACCAGACGGGATGCCCAATTGCTTCGCTCGCTGGGCCTCAAGCGGGGAGACACCTTTGCGCTGTGGTCGCGCAACAATGCGCGGGTGTTGGAAATCAACCTCGCATTGCAGCGCTCCGGGCTTTACATGGTGCCATTGCCGGTGCGCCTGAAGAAGGCCGAGGCTGCCTATATCGTGGGCGACAGTGCGGCGCAGGTCCTGATTGTGGACGCCTCGATAGCCGAAGCTGTCGCGCTCGCTAAGGATATCGAGGCACTTTGCCCCAATGTCCGCCATGTCTATTGTCTCTATGACGATGTCGACGGGATCGAGCGCTGGGAAACGGCAAGCGCGGCAATGCCCGATGCGATGATTGACGATCCCTCGACCGGCGCGCCGATGGTCTATTCATCGGGCACGACAGGGCGGCCCAAGGGGGTGCGTCACCCATTGCCGGAAGGCCCGTTTGACGAAGAACATGCTTATGCCAAGCTGCACGGCAACCGCTATTCGGTCGAGCCGGGATCGATTTTTCTTCTGTCCTCGCCGCTCTATCATGCCGGGCCACTGGCCTTTGCACTTGCGGAGCTGAGGAATGGCGGCACCGTCTTGCTGTTCGACAAGTTCGACGCGGAAAAGGTGCTGGCGGCGATCGACCGCTACAAGGTCAAGCGCGCGCAATTTGTGCCCACCATGCTGATCCGCATGCTCAAATTGCCCGAGGCCGTGCGCGAAAGCTATGACCACTCGTCGTTGGAGGCGGTGATTCACTCGGCGGCGCCCTGTCCGATCGATGCCAAGCGCGCCGCGATCGAATGGCTGGGACCGATCCTGCATGAGATCTATGGTGGATCGGAAAATGCCGGATCGACGCTGATCGACAGCCATGAATGGTTACGCAAGCCGGGCTCGGTCGGCAGGCCGATGGTCGGAAAGTTCCATATCTGCGGGGAGGATGGCCGCGAATTGCCGGTTGGCGAAAGCGGAGCGATCTATTTCTCCGGCGGAAAGACGTTCGAGTATCTGAACGATCCGGAAAAATCGAAGGATGCGCGCCATCCAGACAATCCCGGTTGGCTCACCTTCGGCGATATCGGCTATGTCGATGAAGACGGCTATCTCTACCTGACGGATCGCAAGAGTTTCATGATTATATCCGGCGGTGTGAACATCTATCCGCAGGAGACCGAGAACCTCCTGATCATGCATCCCGGCGTCGCGGATGCCGCCGTTTTCGGAGTGCCCGATCCCGATATGGGGGAGCAGGTCAAGGCAGTGGTCCAGCCTGCCGACTGGACCAATGCGAACGAGGACTTCGCAAAGGAGCTCACGGATTATTGCCTCGCATCGCTGGCACCCCACAAGTGCCCGCGCTCGATCGATTTCGAGCGGGCCCTCCCGCGCGATGCCACGGGGAAATTGTTCAAGCGTGAGCTGCGCAAACGATATCTGGAAAATTCCGAATAGTGGCACATAGACGCTCTTCGCGAACGACAAGTTGATGTTGTACCAATGCCAAAGGCTACCATTGAGAGGATGACCATGTACACCTACCGCGAATTCTACATCGGCGGTCAATGGACAAAACCGGAGGGGGCCGGGACGCTGGACGTAATCCGTCCTTCCGACGAACAGGTCTGCGGCACGATCGCGCTGGCCAGCGACGTGGACGTCGACAAGGCCGTTGCAGCAGCGCGACGCGCGTTCGACAGTTACTCGCAAACCAGCCGCGAGGAGCGTATGGCGCTCCTGGACCGGGTGATCGCCGAATATCAGAAGCGCTTGCCGGATCTGGCGAAGGCTGTGACCGAAGAGATGGGCGCGCCTGCCTGGCTCGCGCAGAAGGCGCAGGCCACGCTCGCGCTTGCCCATCTGACCACCGCGCGCAAGGTGCTCGAAACCTACGCGTTCGAGGAAAGCATGGGCACGACGCAAGTGGTGAAGGAGCCGATCGGCGTTTGCGGTTTCATCACGCCGTGGAACTGGCCGCTCAACCAGATTGCGTGCAAGGTCGCCCCGGCGCTGGCCACGGGTTGCACGATGGTGCTCAAGCCGTCGGAAGTCGCGCCTTTCTCCGCTGCGATCTTTGCTGAGATCATGGACGCTGCGGGCGTTCCTGCAGGTGTATTCAACATGATCAATGGCGATGGCCCCGGTGCCGGCGCGGCGTTGAGCGCGCACCCGGACGTCGACATGATTTCCTTCACCGGATCGACCCGGGCAGGGATCGAGATTGCGCGCGCTGCCGCGCCTACGATCAAGCGCGTGCATCAGGAGCTGGGAGGGAAATCCCCCAATATCGTGCTGGACGATGCGGATATTCAGAGTGCCGTCGCCAGTGGCGTGAGCACGATGATGCTGAATTCGGGCCAATCGTGCAACGCGCCTACGCGGATGCTGGTGCCGCATGGCCGAATGGACGAGGTCAAGGCCATAGCCAAGGCAACGGCGGAGGCGTTTACCGTCGGTGATCCCAATGGCGATGTGAAGATGGGGCCGGTCGTCTCCGAAGTGCAGTGGAACAAGATCCAGGGCCTGATCCAGGCCGGCATCGAGGAAGGGGCAACGTTGGTCACAGGCGGTACCGGTCGGCCTGACGGCCTTGACGCGGGCTACTATGTGAAACCCACTGTCTTTGCAGATGTCACCAACGACATGCGGATCGCGCGTGAAGAGATTTTCGGCCCGGTGCTGGTCGTGATCGGTTACGGGGACGAGGACGAGGCGGTCCGGATAGCCAATGATACGCCTTATGGCCTGGCTGCCTATGTCCAGGGAACGGATATCGACAATGTCCGCAAGGTCGCGTCGCGACTGCGCGCGGGCCAGGTCGTCCTCAATGGCAGCGGTACGGATTTCGGTGCCCCCTTCGGAGGCTACAAGCAATCGGGTAACGGCCGCGAATGGGGCGCACACGCCTTTGGAGAGTTTCTCGAGACCAAAGCGGTGCTGGGGTACGCCCAGGCGGCCGAATAGCCGGACCCCGAAAGGGCTTCCCGGCAGTCGCCGGACAAGCGCAGCACGGTCACGCGAAAGAAATTTGGGAGATCATGATGTCCGCAAGCAAAGATACCGAGGGGCGTGAAAACGCCGGCGTACTGGACGCCGCCAAGCAACTTGAAATCTATCGGCGGATGACGCTGATCATGCAGAATGACGAGGCTGCTCGAAAGGCGATCCGTTCGGGTCGGCTGATGATGCCCTATTATTCGCCGCGCGGTCAGGAAGTCATACCTTCGGCGATTTCGGTGAACCTCAATGCCGATGACAAGATCTGCACGATCTATCGCGGCACGCATGACATGTTGGCCAAGGGGGTGCCGCTCAAGCAGCTCTGGGCGGAAATCGCCGGGCGGGTGGAAGGCACGTGCAAGGGCAAGGGCGGCCCTATGCATATCACGCATCCGGCTTCCGGTGCGATGCTGACCACGGGGATCGTCGGCTCGTCCATGCCGATTGCCAATGGCATCGGATGGGGGGCCAAGCTCTTGGGCAAGGGCCAGGTGGTGGTCGCCTATTTCGGTGACGGCGCTTCCAATATCGGCGCGTTCCACGAATCGCTCAACATGGCGTCAGTATGGAAACTGCCGGTCATTTTCGTGTGTCAGAACAATCAGTTCGGTGAGCATACTCGTTATGACGTCGCGACCTCGGTCGACAAGATCTCGAAGCGCGCGGCAGGTTATTCGATGCCCGGCGTCACTGTTGACGGAAACGATCCGTTCGCAGTCCATGCCGCCGCATGGGAAGCGATCGAACGTGCGCGGGAAGGCGGGGGACCGACCCTGATCGAATGTATCACCTATCGCTTTCACGGCCATGTCTTCGGTGACGACGATTTCTACATGGATCCCGAAGTCAAGAAGGCCGCGATGGAGGCCGATCCTGTCCCTGCCTTCCGTGCGAAGCTGATTGCGGGTGGAGTGGCCAGCGAAGCCGAGCTGGCGGAGATGGAAGCAGGTATCGCCGCCGAAATCGAAGAGGCCATCCAGTTCGCCCTCAATTCGGAACGCCCGCCGGTCGAGGAACTGGTGCGCGATGTCTATGCGGACGACACAATCAGTGCGTCCATCAGTGCGGGAGTGAGCCGATGAGCGAGACCGTGACGAACCAGAAGACCCGCAAGCTGGGTTTCATCCAGGCGCTGAACGAGGCCCTGGTCGAAGCGATGGAAGCCGACGACAAGGTTCTTGTTTTCGGTGAGGACGTGGCTGACCGCGAAGGCGGCGGCGTCGTGGGGATCACCCGCGGCCTCTCCACCCGGTTCGGCGATGACCGGGTCAAGTCAACTCCGATCTCCGAACAGGCGATTATCGGGGCAGCGATCGGCGCCTCGATGATGGGCTTCAAGCCCGTGGCCGAGATCATGTTGATGAACTTCACCACGGTAGCGATGGACATGATCGTCAACCACGCGGCGAAGCTGCGATTCATGTCGGGTGGACAGACCGGCGTGCCGATCACCATCCGCATGATGACAGGGGCGGGCCTTTCGACCGCCGGGCAGCATGCCGACTTCCTGGAAGCGTGGTTCGCGCACGTGCCCGGGCTGAAAGTCGTGGCGCCGTCAAACCCGGCAGATGCCAAGGGGTTGCTGCTTTCCTGCATTGCCGACCCCGATCCGTGCCTGTTCATCGAGACGATGCGCGCCAACCGTACTTCAGCTGAGGTTCCGGAGAAAATCGCACCGGTGCCGCTGGGCAAGGCCAAGGTTGTGCGCGAGGGCAGCGATGTCACGATCATCAGCTATGCCGAAATGTTCGTCCGTGCGCAGAAGGCCGCCGACCAATTGGCCGAGGAAGGAATCTCGGCAGAGCTGATCGATCTGCGCACGATCTCTCCATGGGATCGTGAAACGGTCATCGCGTCCGTCGCCAAAACCGGTCGTGCGGTCGTCGCCCATGAGGCCGTGTGCGCATTCGGAGTTGGCGCCGAGATCGCCGCCGTGCTGATGAGCGAACTCTTCGGCAGACTGAAGGCACCGGTCATGCGCCTTGGCGCACCCTATGCGCCCGTGCCTTTCGCCAAGAATCTCGAGGACGCTTATGTTCTGAGTGCGGACGCCATTGCCCAGGCCGCACGGGAAACCATGGCGCAGGCGTGAAGGCTGCTTCTGCAGCGGCATCGCAACAAGAAGGCAGAACATGACCGAGAATTCCGGAGTCGCTCACACCGTTCGCGATATACTGGCTCAGGACGGCGACGCCCGCGCCTTTCATTTCAAGGGCAAGTGGTACGATTGGCGCTGGGTCAACCGCTTTATCGACGGGCTGGAAGCGGAGATCGCCAAGAGCGGCGTTGCTGATACCGAGTCGATTGGTGTCGCTCCGCGCAACGGGCCTGATTTTGCGGCGGCTTTGCTCAGTGCGATCGGGCAAGAACGGCAGATCGTGATGATCTATGCCTACCAGTCGCCCGAAGCCATTGCCGGGCGCATCCGGGACCTCGATCTGGCACTGGTGTTGCTGGCACGATCCGATTGCACCGATGTGGTCCTCCAGGCGGCCGAGCAATGCGGTACGGCGGTAGTGGCACTATCCGTCGAAGGCAGCGAACTGATCCTGATGGGGGATGGCAAAACGCATCATCCGGCTCCGCCCGTTGCCGGTATCGAACTGCTGACCAGCGGAACGACGGGTGCGCCCAAGCATTTCCTGATGACCTATCCGCAGCTTTACCGAAGCATGATTACGGAAAACCCGACGACGACAGTCTCGACGACGCCGGGGCTGCATTATTACCCGTTCGGCAATATCTCGGGTCTGTACCAGTTGCTGCCGATCGTCGCGGTGCATCGGCCCGTGCAGATGCTGGACAAGTTCCGGGTCGAGGATTGGGTCGATTATGTCGCCACCTACAAGCCGCCCGCGCTGGGCATGCCGACGGCGGGTTACCGCATGTTGCTGGAGGCGGGCGTCGAGGATGAGCCGCTGTCCAGCCTCAAATACTTCCTGACCGGGGCGTCGGCGCTCGATCCGAACACGCATGACGAATTCGTCGCCCGGTACGGCCGGCCCATTCTTCAGTCCTACGGGGCGACCGAATTCGGCGGGGTCGTCGCCCAGATGACGCTGGAGGATCATGAAAAGTTCAGCGGCGCCAAGGTTCGTTCGGTCGGTCGACCCTGGCACGGGGCCAGACTGCGAATCAGTGATCCTGAAACGGGCGCAGAACTGCCTGCCGGCGAAATCGGACGTATCGACGTGATTTCACCGCGCATGAGCGACGATTGGATCGAGACGACCGATCTGGGGCTGATCGATGAGGATGGCTTTCTTTACCATCACGGACGGCTCGATGGCGCGATCATGCGCGGCGGCTTCAAGGTGGTCCCAGAAACTATCTCGACCACGCTTACCGCACATCCGGCGATCGCCGTTGCGGCGGCATTGGGCATGCCCGACCAGCGGCTGGGGGAAGTGCCTGTCATCGCCTATGAAGTGCGCCCTGAATGGGCGCCGCCGAGTGAGGAAGAATTGCAGAAATTCCTCACCGATCGCTTGCCCAAGCCGTCGTTGCCCGTGCGCTATCTGCGGATGGACAGGATGCCGCGCACGCCATCGCTCAAGGTCGATCTGGGGGCTGTCCGAAGGGCATTCGAGGCGGCCTGACGATAGACCGCCGGCCGCCGATATCAGGCGCGCGCGAGAAGCGCGCGCGCCTTGATCAGGTGAGGACGGTCGATCATCTTGCCATCCAGGGTGAGCACGCCGGCACCTGGGTTGGCCTCGAACGCGTCGACCACCGCCTGCGCCTGGGCAACTTCCTCCGCTGAAGGCGTGAAGGCATCGTTGATCACGGGCACCTGGCCGGGGTGAACCGCCATCATGCCGGTAAAGCCGTCTTGCGCCGCGCGCGCGGTATAGGCGGCGAGCCCGTCGAGGTCTCGGATTGCGGGATAGACAGTCTCGATCGGGGCGACTCCAGCCGCGCTCGCCGCGAACAGGGTGAGGGCGCGGGCGATCTCGTAGGGCTGGGTGTAGCTGCCGTCGGCGTTGCGCGCGGTAAGCGCGCCTACGGCGGCGGGCAAGTCTTCCGCTCCCCAGGTGAGGCCGCAGAGGCGGTCGCTCACAGCGCCATATTCGCCGAGCTTGAAGAGGGCGCGCGGCGTCTCGGTCGCGATTGGCAGGATCATGGCCCGATCATCGCCGCGTTGCCGCATCCGTTCGACGAGATCGCTGATCGAATCGGCGCCTTCCGCCTTGGGCAGCATGATGCCGGCCGGACGTGCGGGCAGAACGGCGTTGAGATCCCCGTCGGTCAGGCCACTATCGAGCGGATTTACCCGGACGAACAGCGCCACATTCGATCCCGCCGCTTCCGCCAGAAACTCCGCAACCGTCGCACGCGCCGCTTCCTTGCCTTCCGGCGCGACCGAATCCTCAAGGTCGAGGATCAGCGCATCGGCGCCGTAGCCCAGCGCCTTGCGCATACGCTCCGGCCGGTCGCCGGGGACGAAAAGCAGCGAACGCAATTTCATCATGCGCGCTCGAACACCGCGGTCAGCCCCTGGCCGCCGCCGATGCACATTGTCTCGATGCCATAGCGTGCCTGGCGCCGGTCCATTTCGCGCAGCAAGGTGGCGAGGATGCGCCCGCCCGTCGCGCCGACCGGATGGCCAAGCGAGATGCCCGAACCATGCACATTGAGGCGTTCATAGTCCTCCGCGCCGAACTTCCATTCGCGCAGGCATGCGATCACCTGCGCGGCAAAGGCCTCGTTCAGTTCGATCAGGTCGATGTCCTTGAGCGACAGGCCCGCGCGGTCGAGCGCCTTGGCGGTCGAGGGGACCGGGCCGATTCCCATGATGCGCGGTGCGCAGCCAGCCACCGCCCAGCTCTTGAGCGTGGCGAAGGGCTTGAGTCCGTGCCTGTCGGCCATCTGGCGCGTGGTGACAATGCAGGCCGAGCCGCCGTCATTCTGTCCGCTTGCATTGCCGGCAGTGACGGTGGAAGCCGGATCGCGGCCGCCGTAGATCGGCTTGAGCTTGGCGAGCGCTGCCATGTCGAGACCGGGGCGCGGATGCTCGTCGGTATCGACGACGGTGACGTTACCCTTGCGGTCCTTCAGTTCGACCGGAATGATTTCTTCGGCGAAGATGCCGTTTTCCTGCGCCGCAACCGCCTTGGCATGGCTGTTCATCGCGAAGGCATCCTGCTCTTCGCGCGGGATGCCATATTGCTCGCGCAGGTTTTCGGCGGTTTCGATCATGCCGCCCGGAACGGGATAGTTCTTGCCGCCCGCCGTGACGCGCCCGCGCGCCAGGCTGTCGTGCAGCATCATGCCATCACCGCTGGCGCCATAACGGGCCTGATGGGTGAAGAAGGCGGCGTTGCTCATCGATTCCGCGCCACCTGCGATGACAAGATCGGCTCCACCCGTCTGCACCTGCATCACGCCGTAGATCACCGCCTGAAGCCCCGATCCACAGCGCCGGTCGATCTGGATGCCGGGCGTTTCGATCGGCAGGCCGGCGTCCAGCGCCACCACGCGGCCAAGCGCGGGGGCTTCCATCGTTGGATAGCATTGGGCGAAGATCACATCGTCCACCGCTTCGCCCGGTATGCCCGTGCGTTCGAGCAGGCCGGACAGGGCAGCAACGCCTAGTTCGACGACGCTCTTGGATTTGAACATTCCGCCCTGGCGACCGACGGCGGTACGGACGGGCTCACAGATGACGACTTCACGCATTGGGCATTTCACTCCTGGAGCGTTTCGGGTGCCGGACGGTCAGCCACGCGGGCTGGCGAGGCCGCGACCGATGACATGGGCCTGGATCTCGCCGGCACCTTCGAAGATGTTAAGGATGCGGGCGTCGCACAGGATGCGGCTGGCTTCGTATTCCAGAGCATAGCCGTTGCCGCCGTGGATCTGGACGCACATGTCGGCATTGGCCCAGGCGACGCGCGCGCCGAGCAGCTTTGCCATGCCCGCCTCGATGTCGCAGCGTTCGCCCTTGTCCTTGTGGCGGGCGGCCGAATAGGTCAATTCGCGTGCCATCACGAGTTCGGCGACCATCATGGCCAGCTTGTCGGTTACGCGGGGGAAATCGGCGAGTTGTTTGCCGAACTGCCGCCGCTCGGTTGCATAGCGCAGCGCTGCATCGAAGGCATTCCAGCCGACGCCGATCGCGCGCGCCGCGGTCTGGATGCGGGCGCCTTCGAAGGTGCGCATCAGCTGCTTGAAGCCCTGACCTTCGGCGCCGCCCAACAGCCCGTCCTCGGCCACGCGGAAATCCTCGAACGACAACGCATATTCGCGCATGCCGCGATAGCCCAGCACTTCGATCTCGCTGCCGAACAGGCCCTCGTCGGGGAAGTCGTCTTCGCCTTGCTTGCGGGTCTTGGCGGCAAGAAGCATCGAAAGTCCGCCGTAACCCGGCGTGTCCGTGTTGGTGCGGCAAAGCACGGTCATCAGATCGGTACGCGCGGCGTGGGTGATCCAGTTCTTGGCGCCGTTGATGCGCCAGCTGCCATCGTCCTGCCGGGTGGCGCGAGTGCGCACCGAAGCGAGATCGGAGCCGACATCGGGTTCGGTAAACACGGCGGTTGGCAGCACTTCGCCGCTGGCGATCTTGGGCAGCCAATACGCCTTCTGCTCGGGCGTGCCGTTGCCGCCGATCAGCTCGCCGGCGATTTCAGACCGCGTGCCGAGCGATCCCGCGCAGATCCAGCCGCGCGACAGTTCTTCCGAGACAAGGCACATTGCGAGCTTGCCGAGGCCAAGGCCGCCAAATTCCTCTTCGATGCACACGCCGAATACGCCGAGCTGCGCCATTTCCTCAACGATCTCATCGGGGATGAGCGCGTCCTCGAGATGCCAGGCGTGGGCCGAAGGCGCGATTCGTTCGCGCGTGAAGACGCGGAACTGGTCGCGGATCATGTCCATCGTTTCGTCGTCGAGCGCTTCGTCTGGAATCTGGCCATCGCGTAGCAGTTTGGCCAGCGCCAGCCGTGTTTCGGCTGTGTTCCCGGTTTCGAGGAAGCTGGACACTGCGACATCGCGGGCAAGCGCCGCAGCGGAATCCGAAATCCCCAATTCCTGCGGACGAACGAATTCGTTCTGGCTCATGGGTACGCCGCCGATCAGCTGCGCAAGATACTCGCCGAAACCGACACGCAAGGTCAGTTCCTCGATCTCTCCATAGCGGCCCTGCGCCTTGCCGCGTTCCGCCCAGTCGGCAACCGCCGCAAGGGCCTCTGCCGTAGTGGCGATCCACGCGAATCCGTGGACCAACCGCTGGTGTTCATCCGCGGCGGAGCTGTCAACCCGCCCGCCAGGCGCGATTGTCTGCGCGACTTTCGCCTGCGCTGCTGCAGCATAGGCGCGCGCGGCTTCCGCGGCGGTCTTGGCCGAGGCGATCCAGTCGGTTGTCGCCTGATCAATTGTAGCGGTGTGGGTCATCGATATTCCACCTTTGCAGTCATAGCTGTCGCGCCGTCGCAGCGCATTGCGCGCACTTCGTCGTTCGTACCCTGCAGCACGATCGGCTGGCCGAGGAAAAGCGGCGATTGCGCGCGGAAGTTGAAGCGGGCGAGTGGCCCCTGTCGTCCGGCGAAACCCGCAAGTTTCGCGGCCGTGAAAGGGCCATGGACGATAAGCGCTGGATAGCCTTCCTCGCCCTGGGTGTAAGGCAGGTCATAGTGAATGCGGTGGCTGTTGAACGTCACCGCCGAAAATCTGAAAAGGTTCACCGGCCCTGGGTGCCATACCTCGCCATCGGGCGCAGTTTCTGCGGGGACCGGGAGTGGGGCGGGATCGCCCATCTCGCGATAGACATAGCTTTGTCGCTCGCGAATGCGCACCGCACCATCCTGACTGATGACACGATCGACCTCGACGAAGATCAGATCGCCCGATCGGCCGCTCTTGTGGTTCACCTCTGCCACGGTGCTCACCATTTCGGCCTTGTGCCCCAGTAGCAGGGGGGCTTCGAAGACGATATCGGCGGCCGCGAACATGCGGCGGGGAAGGGTGATCGCGGGGAGGAATCCTCCGCGCCGGGGATGGCCGTCCTCGCCGATCTCGGCATCGGTCGGCTGCGGCAGGAAGAAGGCCCAGTGGGGCAAAGGCGGCAGGACCGTTTCCACCGCCGGGTCGGCGTCGACCGCTAGCGCGTAGCGGCGCAGGCTCTCGTGCTCGAGCACTTCGCTCCGGGTTTCGGCGCGGCCGACCGCGCCTTTCCATTCCTCAAGCGCGGCGAGGTCGAGATTGCTCATGCCTTGGCTCCCGATATGATCCCGGCATCGTGCAGCTTGCCGATTTCGCCGCTGCCCATGCCGAGCAGGGTTGCGAGGATTTCGTCACTATGCTGGCCGATCGACGGGCTGGCCGCCGCCGGAAAGCGCTCTTCCGCAGGAATGCGCGCGGCTGCACCTGGGGTGGGATAGCAGTCGCCGCCTGCATGGGTGACCTCGCCGAAAATCGGATTTTCGCCGAAGAGGCGAGGCTCTTGCGCAAGCGACTGCGAGAGCGTGCGGTATATCGACCAGGTACAACCAGTTGAATCGAATACCTCTGCGCAGGCGGACAGCGGCAGCTTGCTCAGCGCGCCTTCTACCAGTGCATCGACGCGCGCGCGATGGGTGAAGCGCGCACCTTCATCGCTGGCGAAATCCACGCCCAGTTCGGATTCCAGCGCGGCAATATCACCGGCAATGCCAAGTGCCTTGATGAGCCCGGTCCACTGGCGCGGGGTGATCGCAACGATCATTACACGCTCTCCGTCCGCCGTGCCGAAGTCGCGCCCGAATGCCCCAAACAGATTGTTGCCGGAGCGTGGACGGTCTCCCCCGCTCAACAGCGTCTCGGCGACATTGCCAAGATTGCCCATGGTGGCAGCCGCCAGATCGGAGAGGGCAAGGCGCACTTCGCGGCCCTTGCCAGAAGCCTGCCGTTCGCGCTCCGCCGCCAGCAGCGCGAAGGCGCCATAGGCGCCTGCGAGCAGGTCCCATGCGGGAAGAACGTGATTGACGGGGCGCGGATCGTCGGGGTGGCCGGTCAGCCAAGGCAGGCCGACGCTGGCATTTATTGTATAGTCGACGGCCGGCGTCCCGTCGGCCCAGCCCATCACGCGCAGGCAGACGAGATCGTCGCGCAGGGCGGACAGCTTCTCATAGGAAAGGAACCCGCTGACCGGGAAATTGGTGACGAAAAGTCCGTCGCCCGATGTTGCCACCCGCTGCGCCAGTTCGCGCCCGGCCGGATCGGACAGGTTGATGGCAAGGCTCTTCTTGCCCTTGTTCAACCCTTCCCAATAGAGGCTCTGCCCTTTGGGGCCGATCGGCCAGCGTGCGCTGTCCGGTCCGCCGCCGATCTGGTCGAAGCGGATGACGGTGGCGCCCATCTGCGCCATGTGCAGAGTGCAGCTGGGGCCGGCGATAAAGGCTGCACCTTCGACGACGGTCAGGCCGGAAAGCAGATTATACATCGCTATGCAGGCTCATAGGCCGACAGTCTAAGCTGTGCGCGGCGGCGCAGCCACAGGCTGGGACGATAACGGTCAGACCCGGTGATTTCCTGCAATCGGCTCATGATCGTGAAGACCTTGGCAGTGCCGAGCCAGTCGGCAATTTCGATCGGACCCTTGGGATAGTTTTGCGCCAGCTTCATCGCCAGGTCGATGTCCTGGGGAGTGGACACTCCGATTTGCGCCAGTTCGCAACCCAGGTTCGCGATCATGCCCAGGATCCGCTGCAGGACGAAGCCGGGCGAATCCTGGATGACCTCCACCGTGAAGCCAAGGCCGCGCAGCCAGTCGGCGACCTTCGCCGCTGCATCGCCGCCGCCGACCGCGCTCATCACGGTGAGGTGTCTGATCTCCGCCGCTGTCAGGTCAACCGCAACGGTGGTCTTGGGATCGAGCCCCAGCCGCACGCAGGCAGTCGCCGTATCTTCGCCGATCGGAGCGATCAGCGTCACCTCGTCACCGGCCGCAAAGCCCGGCAATCCGGTGATCGCCTCCCAGCCTTCGCCTTCGCCGATTGTCGGCTTCACCGTCACCGGTGTGGCGGGCGCAGCGGGGGAGGGAGGGGCCTTCGCGCCATCGGAATAGTCGAAGAAGCCGCGGCCTGTCTTGCGGCCGAAGAGTCCCGCGTTCGACATCAGTTCGTGCAGGGTTGTCGTCTTCAACCGGGGATCGTGCTGATAGCCTTCATAAATATAAGTAGAGGCGGCAAAGTTCACGTCGATGCCGGTCAGGTCCATCAGTTCGAACGGCCCCATGCGGAAACCGGCACCGTCTCGCAGGATGCGGTCGATAGTGGCGGGATCGGCAACGCCTTCCTGCGCGATTGCCAGGCCTTCAAGCGCGAGCGCGCGCCCTTGAAGATTGACCAGGAAGCCCGGGGCGTCCTTGACCGTTACCGGCGTCTTGCCGATCTGTCTGGACACCTTTTCCGCGAAGTCCGCCATTTCGGACGACGTTGCGGGCGCAACGACGACTTCGACCAGCTTCATGAGCGGTACGGGATTGAAGAAGTGAAGTCCGCAGACCCGCTCCTTGTGGCTGCAGTTCGCTGCGATGGCCGCGACTGACAGTGACGAAGTATTGGTGGCCAGCAACGTATCGGGGCTGACGACTGCCTCAAGATCGGCAAATACCTTCTGCTTGATGTCGAGCCGCTCGACGATAGCCTCGATGACCACCTCGCAAGGCGCCAGGTCCGAAAGGTCCTTGGCAAGTACCAGATTGTTCCTGGCCTTTTCGGTAAAGCCTTCGGCCAGCTTACCCTTTTCTTCCATGCGGGCAATATGACCGAAGATGTCGTTCGCCGCCTTGTCCAGCGCGGCTGCATTGACGTCGAAAAGTACGACGGTCAGGTCCGCTGTGAGCCCGATTTGCGCAATGCCTGCGCCCATAGGTCCGGCGCCTACGACACCCAGCGTATTGAGGTTCATCTTTTAATCTCCCGCCGGCGCTACAAGGGGCGCGTCGGCTTAATTGCAACAGGCTCTCGTCCAGCTCGGCCGGGGCCAATTCTTCCCGCGCGGCTCGGCGCTTCCGCCCTAGATCTTCAATCCGGCTTCGCGCAACAGGGCC
The DNA here is from genome assembly GCF_000767465.1 of Novosphingobium pentaromativorans US6-1. Taxonomy (NCBI): domain Bacteria; kingdom Pseudomonadati; phylum Pseudomonadota; class Alphaproteobacteria; order Sphingomonadales; family Sphingomonadaceae; genus Novosphingobium; species Novosphingobium pentaromativorans. The sequence goes on from NZ_CP009291.1 coordinate 3,631,367, forward strand.
TTGGCGATGATCGTCTGCTGCACCTGGCTGGTGCCTTCGTAGATCCGCATAAGGCGCACGTCACGGTAGAAACGCTCTACCTTGTACTCGGCCATATAGCCTGCCCCGCCGTGGATCTGCACGGCCCTGTCAGCCACGCGGCCCAGCGCTTCGGACGCGAAATACTTGGTTGATGCCACATCGCGGGAGACTTTCTCGCCCGCATCGAAGCGCCGCGCGACATCCTGGGTCATGACCCATGCCGCGTAGGCATCGGTGCGGCTGTCGGCGATCATGCCCTGGACCAGCTGGAACTCTCCGATAGCCTGGCCGAACTGCTTGCGCTCCACGGCGTAGTTGACGCTTTCCTTGACCAGTCTTTCGCACATGCCGCTGGAAAGGGCTGACAGGTGGATTCGGCCACGGTCGAGTACTTTCATCGCGGTCTTGAAACCGCGCTCAGGCACGCCGCCGATGATGTTCGCAGCGGGAACCATGACGTCGTCGAAGATGACGTCGCAGGTCATCGTTCCCTTCTGGCCCATCTTCTTGTCAAGTTTGCCGAAGCTGATGCCCGGTGTGTCGGCGGGCAGGATGAATGCCGTGATGCCGGCCGCGCCCTTCACCTCGGGCTTGGTGCGGGCCATCACCGTGAACATCCCCGCCCGGGGCGCATTGGTGATATAGCGCTTGGTGCCGTTGAGGCGGTAGACGTCGCCTTCCTGGATCGCGGTCGTCGAGATCGATGCCGCATCCGAACCGCTGTTCGGTTCGGTCAAGGCGAAGCTTGCGAACATGCCCTCGGCCAGCTTGGGCAGCCATTCGGCTTTCTGCTCTTCGGTGCCGTCCATGACGATGCCCTGGCTGCCAATGCCGACGGTCGTGCCGATGACCGAGCGATAGGCGAAACTCGTCCGGCCAAGCTCATAAATGACCTGGATTTCCTCGCTGGCAGTCAGGCCCAGCCCGCCATACTGCTCGGGCACCGTCAGGCCAAACAGCCCCAGATCGCGCATTTCCGCGATGATCTCATCGGGAACCGCATCCTCTTCCTCGACGCGGTCCTCGTTCGGAATCAATCGTTCGTCGACGAAGCGGCGCACGGTTTCGCGCAGCATGGCAAAGGTTTCGGTATCCATGGATCCTCGTACAATCAAAATTGGCGTCGTCATGAAATGCAATTGCATTACCTCTATTGTGATAATCCGACATTTGCAAGGCGATGTGTGGCTAGCGGAATCGCCCCCCGCATGCGCCGCTGCGAAGCCGCATTCAGGGCGATGGGAGGGGGAGGTGGGAAAAGCTGTCCAAGGGATGGCACTTGCTGCGCGGAAGCATGAGTCGGCCGAAACCGGCGCCCGGGTGGGATCGGCTCGATTCCGGTGTTTTGGGCCGGCTTCCTGCCAATTATGTTGTCAGTCTTCTTGCGGGGTATAACCTTTTCCGCTAACTGTTTTAGGAAATACAAATCTTCAAAAAAATGATCGGAGGATGCCCTTATGAACGCGCTGGTAAAGCCCGAAAGCCTGCAGGGCGTGCATGTCGTCGACGCTGATACCCACGTCACCGAGGTCCACGACCTCTGGACCTCTCGCGCTTCCCCCAAGTTCAGGGACCGGGTTCCGCAGGTGAAGCAGGTCGATGGCGAACTGGCCTGGTACATAGACGGCGAGTATCGCATGGGACCGGCGATGACGTCCTGCTGCATCCGCAAGGACGGGTCGAAGTCCTTCGGATTCGACTTGGTTAAGATGACGATCCAGGATGTTTATGAAGGCGCCTTCGACGTCAAGGCGCGGGTCGCCTACATGGACGAGGCGGGCTTTTCTGCGCAGATCGCCTATCCCAATCTTCTGGGCTTCGGAAATCAGAAGTCCATGAAGGTCGATCCTGAATTGCGGTTGGTGACAACCCAGATCTTCAATGATGCCAGCGCCGAGATGCAGGCCGACTCGGGCAATCGCGTCTTTCCGATGATCCTGCTTCCCTGGTGGGATATCGAAGCGAGCGTGAAGGAAGCGGAGCGCTGCCACGCAATGGGCCTGCGCGGGGTCAACTTGAACTCCGACCCGCAGATTCAGGGCTATCCCGTTCTTGGCGATCCGCATTGGGATCCGCTTTGGGAGGCGTGTTCGTCGCTCGACCTGCCGATCAATTTCCATATCGGCGGCGGAATGGAAAACTCCGACTGGTACGGGCAGGGAGGCTGGCCGACCGACGATCCGAACCTGAAAATGGCGTTCGGTTCTTCGCAGATGCCGCTCACGAATTATCGCGTGCTTTCCAACATCATCCTGTCGCGCTTCCTCGAGAAATGGCCGAAGCTGAACATCGTCTCCGTCGAAAGCGGCGTGACATGGATTCCGTTCATGCTGGAATCGCTGGAATATCAGATGCAGGACCAGGGCATCGAATATGAGCTCTCCCCGCTGGAGATCTTCCGAAGGCAGATCTACGCCTGTTTCTGGTACGATCAGGTCTTGTTGCCGGAAGCTGCGCGTCACCTCGGCACCGATCATTTGCTTTTCGAGACAGACTTTCCGCATCCGACCTGCGCTTATCCCAATGCGCTTGAACGCATCGAGAGATCGGCCGCGGGTTTCACGCCGGACGAGCGTGCGAAGGTATTTGGCGATAATGCAATCAATCTTTATAATTTGCCGACCGAAGGGTTCGAGTCCATGCGCAGGGCTGCCTGAGAAAGCCGGCGGAGCGGCCTGCAATCCTGATCGACCATTCGAAATACTCGGCGATCGGGCTTTGCTATCAGAAAAGTAGAGGATCCAAGAATGGCTACCAAAGTTTCAAGCAACGACGACAATTCGAATGAAAGCGGATCGACCGCGACCGGCAAGTTCGAGATCTTCCGTTACAAGGACGCGAAAGGGCTGGAAGCCCATCCCGAGGCACTCGATGTGGAGCCGCTGCCGGAAAGCCTCGTCCCACTGCAGATAAAGGCAGTCGAGGCCGGACTGCGGGACGGTCAGGAGATCAAGTATCTGGTGAAGATGCCGGGCTATTCGATCACCCATGTGTGGTTCAAGCACGACTTCCCCCTGCCTTTGCATAGCCATAACTCAGACTGCATGTATTACATCATTGCGGGATCGGTGCGCCTCGGTACGGAAGATCTTGGCCCACGCGACAGCTTCTTCGTGCCTGCCGATGTTCCCTATACTTACAAGCCGGGCCCGGACGGCGTAGAATTGTTGGAGTTCCGGCACGAGACGAGTGCGAACCTCCGGCATTTTTCGAAGACTGCGAAATGGTGGGAAAAGGCGGTCGAGACCTGCGCCAAGAATCGCGAATCCTGGATCGAGGCAAAGAAGCCCTCGCTCAACTGCTGAGCAAGTAGGCGGGGCCTTCTGGCCAGTGGCGGAACAGGTTTCGCCAATACATTGAAAGCAATCTGAAAGCCCCGGCGACCGGTTGGTCGCCGGGGCTTCGTCGTTTCAGAAAGGCGAGGTGCGCTTCAGCTCGTCAAAGCGTCGGATTGACGACAACCTTGCACTGCAGTTCGGGGTTGGCCAGCTCCTCGAACGCCTTGGCGACGCCTTCAAGGGGAACTTCGTCAGTGATCAAATGGGAAACGTCGATGACGCCCTCTGCGATATTGTGCAGTGTCTGGCTGAATTCCTCGAAGTTGTAGGCATATACGAATTTGAATTCGATTTTCTTGTTGATGCACATGAGCGGCTCGAACTTGTCCGTCTGGCTGCAGACGCCTGCCACGATGATCTGAGACCAGCCGGGGACGCCGGCTATCAGGCTCTGAAGCACGCCGGGCACGCCCACGCATTCGAAAACGATTGCGCGCTTGCCGGGGGCATCGAACAGTCGCTCCATAGAGCGCGGGAGAACGCCCTTGGCGCCCAGTTCGGCCCATTTGTCATGCGGAGATTCGACTGCCGGGTCGATGATGATGTCCGCTCCCATCTTTTCGGCAATCGCTCGGCGAGCCGGGGAGTAGTCCGACGCTATGATGGGCCCGAGGCCGCGTGCCCTGAGCGAGGCGATGACGGCAAGACCCACCGGACCGCAGCCTATCACCATGTTGATCGTGTCCGGCCCCGCATCCGACTCGGCCACCGCATGCTCTCCGACCGCGAAAGGCTCGGTCATGGCTGCGTGCATGTCTGCAAGACCATTCGGCACCGGTAGTAGCAGCTTTTCCGTGAGGATCATCTGTTCGGCGAAACCGCCTGGGACGACCGGAGAGAAACCCGCGGTTTGAAAGCCAATCTTCGTATTCACGTATCCGGGGGCCACGATGCGGGTGCCTGCCTTCAATCGCTTTTCGGTTCCCGGGCCATGATCGAGTATCTCACCGCAGAACTCGTGACCGAAAATGATCCCTTGAATTTCAGGTATTTCGATACCCGGTTTGCCGACTGCTGCCATCTCTTCGAGGCCATGCAGGGCGTGCAGATCAGACCCGCAGATTCCGCAGCTCAGGTTTCGGGTGATGACCTGTCCTTCGCCCGGCTCGGGATCGGGCCTGTCTTCCACATGCAACTGCCGGTTGCGCCGGACGACTGCCTTCATCATTCTCTCCTCAGTTGTTTCATCTATTGGGCCAATGGATTCTCGATTTCGAGTCGAGATGCGACATCAACGTGCGAGGCCGTCGGCAAAACCCTCGGGCATCCAGGCGTTCGATGAATCGTTCTTGCCATGAATTCATTCAGTCATAGACGAAAACCGGGGCGAATCCTCTCGAAAATCGCAGGTGCATGCGAATTTCCCCGCCGAGCGATGTTCGATTTCCGGCTGCAGGTTTCGGCGCTTTCTCGGCAAAATGCCCGCTTTTGGCCAGGGCTGCGAAGAAAACTGTTGCATGCATTCAATGTACTCATTTAACCGTATTTGGAAAAATGAGAGGCAACGGTGGCGGTATTCAAAGCCGTTTCAGGGAGAGAGCAATGACGAAAGACATGAGTTTCGTATCGCGGGCGAAATGGCTTCTGTACACGACGGCCGCGGTCGTCTCGCCTGCCTGCGCGCAGGAAGCGAACCAATCATCGCAGGTGAAGCAGCCGCAAGTAGCCACCTTGGGCGAAATCGTCGTGACCGCTCAGCGGCGTGACGAACGCCTCGAAGACGTGCCGATATCGGTCGATGCGATAGACGGCGACACGCTCGACCGTACCGGCGTGGTCCGGCTGGAAGATGTGGAACGCCTGTCGCCCGGCGTCAGGATTTCGCGCAATGGCGTTTATATCAATCCTGCCATTCGCGGTATTACCAGTTCGCTGGTGGGGGCCGGTCAGGAAAACAATACGGCAATCTATGTCGATGGCTTCTATCAGCCCGAGTTGCTGACCCTTGGTGGCGATTTCGCCAATGTCAGCAACGTGCAGATCCTCAAGGGGCCGCAAGGCACACTGTATGGTCGTAACGCAATGGCCGGCGCGATGTTGATCACCACGCGCGATCCGACCATCGGTTCAGTCGCCGCCGATGCGGATATATCCTATGGCAGCCGCGATGACGTGCGGGCCCGCGCCTATCTGAGCGTGCCGCTGGGGCAGCAGGCCGCGCTGGGCGTAGGTGGCTACCTGCACCACAACGACGGCTACATTCGCGACACCAGTGGCGTGAATTCGGCGCCCTACAAGAACGATGAAGTGCGCGTGAAGCTGTTGGTGGAGCCGGCCAACAATTTTACCCTTACGCTGGGGTATAACCACCTCGAGCGCGACGACGTGCGTGCTTTGGCTTACAGCATACACGCATATCAGTATCTGCGGGGCATTCCCTTGCCTCCGGTCGGCCCGTTGCGGGCTGTCGATCGTGACGTCAATTCTCAGGATCCGATTCCCCAGGCGAATTACAAGAATGACGAAGCGAGCATCAAGGCGATCTTCGAAACGGGTCCGGCGGTCATCACGTCCCTGACCAACTGGCAGTGGGGCGACGGCGTCACGGTGACGGACAGCGATGCCACCAAGATTGACCTCACGACGGGAACGGCGCCGCAAAGCCGCGACACCTTCAGCCAGGCCATCGATGTGACGATTGATCCGGGTCCGGGATTGCAGCTGAGCATTGGTGGATTCTATTTCAATTCCACCGGCCGGATTGACGTTTTCGCATCGAGCATGGACGTCCTTATCCAGAGTTCGATTTCGACGCTGAAGACTGAGTCTCTTGCAGGGTATGCCGAGGCGACCTGGGAAGTGGTCCCGCGGCTCTTCCTCACTGGCGGCGTGCGCTACAGTACGGACAAGAAGACCATCGCTGCACGCTACACGCAGAGGCTTGCGTCGCTGGGTGGGCCGGGTACGCTTGCCCCGGCAACGAGCAAGCGGTATTCCGACCCCACCTTCCGTGCAGTTGTGCGGTATGAATTAACGCCGGAATCAAATGTTTATGCTTCTTTCTCGCAGGGGTTCAAGAGCGGTACCTTCAACAGCACGGCATTCAATACCGCTGCTCTGACCACGCCCGTAAAGCCGGAAAAGGCCGATGCCTTCGAAGTCGGTTACAAGCTGGGGCGGAACGGGTTCAATTTCTCGACGGCGGCGTATTATTACGACTACGCCAACCTCCAGGTTTCCACCATCGTAGCGAACCCGGATACGGGGAGCATCACGAACCTGATCCGCAACGCGGCATCTGCTGAAATCTATGGTGCTGAAGCATCGGTGACCTGGAACATCGACCCGTCCTTTGAACTGCGTCTCGGCGGGGCGTATACCCACGCGCGCTACAAGTCCTTTCCCGACGCTTCGGTGAATATCCCGGTCAACGGCATCATCGATACATCGGCAACTCAGGATCTGAGCGGCCGAAGGATCGCCCGTGCACCGGACTGGACGTTCAACGCTTCTGTCCTCAAGACCATCGACATCGGTCGCTCGTCACTCGATCTGTCCGGATCGGTCAGCTATACCAGTGCTTATGCCCCCCAGTCGGAGGCGTTCGATCCTGCCACCGGGCGCTCGCTCTATTACCAGGACGGGTATGTCACCGGATCGGTGCTGGCCACACTGCATCTGCCGGGAGACCGCGTTTCAATTGGCGGATTTATTGAGAACGTCGGTAACAAGCGCTTCAAGATCGTCAGCCTCGCCGGCACTTATGGCGCGTACGACGTCTATAGCGAACCGCGCCGGTTCGGTGTGAAACTGGGTGTGAAGTATTAATCATTTTCGCGTGTCGGCAGACCGGTTTGCTTCGGCTGCCGACACGCAATGCAATCCAATGTCAGCGAAGGGGGTTCAGCAAGCCGCAGGCAGTCGCTTCAGCTTGCCGTTGCAGCCTGCGCTGACATCTTTTCGACGATCTCCGGGTCGAATCCCATCAGGGAGAACCAACGCCGGTCGACATCGGCGCGATGGGCTGCAACTTCCAGAACTCTTGTCCTGACCGCAGACTGAGCTTCGCAGGTCCCGTCCGCTTCCAGCGCGATCAGCACATCGTCGAGCGCCTTCTGTATGACGGCAGTCTGTTCGAGGGCTGCCAGGTCAATGCTGGCATCGAGCGCCTTTTGCAGTGCATCCACGGTGGCGGTAGTGGAGCTTCCACCTTTGGCCAGCGATACGACGGTTGCGGCCAGATCGCGAAAGTCTTCCGCTTCCTGCCTTTCGAACCCGGGTGTCTGATCATACTGGGCCAGCGTGATCTGCAAGTGTCCGATCACGAGTTCAACCTGCTCGCGGGCCAGGCTCGCTTCTTTCGGAAGGGCCGGCATGACCACATAGCTGAGGGCGCGCACGGCGCTGGCGAGTCGGTCGGGGACTGAGGGGGTCATTGCGGTTCTCCCATCGAAAGAAGGCTGGTGAGTTCGGCCAGGTGCATCGGTCCGGTCCCAGCGAGGAAAGTCAGCAGCACGTCCTGGTGGTTATGCTGTTCCTTGGCCGCCCGCATGCCCAGAACGGATACGAGGATGTAACTCTTCCAGTAGTTGAAGATCTTGAAATAGTGGAGCTTCTTGCGGTCCACCTGCCTTCCGCTGACCTCTTCGTAGGAGCGGATGAAATCCTCTTCGCCCTCGAAGATGTCGCTTGCACGAAACACGCCGTCGATCTTCGTGCCGAAGACGGGGGCGAGCAGCCATGCGTAGTCGGCATGGGGATCGCCGATGTAGCACATCTCCCAGTCGAGAAGCGCAGTGACTTCACCGCTTTCCTCGTCGAACAGGTAGTTGCCCGTGCGGAAATCGCCGTGGACCAGAGCAAGTTCTTCGCAATCGGGAATGTTTTGCTGAAGATATTGGGTTGCCAGCCGCATGACCGGCTCATGTGCCACTACGTCTTGTTCCAGCAGTTCGTTCCAGAAGTTGATCAGCCATCGGGTGGCCTGCTTCGGATCGTCTGTGGGGGCCGCGAATGAAGGAAGATCTGCGCTCCTCCAGTCGAAATTGTGAACCTTCGCCAGGATGTCCAGGTATTGCGGGCGGATGAGCTTGCGCAGCCGCTCTCCCAAGACAGTGCCAAGGCCGGTCACGGTCAAGCCCAGAGAACTCGGCTTGGTCGTGCCGCGGACCAGTTCCATGATCATGGCGGGGCGCGGGAAAGTGGTCGCGTCCGGGTCCATCCAGACCGGGCGCGGCACGGGAACGATCCCTTCGAAGGCGCTCAGAATCTCGAATTCGCGCTCCCGGCTCGTCTCTGTGATCGCCTCCATCGGGTCCATGCGCAGCAAGTAGCGCGCAGGTTCGCCGCCGGGAGGTGTGAGGGTAAAGGCAAACTGCTCCTTCGACGCACCACCTCCGATGCGCCCGATACCGCTGATTCGGGCTCCTTGGACCTTTTCCGTGAAGAAGGCTTCCAGCAATCCCTGGATGGCGTCGTCTTCCTGAGGAATATACGGGGGTTCGGAGCGCCTCTTCTTGCGGGCTTCCAGCATCGCCGCCAGATACGGTTCGGTATCGATCACGGATAAGATCCTCTCTGCTTTTCTTGTTTCTCGACTACATCGCCGACAGGCCGCCATCGATGGCCAGTTCCGCACCGGTCACGAAAGCGGCTTCGTCGGAAGCCAGATAGACGGCGGCGAAGGCAACATCGTCCGGGACGCCGACACGCCCCATGGGTATCTGCCGAGCCAGCTTTGCCAGCGTTTCCTCGCGAGATCGCCCGCCTGAAAATCCATCCAGCAATGGCGTATCGACAAAGGTGGGGTGAAGCGAATTGCAGGTGATGGCATAGCCTTGCTTCGCACAATGCAATGCGATCGACTTGGACAAGTGGCGCACCGCCGCCTTGGCCGAGTTGTAGGCCGCCATGTTGCCCGCAGCCACCATGGCCGAAATCGACGAGATGTTGATAATCGCGCCGCCACTGCGTTTCGCGGTCTGTGCCATCAGCGGCAGGGCCGCCTTTGTTCCCAGAAACACACTGTCGAGATCGACCGCATGGGTGCGGCGCCAGTCGTCGAAGCTCGTTTCCTCGACCGAGCCTGGTAGGCAGATTCCCGCATTGTTTACCAGAACGCCAAGTTCTCCGAGCTTTGTTTCGATATGTGCAATGGCCGCGGTCCAGCTGTCGGGATCGGTGACGTCGAGTTTAACGGAGATCGCATCCCCCCCGATCCGGCCTGCCTGTTCGCGTGCCCCGACGTCGTCGATATCGCTTACCACGACACGGGCGCCTTCTTGCGCGAAACGCGCCGCGATGGCGGCACCCAGACCCGATGCCGCGCCCGTCACCAATGCCGTTTTCCCGCTCAATCTTGGCCGCATTGCGATTTCTACTTTCCTTGTCTGGGGGACCACATTCGCGTTTCCCCTTTTCGAGATAGGGATGAGAGCTTCACCGGCACCTCGACATCACAGGTTCGCGGCACTTCCGTTTTCGAAATAGCGGATAGGGCTGAAAACCTTCTCTCCGTCATCTCCGTGTCATTCCCCCAGGCATTCAACATTCGTGGTTTCGCCGCGCTACCAGTTCATTCTGGACTAGGTGCCGACATCGTCTGGCACGAGGATCGCGCTGGTTTCGAGATAGCTGTCGATGCCTTCGGGGCCCAGTTCGCGGCCGATGCCCGATGCGCGAAATCCGCCGAACGGTGCTCCGAAATCCAGGATCCGCTTCGAATTGATGCCGACGGTTCCGGTCCGCAGCCTGCGCGCCACGGCAACCGACCTTTCGATGTCGCAGGACCATACCGATCCGGAGAGGCCGTAGTCGCTGGCGTTGGCCAGCGCGACCGCATGATCGACATCGTCATATTCGATCAGCGCAGTCAGCGGTCCGAACACTTCTTCGCGTGCGATTGCGGAACCCGGTTCGGTCAGCAGCAGTGCCGGATCGACGAGACACGCGCTGCCAGTGCCGTATGCACCGCCGATCCTGCGCGCACCGCTTGAGAGGGCCTGCGCGTACATCGTCTTGACCTTGTCGCCCTGAACGCGCGTCGCGAGAGGACCGATCTGGGTCGCCGGGTCGAGCGGGTCGCCAACCTGTAATCCGTCGAACAGAGCGGCCAATCCGTCCCGGATTGCGCCAGCGTTGGCGCGCGGCACCAGCACTCTCGATTGCGCGCCGCACACTTGGCCATTGTTCTGAACCATCGCAAGGAACAGTTCGTGCGCGTGGTCTTCCACCCGGAAGTCATCGAGCAGGATTGCCGCAGACTTGCCTCCCAGTTCCAGCGTGCAGCGCGCGAAGCGGCTTGCGGCAGCCTGTGCTACCGCGCGACCGGCGGCTGTGCTGCCGGTGAAGCTGACCTTCGCAATACGCGGGTCGGAGACAAGGCGTCTGCCGATATCGCGGTCGGCCGTGATGACCGCGATCATCCCGCTGGGCAGATCGAGGGCCATAGCTTCCTCCGCGAAAATCTGCATCGTTCGTGCATTTTCGGGCGAAGGCTTGAGGATTATCGGGCAGCCGGCTGCAATCGCCGAGGCCAACTTTTCGCAGGCGAGAAACAACGGCACGTTCCAAGGTACAATGCCCACGGCCAGGCCCACCGGAACCTTGCGCACAATGACCCGTCCGCCGCGCGCGGCCTTGCGCTCTTCTTCGAATTCGTGCGTTTCTGTGAGATTGGCGATGGCGCGCAGCAGTCCGCTCGCGCTGCCGACCTGCAGTGCCTTTGCTTGCGCGATCGGGCAGCCGATTTCGCGCGCGGCCAGTTCGGCCAGTTCGTCGCCGCGGGCATCGAGGGCATCGGCCAGAGCCCGCAGCGCCTTGGCCCGCTGGGGGAGGGTGGTCCCTTCCGCGGCGGGAAGCGCCGCGATACCGGCCTCTACCGCCCTGTCCGCCAGTGCTTCGTCTGCAAGGCGGATGGATGTCAGGGGAGACAGGTCGATCGGGCTCGGCATGATCGTCGGCGCGCGTGCGCTTGCCTGCATCGCGCCGGCAACCAGGTGGGTGTCGACCTGAAAACGGCTCATGTCCTCACGCCCGCGCGCCGCATGTCGAAACCGCGATTCACAGGATCGGCATAGTCGTCCCTGATCTTGTGCTTTTGCAGCTTGCCCGTCTCCGTACGCGGCAGATCGCTGCGGAACGCGATGAACTTGGGCAACTTGAAAGCGGCGATACGTTCGCGCAAGAAGGCCAGGATTTCTCTCGCCAGTGCCTCACTGCCTTCCCCTTCATGCAATTGAACCACCGCCTGCACGGTCTCGCCGAATGTCGGGTCTGGCACGCCGAACGCCGCAGCGTCGAACACCGCGGGGTGCACGGCGAGCGCGGCCTCGATTTCGGCGGGATAGATGTTCACGCCCCCCGAAACGATGGTGAAGGAACGCCGGTCGGACAGGAACAGGAAGCCGTCTTCATCGACATGGCCGATGTCGCCGAACGTCGCCCAGCCTTTGGGATGATGGGCCTCACGCGTCTTTTCGGGCGCGTTGTGGTAGACGAGGCCCGCACGCCCTTCGAAATAGACGGTCCCGGTTTCGCCCACGGGCAGTTCCTTGCCGTCTTCGCCGACGATGTGGATGGTCGAGCCATAGGCCTTACCCACCGTTCCCGGCCGCTCCAGCCATTCAGCGCTGGTGCTGTGGGTGAAGCCGACGCCTTCGGTGCCCGAATAATACTCATAGAGGATCGGCCCCCACCAATCGATCATCGCCCGCTTGATATCGGGAGGGCAGGGAGCGCCCGCGTGGATTGCGACGCGATGGCTGGAAAGGTCATAGCGGGTACGCGCATCTTCGGGCAGTTCGAGCAGGCGCGCGAACATCGTGGGTACCCATTGGCTGTGCGTCACCCTTTCCCGTTCGATCAGAGCGAGCGCCTGTTCGGGGTCGAACTTGTTCATCACCACGACCATGCCGCCGGTGCGATGCCGGTTGAGCGAAAACCGCAGCGGAGCAGCATGATAAAGCGGTGCAGGCGTCAGGAACACCGTGTCGGCGTCCATGCCGTAAAGATCCGCATCGCGCAGCGTACGGCGCATGTCCGATCCGAGCGCAGCGTATTCCAGCGCGCGGCGCACCGCCTTGGGGCGTCCGGTCGTGCCCGAGGTATAGAGCATGTCGCCGCCCTCGATCGGTTCGGGGAGGGGCAGGTCCGCGTCGATTTCCTGCGGGACTGCCTCATACCCGTCCACGGGGTCGAGTGTCAGCACCAACGGCTTCGCATTGACTGTGGCTGCCAGCGCGGCGGCTGCCGGTTCAACCAATGCGGGATCAAGGATCAGCGCGCGCGCACCGCTGTCGTCGAAGATATATGCCAGCTCGGTCGGCGTGAGACGCGTGGCGATGGGAATGAAATAGAGGCCGGAGCGCTGTGCCGCCCAGGCGGCCACGAAGAAATCGATCCTGTTGCCGATCAACAGGGCGACCGCGTCGCCGCGTACGATCCCGCTCTGGTGGAGCTTTTGCGCCAGGGCCAGCGAGCGTGTGTCCAGTTCGCGATAGGACAGGCGCGATCCGTCCTGCGCGATGACGGCGGTGTGATCGGGATCAATGGCAGCAATGGCCCCCGGATGGCCGCCATTCGCAACACTTTTGTCGGGATGGTCTGTCATCGCACCACCTCTTTGCTGAAATGGCTGGTCTCGTTGACGCTCAGCACCTGCAGCGCGTCGAGGCTCTTGCCCATGAAGCGGGTAATGCTGCCGTTGCGGGGCACGAAATTGGCAAGTCCCGTCAGGCCGAGGGCGTGGGAAAGAAGGATGTTGATCGGAAATCCATGGGTGAAGATAGCCACCCTCTTTCCCGCATTGGCACCGATGATGGTGCTGAATCCGCTAAGCACCCGCTCGCGGAACTCGGTTTCGTCATGACCGTAATAGCCGATCGGATCGCGCAGGAAGACGTCCCAGTCGCCCGCCGCCTTGATGGCCTCTGGCGAGATATACAGGTCCTCGCCATTGTCGACTTCGCCCACTTCGGCGATGCGGGTAATGGTCAGCCCGAGCTTCGTTGCCAGCGGCTCGCCGCTTTCCACCGCGCGTCGCAGGGTGCTGTCATAGATCGCATCGATCGGCTCGCGGGAGAGGCGCTCGCAAGTTTGCGCGGCCTGCAGGCGACCGGCTTGCGAAAGTGGGGGATCGGCCGCATCGCGGGTATGCGCATTTTCAGGCAGCCCGTGGCGCACAAGTATCAATTGCACGTGGCGCGCTCCTGATCGGTTGCCGGCGCACAGGGCTTCGCCACAGCATTCCGGGCATTGGAAAATCCGCCATCGCAGGCGATGTTTACGCCGTTCACCCAGGAGGCATCGCGAGAAAGCAGGAATGCAACCAGCGCCGCGACTTCATCGGCGGTGCCATGGCGCCCGGCTATGTCGGCTGCTGCCTGGATACGATCATGCCCCATCGATTGTTCGAAGTCCTTGAGGATCGGTGTTTCCACCGGGCCGGGACTGACGACATTGACGCGCACGCCGCGTGGCAGCAGCTGCGCCGAAAGCGCCGCCCCCCACTCATTGGCGAGTTTTTTTGAGGCCGCATAGGCATCAGGACCGGCAAGACTGGCCAGCCTTGCAACAATGGCGTCGTCATCGCCTGTCAGGATGTCGTTTAGCTCCTCCTGCGGCCAGGTACAGCGATGGGCGGTGATGCTGGAGACGATGACGATCGACGCGCCCGTTTCGAGCCGGTCGAGCAGGCCTGCGGTCAATCTGCGCGGCGCAGCGATATTGACCGCCGCGACCTTGTCGGCAGGAGCCGTTCCGGGAATGCCCGCGACATGGGCGATGCCGTCAAGGCCACCGCCGATGCTCGCGATGGCCGCATCGATGGCGGCGCTGTCGGCAAGGTCGCATGCCTGCCCGCCAGCAACCGGTTTCAGGTCGAGCGGAACGACCGTATTGCCTTGTGACCGCAAGCGGTCGCAGAGACTGGCGCCGATGCCGCTGGCCGCACCCGTGACGAGGATGCGCTGCTTCCTTTCTCCGGCGTTCATCGCGACCACCGCAGCAGGAGATTGTCGTACCCGGTAAACCAGTTCGAGGCAGCCCGCTGCGCCGGACGGGCGACTTCAGCATGGCGGACGTTTTTCAGGAATTCCTCCAGGAATATCTTCGCCTCCAGCCGGGCGAGGTGGGCGCCCATGCAGAAATGCGCGCCGACGCCAAAGCCGACATGGGGGTTGTTCTTGCGGTCGACATGGAACTCGTCGGCATTCTCGAACGCGCGCTCATCGCGATTGGCCGATGCGAAATAGATCACGACCTTGGTGCCTGCCTTGATCGGCGTGCCGAACAGATCGGTATCGACAGTCGCTGTACGCCGCATCTGCAGCACCGGCGAAACCCATCGGGCCATTTCCTCGATCGCAAGGGGGATCAGCGCCGGATTGCTGCGCAGTTTGGCCATTTCATCGGGCCGCGTCAGCAGCGCTTCCATCCCGCCGGTCAGCAGGAAGCGGGTGGTTTCGTTGCCCGCGACCGTGAGCACCATGAAATAGGCATCCAGTTCCTCGTCCGTCAGCGGCTCGCCTCCGGGCGCTGCGGTCACCAGTGCGCTGGCGATGTCGTCGCCGGGATGGGCGCGTTTCTCGGCAGCCAGTTCGCGGAAATACTCGAATAGGTGCCGGCGCGCATCGGCTTGAACCTCGTCGGCCGCCGAAACGTCGCTCATCGTGTTGGCCCAGTGCAGCAGGTCGTGCTGCCGCTCATGTGGCACGCCCAGGACCTCGGCGAAGACGATCATCGGAACTGCAACGGCGATCTTTTCGACGAAATCGAACGGTTCGTTCTGCGGTACGGCGTCGATCAACTCGCGGACCACTTCGCGGATGCGTCCTTCGCGATGCTTGAGAAGCGACATCCGGAATGCGCCCAGACCTGGCGCGCGCAATCTGCTGTGGACCGGCTGGTCGGCATTATGCACGCTTGGTGCGCCATGGCCCTCGGCGCGCTTGTCGCGGATCTGCGTGCCTTTGCCGTTGATGAAATGGAGGTGATCGCGTCCGATGGCTGACACATGATCGTAGCGAGTCAGGGCATAAAAGCCGACGCCGTCAGGGCCCGGATTGAAATGGACCGGATCATCGTCGCGAAGCCGACGGAATATCTCATGGTCCGCATTCGCGGTATAATGTCCAATGTCGAGTAGATCGATATCGCGGGCCTGCGTCATCTTACGTGCTCTTCGCCCAGCTCGGCCGTGGCATTTGCGAAAATGCTGCGAAACGAGATGATGCCGCAGATCTCGCCCAGCTCGTCCAGGCGCTCGTCCGAAGGTCTTTCCCTGGGAAGCCCGACATGCACATAGGCAAGCTGTTCGATCATGGAGCCAAGGGATTCCGCCATCAGGGCGCTGTCGATCGAAGTGTCGACGAGCCCCTTGGCCTGCAACTTCTCCATCCAGCGCCGGTTGCGCTCGATGAAGGGGCGGCGCATCTCCAGCCAAATGTCGAGAAAGACGCTTGGCCGCGGTCTTGCGGCGGCCTCGCGTGCCACGCGCAGCATGTCGCGATGCTCGGCATAAGTATGGAAAAAGCTGGTGTTGTAATCGATCAACTCGCCGAGAATTCCGCCAGCCCTCGAGGCTTTACGCCGGCTGACCGGGTGGTGCAGGTCCTGATGGAGTTCTGCCAGAACGGCATGGAGCAGATCGTCCTTGTCCGTGAAATGGCGATAGAAATTGCCATGGCTGACACCTGCCAGGCGGGCGACGTCCGCGATGCGCGCTATTTCGTAGCCGTAGGCGGAAAATGCCTTTCGGCCAGCTTCGATCAACTTTGCCCGGGTCAGCGCGCCCCGGCGGGTTGGCGCGACCGGTTTGGCCGGGCGATCACTGTCGCGCATTGCCTCCGCTCCTCTCGAATCGCAACGAGTTGCTGTTGCACTCACTTGCAAACGTGATATCAATGTCATGTTTCTAGTCAAACAAGAAATGGGAAAGGATCGCTATGAAAGGCAAGGTTGCGATAGTGACCGGCGGGACCGGGGGTATCGGCGGTGCTGTGGCCGAAATCCTGCTTTCGCGCGGTTGCAAGGTCTTGGTCACCGGGCGCAACCAGAGCAAGCTCGATGCCTTGGCAGACCGGCTCGGAGCCGGCGATTCGCTGCTGTGCATGCGCGCCGATGTCGGACTGGAAAGCGATACCAAGATGGTCACGGCACGGGCGGTCGAAGAATTCGGTCGCCTGGATATTCTTGTTGCCAATGCGGGTGTGGAGGGCGACGTGAAGCCACTCACCAGCTTGACCAGTGACGAATTCACCGTTGTGCAGATGACCAATGTTGTCGGCACGTTCAACAGCATCAAACATGCCGCGCTCGCCATGAGTGACGGCGGCGCAATCGTCGCGACCGGTTCGGTCGCCAGCACGGTCGGCGTGCCGGGCCTTGCGTCCTACACCACCAGCAAGCATGCGATTTCAGGCCTGGTCAAGGTTGCGGCCATTGAGCTTGCGCCCGCGAAGATCCGCGTCAATGCGGTGGCCCCGGCGCCGATCGACAATGAGATGATGCGCTCCATCGAGCGGCAAGCGATTCCCGATGCCGATGATGCGGCGCGCCGGGCCTATTTCGCCTCGCTCAACCCGATGCAGCGCTATGGCAGGAATGAGGAAGTCGCCCGGGCTATCGCGTTTCTGGCGAGCGACGAGGCCAGCTTCATCACGGGCGCCTTGTTGGCCGTTGATGGCGGACTGGTGATTCAATAGCCCAAGGCCAAGCGGCCCATCATCCAGTAACGGAGATTTTCATGCAGATTGCAGGTTCAGCTGCGATTGTGACAGGCGGTGCGTCCGGCCTCGGCGGGGCGTCGGCCGCGCTTTTGGCCAGGGCCGGGGCGAAGGTCACGATCTTCGACCTGAACGAAGAGTTGGGCGCCGCCCACGCAAAGGATATCGGCGGTGGCTTTATTAAGGTCAATGTCGCCGAAGAGGATCAGGTGCGCGCGGCGGTGGAAGCCGCGGAACGGCAGCACGGCGTAGCGCGGATCCTCGTCAATTGCGCGGGCATCGGCTCGCCGGAGAAAGTCATCGACCGCGAAGGCAAGGCACTGCCGCTGGGTGATTTTTCGCGGGTTGTCTCGGTGAACCTGCTCGGAACCTTCAACGTCATTTCCAAATTCGCCGAACGGCTGCATCGCGCAGATCCGGTCGGTGAGGAGCGCGGGGTGATCGTCAATACCGCCAGCGTCGCCGCCTTCGACGGTCAGATCGGTCAGGCCGCCTATGCAGCGTCGAAAGGCGGGATCGTCGGCATGACCCTGCCGATCGCCCGGGAATTCGCGCGTTATGGCATTCGAGTCATGACTATTGCGCCGGGCATCTTCTGGACGCCGCTGTTGGCTGCGCTCCCCCAGGAAGCCTTGGATTCGCTGGGTAAGCAGGTGCCGTTTCCCAGCCGCCTTGGGCAGCCGGATGAATATGCGCAACTTGTTGAAAGCATTATCGCCAACCCCATGCTGAACGGGGAAACAATCCGGCTCGACGGCGCCATACGGATGGCGCCGAAGTAATCGCCGTAGTTGGAAGGAATGACCTAATGGCCGAAGCCTATATCGTCGATGCCGTGCGCAGTGCGGGCGGTCGTCGCAACGGCGCACTTTCCCATGTGCATCCGGCCGATCTGGCAGGCGATGTCCTGTCCGCGCTGGTTGCGCGCACGGGGATCGATCCGACTTCGGTTGAGGATGTGGTGCTGGGCTGCGTCACGCAAGTTGGTGAACAGTCCTTCGCTTTTGCTCGCAATGCCGTGCTTGCCTCGACCTTGCCCGAAACGGTGCCGGCCGTGACCGTCGACCGCCAGTGCGGCAGTTCGCAACAAGCGGTGCAATTCGCGGCGCAGGCGGTGATGTCCGGCACGCAGGATGTGGTGATCGCGGCTGGCGCGGAAAGCATGTCGCGCGTGCCGATGCTGTCCAATCAGCAAGGCGTCGGGACAGGGCCGATAAGCGACCGAATCCGAAAGCGATTTGGCGTCGAGGGGTTCAGCCAGTTCGAGGGCGCCGAGATGATGGCGCGCAAATACGGCTACTCGCGCGAGACGTTGGACCGCTTTGCGCTGCACAGCCACGAACTTGCGGCAAAAGCGATTGCTCTTGGCGCGTTCGATGAAGAAATCGTACCGATTACCGTCGAAACGCCGGATGGGACACTTCAGCATTCGGTGGACGAGGGCGTGCGTGCCGATTCCTCGCTGGAGAAGCTCGGCGCCCTCAAAACGCTGACAGAGGGCGGCGTGATCACGGCCGGCAATGCCAGCCAGATATGCGACGGCGCCTCGGCGGTTCTTGTTGTCAGCGAACGCGCGCTCAAGGCGCACGGCCTCGTTCCATTGGCGCGTATCCATGCCATGACGGTGACTGGGGGCGATCCCGTAATCATGCTGGAAGAACCCATCGCCGCGACACAGAAATTGCTGGAACGCGCGGGAATGGCGATAGGCGATATCGACCTTTATGAAGTGAATGAGGCCTTTGCGCCGGTGCCTCTGGCCTGGCTGGAGGTTTTGGGGGGAGATGCAGAGCGCCTCAACGTGCATGGTGGCTCTATCGCTCTGGGTCACCCTCTCGGCTCATCGGGAACGAAACTGATGGCGACGCTGGTTCACGCGCTACGGCGTCACGGCAAGCGATATGGTCTGCAGACGATGTGCGAGGCGGGCGGCATTGCCAATGCGATGATCGTCGAAGCCCTTTGACGAACCGTCAGGATCTACGCAGCCCGGCGCTGCGCTACTTCGGTGACCGGGGAGGGCCCTCTCACTCGATCGACGTGTCGAGCTCTACCCCGAGCAAGGCAATGGATGTCGTCCGGTCGATCTTGTCGGAAAACTGTGCGGCTTTCTTGCCCATTTCGGCCATGATCTGCTCGGGGCTGTCAGCCTCGATTTCGGTCACGCTGATATAGGGCTTGTCGATCCGGTTCTGCCAGACGGTCTTGAACCTGCGGACGGAGACCGTTCCGTCAACGCTTTCAAGGTCTGGCTTGTGTTCCTGATTGTACCAGCGGTTGTATTCGGCTTCGTCACCTTCGCCCGTGGTGGGGCCATTGAGTGCGATCAATAAATAACGTGGCATGTGATTCTCCCAATACAAGCTTAGGGTCTGGGCCCTCGACGTCTAGGGGGCTTTCGATGCCGATGCCTCATTTTACCAGTTTGAGCGCCCGGCAGCGTGCAGTTGGAGTTGACGCGCCATGTGATCTTGCCCAGTTTCCCGGAAGATCCGATCCGTGGAGCTGCATCTCGAATATGTTACAGATCATTCCCCTTTCGGGAATTGGTGAAATCGTTCCGGGTGACGATCTGGGGGCAGTCCTGACCGGGTCGCTCGTACAGATGGGCGTTTCGCTCAAGGCTGACGACATCATTGTGGTTACCCAGAAAATCGTGTCGAAGTCCGAAGGTCGGTTCGTCGATATGGCCGAAATCGAGCCGGGTAGCGCTGCGCTGAAACTTGCCGCGCTGGTGCGCAAGGATCCGCGGCTTGTGGAATTGGTCCTTCGCGAGTCCAGCGAGATCGTTCGTGCGGTTCCCAATGTACTGATCACGCGCCACAGGCTGGGGCTGGTAATGGCGAATGCAGGGATCGACCGTTCCAACCTGGGGGGAAATGCTCGTGAGCGCGTGCTTTTGCTGCCTGTCGATCCCGACGCTTCGGCGCAGCGCATTGCCGAAGCTCTGGAACAAGACGGGGTGCGCCCTGCCGTGGTGATATCGGACAGCTTCGGACGCCCCTGGCGGCTCGGTGTCGTCAGCGTGGGGATCGGTGCGGCCGGACTGCCTTCGCTGATCGACCGGCGCGGGGAAATGGACCGCGACGGACGCGCTCTGGAAGTCACGCAGGTCGCCTTGGCCGACATTGTCGCGACGGCTGCCAGCCTATGTACGGGTGAGGGTGCCGAGGGCATCCCGGCGGTGCTCGTGCGCGGTTATTCGATGAAGGACATCGCGCGTCCGGCAGCCGATCTGGTCCGGCCGGTCGCCGAGGATCTGTTCCGGTGAAAGTTGTCGCGCTTACAGGCGGCGTGGGAGGCGCCAAGCTTGTTCTGGGTCTGCAGCAAATCCTGCCCGCGCCCGACCTTACCGCTATCGTCAATACCGCCGATGATTTCCGCCACCTGGGCCTGCATGTCTCGCCTGACATCGATACGCTTCTCTATACCCTGTCGGGCAAGGCAAATCGGGAGCAAGGGTGGGGACGCGAGGGCGAAAGCTGGGCGTTCATGGAAGCGCTGCGCGAACTGGGCGGCGAGGACTGGTTCCAGATGGGCGACATGGACCTTGCGCTGCACGTGCTGCGAACCATGCGGTTGGCGCAGGGCGATACGCTGAGCGCGATTACCGCCGAATTCGCGCGGCGATGGGGCGTCGATGTTGCGCTTCTGCCGATGAGCGATGATCCCGTCGCTACGTGGCTGCACACCGAAGAAGGAAAGCTGGAGTTTCAGCGCTATTTCGTCGAACGACGCTGTGAGCCCGACGTGTCGCGGATTGAATTTCAGGGAGCAGCACGGGCATTGCCGGGGCCTGGCGTAATCGAAGCAATCGGGCGAGCAGATGTTATCCTCATCGCGCCCTCCAACCCCTATCTCAGCATCGATCCGATCCTTGCTGTGCCGGGCATCCGGCAGGCGCTGATCGATGGAACTGGCCCAGTCGTCTCCGTATCGCCCATCATCGGCGGCCAGGCCGTCAAGGGGCCGACATCGAAGCTGATGGCCGGGTTGGGTGTGCCTGTAAACAACGAGAGTATTGCTGCGCACTACGCTGGGTTGATTGATGCCCTGCTGGTGGACAGCGGCGACGACCTTCTTGCCTCGCTACCGAGCATGCGCACCCCGACGCTGATGCGTACGACGGAGGATCGCGCGCGGGTGGCCGAAGCTGCGCTGACATTGGCCAGAGGTGTTGCGGGCAAGTGAGCTGGACCGCGATTCTTCCTTTGAAACAGGGTGGCGACCGCAAGTCACGGCTGGCGCCCCGGCTGTCCATTGCCGCGCGGGCCGAGTTGAGTGATGCGATGGCTGCGCATGTGATCGCCTGTCTTCGGTCCGCACCATCGATCTCGCGCATTGTGATCCTTTCGCCCGAGCCGCCCGGCGATCCGGCGTTGGCCTGGTGCGAAGATCAGGGACGCGGCTTGAATGTCGAGCTTGCGGCCAGCAGAAGCGATCTTGGCGGGGTGCCTGTGCTGGTCATTCACGGCGATTTGCCGTTTCTGTGCGCTGACGATATCGAGGCGATGACGCACGTGAAGCGCGTCGCCATTGCACCGGACAGGCATGGCGCGGGCACGAATGCCCTCGCACTCCCCGGATCGTGCGGTGGCTTCGTCTTCGCTTTTGGCCGCGGCAGTCTCGAACGGCATGGCAAACAGGCGGGTGACTTCGTCCGGGTCGATCGAAGGGGGCTGGCCTTCGATGTCGACACGCCCGACGATCTCGAGCGGGCAATCGCAGCCGGACTGAAAGCACCCGCCTGATTTTGCGATACCGGGCGGGGGCAATAATCCATTGAACACAGCAGGAGGCAGCATGCGAACGATCCAACTTTCAAGCCCGGGCGGTCTCGATCGGCTTCACCTCGTCGAAGCGGAGCCGCGCGCACCGGGACCAGGCGAGATAATGGTGCGGGTTCGGGCGAGTAGTCTGAACTATCACGACTATATCGTGGTCAAGGGTGGTGTCCCGACCAAGGATGGCCGCATACCCATGTCGGATGGCGCCGGAGAGGTGGTCGAAGTGGGCGAGGGCGTGGATCGCTTCGCGGCCGGGGATTCGGTGATCTCGACCTTTTTTCCGCGATGGAAAGATGGAGAGCCCGACAGCTATGCGATCAGTGAAGTGCCCGGCGATCGTGGAATTGACGGTTTCGCGAGCGAGTTTGTTACCGCAAGCGCAGACGGGTTCAGCCACGCCCCCAAGGGCTATTCCCACATGGAGGCAGCTACCCTGACGTGCGCCGGGCTGACCGCGTGGCGAGCCCTGATGGTCAATGGTGGTCTCAAGCCTGGCGACACTGTGTTGACGATGGGCACGGGCGGCGTGTCGATCTTTGCATTGCAGTTCGCGAAGTTGGCCGGAGCAACCGTTATTTCAACATCTTCCTCAGACGACAAGCTGAAGCGCCTGCAGGAAATGGGTGCGGACCATATCATCAACTATCGCAAGTTCCCCGAATGGGGGCAGATGGCCAAGGAACTGACCGATGGGCGCGGTGTGGATCATGTCGTGGAAATCGGCGGTTCGGGCAGCCTGGCGCAATCCGTGGAGGCGTGCAGGCACGGCGGCCACATTGCGATGATCGGCGTGCTTGCGAGCCGGGACGAGAAGCCGACACCGGCAGGAATGCCGTCCCCCATGGTCAAGGTCATGATGAAGCAGATACGGCTGTGTGGCTTGACAGTCGGCGCCAGGCGCCATCAGGAAGACATGATCCGGGCGATCGAGGCGAACGGTCTGCGGCCCGTATTGGATCGCAGCTTTGCGCTGGAGGCGCTGGCCGATGCGTTCCGGTATCAGGAAACAGGCTCACACTTCGGCAAGATCGGAATCGAAATCTGAACGGCGTGTGCAGTGCGACTGCGGGAGGCGCCGGCTATGGCGCGACCCGCGGTCTGCTGGCTAGCGGATGTCCAGATCCGAAAAGTCGGGAACTCGCAGCAGGTTCCACATGTCAGGCCCGCTCAAGGGGTTCATCGTCGCGGATCGGCCGTGCTTCGACCAGTAGTAGCCCGGCACCCTGGGGTCGCTCCACACCCGCATCGCGTTTTCACGGTCAATCAGCCGGTTGTAATCCCAATAGGGCTCGCCCCGCACTTCGATTGATGCCTTGTCTTCCAGGATCAGCTTCTCGATGCATTGCAAGGCGTAGATCGTGACGAGTTCGTGGAAGGTGGCCGGTAGCAGAGCGCCATTCGTGTTCGGCCCGTAAATACACCAAAGGTTGGGGAAGTTCGGGATCATGCAGCCGCGATAGGCGCGGGCGCCGCCCTCAGCCCAGAAATCCTCGATCGTCACGCCGCCGCGTCCGGTGATCGTCATGGGGAATAGGTATTCTGTCGCGCGGAACCCGGTGGCATAAGCGATGACATCCACGTCGATCTGCTTTCCGGTTCGGGTGACCAGGCCTGTCTCGTTGATCTTCTCGATCCCGTCCGTGACGAGAGTGACATTATCGCGCTTGATCGCGTCCAGGACGCAATAGTCCGGGTCCACCGCAACCGGTCGCGCCGACCATACCGGATGTTCCGGGGTCATGGCGGCTATCAGGTCCGGATCGTTTAATTTGGAGCGCAGGAAGTTGAGAGAAACGTCCCGCGCTACCTTGTTGCTGGCGCTGCAGGCATGGGGATCGTCGAAGTCGGGATCGATGTGGGACACCGATTCGAACCCATCGGCGGATCCACTACCGAGGCGCATGAAGTTGGTATAGAATGGAAAATTCCGATTTAGCCATTCCACCTGCTTCTTGAAAGGTGAGCGATAGCCCCGCGTGGGGAAGAGATACTGCGGGGTGCGCTGGAACATGGTTACATGTTCGGCTTCGAGCGCCATTTCCGGCACGGTCTGATAGCCCGACGCACCGGTTCCGATCACAGCGACCCGTTTGCCCTTGATGCTGGCTTCGTCCGGCCAGGATACCGTGTGCCAGGCCGATCCCTTGAATGTCTCGCTTCCCTCTATATCAGGATATTTCGGACGGTTGAGGAAACCGACGGCGGTAATGACGGCATTGGCGCGCAGCGTTTTTTCGCCGTCCACTCCCGAGACCGCAATATCCCATTGCGCACGATCTTCATGCCAGGTCATCGAACGGACCTCGGTTTCGAAGACGATATCGTCACGCAGGCCGAAGTGATCGGCGACCCAGCTGAAGTATTTCTGGTTGTCCTCCCACGGATTGAATGGGCTGCTGTAGGGAAAATCGACGCCGTACAGGTGCGTATAAGTGCGGCTGGGTGAATCGAGCCGTGCCCCCGGATAGCGATTTTCGTACCACGTGCCGCCCACGCCGGCGTTCTTCTCGATGACAGTGAAGCGAATGCCTGCCCGCTTGAGCTGCAAGGCGGCGTTTAGACCGCCCATGCCCGCACCGATGACTATGACGTGGAAATTCTCCAACCGATCAACTGGCGGGGGAGACGTCCATTCCAGGGATCGCACCCAAGGATCCAGCGCCGTCTCCTCAAGATAGAGTCCCTGCGCCCGCTCGGGGATCGCCTCACCCCGCATCAAGCTGATGCTGGTGGCAAGGCGTTCAGCGGGGCCGATCTGCAAAGCGGGAGCGCCCGCATCGCGATAGGACTTCAGGAACGCAACCGCCTTGCGGCGAATCAGTGCGATATCTTCTTCCGTGGCTGGCACATTGCGTTCCAGATAACCGGCGAGAACCCGTTTCAGGCCGATGGCCTTCAACTCTTCGTCTCCGGTCAACTGATACAGCAGGCCGCGCAGCGCCATTGCGTCGGCATAAGTTACGATGTCTTCCAGTTCGTCGTCGCTGGTTTCGAGGACATGCGGCCGGGCCGGACTTTCGATCATAGTCATTGCATCATCTCTCAGAAATTCGCGGTTTTCTCGGTGCCGCGGCGGCATCGATGCGGGCCGACATTTCAAGTTTCAGGCAGCGGCCGCGCCCTCCCGGACTTGCGAAGGACTTAGCAACCCGGCGTTCTACGGCTGGCGTCGCTCAAACTTCTTTCCGGGTTCAGTCGATTCCCACGGACGTGTCGGTGAAGGCGGCGAATAAGGCATGCGCGGTATGGGCGGCACGGTGCCGCGCTTGGCGCCTTCCTTCTTCAAGAGTTCGACAAATGCCTCATCGTCTTCCTGATAGGCAAACGACCAGCCCGCACCGGCAATCACGCCCAAGGTCTCGCAACCTTCCGGGCCGGCGCGCCAAGGGCCGAAGACATCGCCATGCATGAGAAAGATATGCGTTCCGGCAGGACAATGCTTGTCACCCACCCATATCTCGCCGCTCAGGATGAAAACCATGTGGTGGCCGGTATGGCCATGCGTACGCTGGAGCATTCCGGGATCCCAGCGGTTGTAGAACGTGACGAAGTTCGGAAGCCTTTCCACGAAGCGTTCGTAGATCGACGCCGACCGCCCATCCTCATACTCGATCCGGCAGACCTCGAAGGCTTCCACATCGTCGACATGCTTGATTCTCGGTCCGCCCATCATAAGCTTTCTCCTCCAGGCGTTCGCCTATCAATTCACGGTGTTTCGTTCGTTCAGGATCGCCCGCACCGGTTGCCCCGATAGCCACATCCCGACAGCGCCCAGGGCCAACGAAATCGCCATGCAGATCAGCAGGGATTGCCCTACCATCGCAGGGCCGCCCAGCGCCTCGGTCACGACGGCGATCAGGACGGGGGCGCCACCCAGCGTCAGTACTCCGTTCATGACCAGCACAATTGACGCAGCTTTGCCGCGCAGATGCGGCGGCATGACAATTTGCAGAATAGCGAAGGGCAAGCTGAGGTAGCAGCATGCGAAGAAGAAATAGAATCCGACCAGAACCAGTGAGACCGTCGGTGATGGCACTGTGAAAATGCCGATCGTTACGGGCACCGCCAGCAGGGTCGAGATTGCCATGTACCGTACGTGGGCGTCTGCCATGCCGCGCGAATAGAGAAAGTCGACAATCTTGCCGTGCAGCGGCAGTCCGAC
The DNA here is from genome assembly GCF_000767465.1 of Novosphingobium pentaromativorans US6-1. Taxonomy (NCBI): domain Bacteria; kingdom Pseudomonadati; phylum Pseudomonadota; class Alphaproteobacteria; order Sphingomonadales; family Sphingomonadaceae; genus Novosphingobium; species Novosphingobium pentaromativorans. The sequence continues at coordinate 3,657,339 of NZ_CP009291.1, forward strand.
AATGGTGCCGAGCGTAATGCCAAGACCCAAGGCCGGACCGACCTGTCCTGCAGACAGGCCATGGGTACGTTCGAAGAACGCCGGGCCCCAAGCCTGGATCGCGACTGCAGACAGGGCAACCAGCATCAGGCCCAGGTGATGGGGCACGATGAAGCGCCAATGGCGCCTGGCCGTTTTGAAATAGGTTGCGAAGGTCGTGTTTTCCCTGCGAACGGCTTTATTGCGCCGTGGATCGGGAACCAGGAATATCACGAAACCGATGAGGATCCCCGGCACCCCGAGAAGCAGGAAGATCAACTGCCAACCCCTTATGGTCATCACGCCTAACAGGTCGTGCGGCACGCTGGGGTCGATCAGCGCGGCAAGCGCGCCGCCGATCGCGAATGAAAGCCCCGCACCTATCTTCGTTCCCGTCGCATAGACCGAAAGTGCAAAGCCGAGCTTCCGGGGCGGAAAGAAGTCGGGCAGCAAGGATTGCGACCCCGGACCCATTGTCGCTTCACCGGCGCCGACCAACGAGCGACCGGCAAAGAATGCCCAGAAGCTGTTGGCAAGGCCGCAAGCCATTGTGCCGAGGCTCCAAACCGTAACCCCGAACCAGATCACTAGCGGCCTGCTGTAGCGATCCATTGCCCAGCCGATCGGCAAGGCGCCAATGAAGAAGAAGATGCCGAAGGCGAAGCCCATCAGCGTTCCCATCTGCGTCTCGCTCAGCTGCAGATCGGCCTGGATCGGATTGACCAGCAAAGACAGAATGTTTCGGTCGATGACCGAAAGAGTCGTCAGCAGGGCCAGAATGCCGACCGTCAGCCATCCCTGCCGTTCCGGAGGATAGGCTGGCTTATCGGACATGCTCGATGCCGGCGCAGTCTCTGGGTTCGTTTCGATGGCTATGTCGCCCATGTTCAATTTGACAGTCGCTCTTTCTTGAGAGGCCCGCTTCGGCAAGGATCTACCGGAATGGACTTTCAGCTCGCTGGTTTACTCATTCCCCGCCGATGCGGATCAAATCACGCCCGCCTCGCGCAGTTCTTCGATCTTCGTGGTCGAATAGCCGAGCCATTCACCATAGATGAATTCGTTGTCTTCGGCATAGTTGGGGCCGTGGCGCCGCGGCACGCCGCCGGTGCGCACCGGCGTTGTGTCTAGCTCCACGGGGAAACCCTTGGTCCGCCACGAGCCGATCTCGCTTTGCGGCAGTTCGACCATCCAGCCGGGTGACGCCTTCAGCTGCGGATCGGTGTCGCAGCGGTCCGCAGCCGTCTGGCAGACGCCTGCCGGAACGCCGGCCCTTTGCAGCTTCTCCATCAGGTCATAGGGGGCGAGCTTGCCGGTAACGCTGTTAACGAGCGCCTCGAGAGAGGCTTGGTTATGCAGGCGCGACTCCAGCGTTGCGAACCGACCCTCACTTGCCCACGCAGGTGAGCCAAGCACTTCGACAAACGCGCGCCATTGGTCTTCGGTGAAGCACGAGATGGCTACCCATCGATCGGTTCCGGCGGCGCGGAACGCTCCGCTGGGCGCAGCGGGCTTGTAGGGGGAACGGTTGCCATAGCGTTCCCATGCACGCCCATTGGCACTGTAATCGAGGATAGTGGTACCGTTCAGGTAGATGCCGACTTCGACCTGCGATGCGTCGATCCAGCATCCTTTGCCCGTCTCGTTCCGCCGATAGAGCGCGGCGAGAATCGCGTTGGCCTGGTTATAGGCGGCGAACCAGTCGAGATAGGAATAGCCGATACCGGCTGGCGGGAAAGGTTGCGGCAGACCCGACATTTCGCTGATGCCGGAAAATGCCTGTGCTACCGGGCCGTAGCTGCGCATCTCGCCATAAGTGCCGATCTGGCCCATGCCCGATTGCTGGACATAGACGATCTTCGGATTGATCTCCTTCAGGCGTTCATAGCCAAAGCCCATCCGTTCCATCGTTCCAGGCGAGAAGCCTTCGCCGACGACATCGCCGATGGCGATCAACTCGGCGAGGATCGCCTTGCCCCGCGGGTCTTTCAAATTGAGGCCGATCGACCTCTTGCCTGCATTGATATCCATGAACAGGCCGCTGCGATTGGGCGATCTGGTGCGGTTGTCCGGCAATGGTCCCGTCGCGGCGTCCCGCTTTTCGCGTCCATCCTCGCCCACGATGACCAGAGGATGGCGCATTCCGTCCCAGCGGGTGCTGTGCTCGATCTTGGCGACTTCCATGCCGAACGCTGACAGGAACCGGCCAGCGCCCGAAGAGGCGACCAGCCAGCCCAGGTCGATGAAGCGCAAGCCATCCAGCGCGAAAGGCTTTTCGCTTTCGCCTGTCGAAGCATTCTCCGGCTGCGGCGGTGCAGGGGTAGCCGGCAGCGCCTTTGTCGAAGCGTCCAGCGCGCCGAGTATCGCGTCGTTATGCTCGCCCAGCAAAGGGGAGCGGGGGCCCGTGCGCCAAGGCACTTCCGGGCACATCCAGCGCGCGCCGACATCGGTAAAGGAGCGGCCCAGCTCGGGCCGCTCGACCTCGAGGAAAGTCTCGCGCGTCTGCCAATGCTCGTCGGCGACATTCTCGTGCGGTAGCCGCACAGGTGCCCAGGTCAGACCGACAGCCTGAAAATCGCGCCATACGTCGCGATCGAACATGAAGCGTTGCACGAAGCGGCCGACGACGTCGGCGACATGCTGCTCGACATGCTTGTTCGCGGTATAGGCCGGGTCGGAATACTTGGGATCGAGCAGATCCTCTTCCATTCCGTATCCCGCCAGAACGTCGATCGTCTTCTTCAGCCCGTCGCCCGAATGCGCATAAGAGCGATAAGGGAACATGAACCGCCCGTCCTTGGTCGGTGCCAGGATAGGCGCGCTGCGGATCGGGCTGGAATGGCGGCAGGTCATGCGCATGTGGTCCTGCGCAAGGTAGATCCAGCTTGGAATATCGCGTTCGGTCGCTTGCGCTACGGCAGTGTGAACCGAGGTGGAAAGCGACTGGCCTTCGCCGCTTCGGGAGCGGTAATTGAGCGCGGCAAGAATTGCCATGGCCGCCATTTCGCCCGCTATGTGATAGCTTTGCCACATCTGCGGCGCGATTGGCGGCGTTTCATAAAATCCCGATGAATCAGGATCATAGCCGCAATTGTTCATAACCCCGCCAAGCGCCAGATGGACAAGGTCCGAGGCCTCGTAATCGGCCCAGGGTCCCGTGTCGCCAAATGGCGAGATGCGCGAATAGATCAGGCGAGGGTTGGCGCTGCGAAGCGCCTCGCCGCCGATCCCGCGAGCGTCGAGCCAGCCCCTTGGGCGGCTGTCGATCACGACATCAGCGGTGCGGGCGAGCTGCAGGAAACGGGACTGGTCGTCCGGCATGTCCAGATCCAGCGTGATGCCACGCTTGCCGAAATTGTAATGCCAGAAATAGAGGCTGCGCTCACGGCCGGGCTCGTCGTCCAGAAAAGGACCGTAATTGCGCGTTTCCTCGCCTTCCGGCGGCTCGACCCGGATGACATCCGCGCCTAGCCCGGCGAGCAGCTTGCCGCAATATTCTCCGAGCTCGTTACCGATCTCCAATACCCGAACGCCGGGCAGGAAGCCCCCGCTTGCATCCCCCTGGGCCTCATTCGTCATCCTGATTCTCCAAAATTGATCGCAGCGGAAACCTTCATCGTCCCGCCGTGAGAAGAAGGGACGAGGCGAACGTACCAACGCCGCTACTCACCACCGCCACCTCCGGCTTGTTCCTGATCTGTCGCTCGCCCGCGCCGCCGCTCAGCTGCAGGCAGGCCTGGTACATGTTGCCGTAGCCATGCAGCCGGCCGCCTGAAAGCTGCCCGCCGCCGGTGTTGAACGGCAATTCTCCGGTCAGCGCGATCCGTTCGCCCCCTTCGATGAAGCGTGCGGCGCCGAGTGGTTCGCACAGACCAAGCGCTTCAAGCCACAGGATCGAGATGATCGAAAAGCCGTCGTAAAGCTCCGCCATCTGCACGTCTGCCGGAGTAAGCGATGTTCGGGACCACATCATCTCCGCACAGTTTTCCATCCCGCCCGCCGATCCGAAGGCTGCGAAGCCAATTCCGCGCGAGCCAGATGGCTGACTGTCTGCGCGGGAAATGACGAAGGCGACAGAACCGTCCACCGGCACGTCGCAATCGAAAAGGCAGATCGGGTCGGAAATCATCTTGGCCGACAGATAGTCGTCCATGGTCAACGGGCTACGATATACAGCCTGCGGATTGAGAGCGGCATGCGCTCGGCAGGTCAGAGCAATCTGGGCCAATTGCTCGCGCGTGGCGCCGCTCTCATGCATGTATCGCTGCATCCACAAGGCGCCATAAGTCGGATAGCCGACGCCATAGGCCTTGGACCATTGATGAGATTCGCGCTCGCTGACTTGCGCCATGGTGGCTGAGCGGCTGCCGATGCGATCCTGGGCGGTCGATTCCCATACCGTGCGGAAACACAGGACATGGTTCACGATACCAGCGTTTACGGCGAGAATGGCCGCGATGATCGAACCTAGCTGTCCGGGCATCTCGCCGCCGCCATTGTGCCAGCGCGTTTTGATGCCGAGCAGGGCGCGTACATCGTCAACGCCCGCGCCGGTGATGCCCGGTGTGGACCAGGTGGCGCCCGGATAGGTCGAAAGGCCGTCGATATCGGAAGGGGTCAGTCCCGCATCTGCGATGGCCGCAAGGGCAGCGTCTGCGGTCAGCGTCCAGGGATCGATGTGCAGGCGCCGACCCACTTCGGACATGCCAATGCCGCTCACTACGGCGGATTGCTCAGTCATGGCCGTTTCTCCGGCACGAATACAGGGATCCAGCCATCTTCCACTTCGACGAAAGCCGCGGTCACCTTCATCCCGATGGCTACATCTTCGGGGGCGCAGCCTGTTACGGTCGTCAGCAGTCGAAGGCCTTCCTGGTCCTCAAGGTCGACTTCGGCGAGAACGTAGGGCGGCGGCATTTCCTTGGTCCATTGATAGCGGTTGATCGTGAAGCTGTGCACGGTTGCGCGTCCGCTCACGGGCGTGAAATTGATCGCCTTTCCGTAACAGCAGGGGCAGACGGGACGCGGCGGATGGATACGGTGCCCGCAATCGTCGCATTGCGCGATCATGAGCTTTCCGCTGGCGCCGCCCAGCCAGAATTCTCGTGCCCGGTCGCTGCTCGTCGGGATGATGCGCCCGACGCTCGATCGCGCGATGCCGACGGCTTCGGTCGGTCGGTCCTCGGACATGTGCCGGTCTCTCCTCTGCCCTGATGCCTGTCCCGTCATGTGTTTCGGGAATTTTGAGTTATCTCTTATCCTGTTTTTGTCGGTTGTAATCGCTTCACTGTCAAGCGCCTGACTGAATAGCGGTGGTTCTTTATGCGATCCGGCTGGCAAGGCTCACGCTTAATATCAGCGCGTCTCGGCAACACCTCCATAAAAAGTTAGTTCTTTTGTATGGCGATGAACTTGCCAGAGGTGTTCGGCCTGGCCTTTGCCGTTATTGCTGCATGGCCGCGTGCTGGTTCGCCGATGCGACGATAAGGGTACATGTCGCAGGTTTTGGCCTCATGCGTGACTGTCCCCTGGCTCTGACCCGGCGCTTTGTCGCTGCCCCTGTTGGTCAATCGATTTGAAATGTGGCATCGTTGCAGCTTGAGGGACGGTCCGCCTCTGAATGCGGTAAACAGGGGCACCTTGACTGACTTACCGTTGGGTCCGTGGTCAGCCAAGGTGAAGCTGGACAAGCCAAAGCGCAAGTCTGGATTCGCGCGTAGATCAGGGGGCAGGGCCTGGATTTCGACCAGGCGAGAAGGTGCGCGCTGGTTAGCCAGTCTTGCCGGATTCGCGCCGGCTACGGGTCTTCGGTGGCGAGGGAATGTAGCATGTGTATTCATGGCTTTCTCTCGCCAGTCCATCAACGGCATGGACCGCGGTGACAAAAAGAGATAACTGATAGCGGCAATACACGAAAGCGCGGTATTAGCTGCCTGGAGGAGAGGAAGGCATGTTCGATCTGAGTGGCAAGGTCGCCCTTGTCGCTGGCGCGGGTAGAGGCGTGGGGGCGGTCATAGCCGAAATGCTGGCTGCGCAAGGGGCGAGCGTGATGGTGAATGACTTGTTCACCGATCGGGCCCGGTCGGTGACAGCGAAGATTGCGGCCAGCGGTGCGCGTGCCATTTCGGTTCCTTTCGACATAACTGATCGTGAGGCAGTGCAAACCTGCATCAGGGAAGCAAGCGATGCGCTGGGCCCGGTCGACATCCTCGTCAACAATGCGGGCGTTCCGCCCGATTTTCGGCCCGCGGAGTTCAAGGACATGCAGCCGGCCGATTGGCATAAATTCGTCGATCTCAACCTGTTTGGATCCGTGCATTGCATCGAAGCCGTCTCTGCGGGAATGTGCGAACGCGGGTGGGGCCGGATCGTGCAGATATCTTCTGTCGCGGCCCGCGGGACGTTTCGTGCCGGAACAACGATGTATGCAGCTTCGAAGAGCGGGATCGAGGCATTCGTGCGGCATTACTCGCAGGAAGTCGGCGCGTGCGGAGTCACGGTCAACGCACTGGCGCTTGGCCGGGTCGAGCGCGATACGGGGGAACCCGATCGAAGGGACAGCAGCGGCATTCCGGTAGGACGCATGGGCACGGGCAAGGATGTGGGAGCGGCGGTCATCTATCTTGCATCGACCGAGGCTTCCTGGATTACCGGTCAGACCATCCAGTTGAACGGCGGTGCCTACGCGAGCTGACCGCCGGTATGGCGAGTAAACGGTTGAAGCTTTTTGTGCCGGGCGACATTCTGGACGAAAACGAGAAGCAAGGATGAGAGAGTTGACTATGCGGCGACTTCCACACCCCATCACCGGGATGATCTATACCGATCTGGGAGAAGGGCGCGTCCGCGTCGAAGACCAGAACACTGGCGAGTATGGTATTTTCCGCTGGGACGGATTGTGGCTCGAAGGCGATATGACCCAGGCGGACTTGCACTATCTGGTCCATGTCGGCGGTCAGAATCTGCCGGAAGGGCGCGACATCTACTGGGCGATGCTGCCGACGACGCAATCGCCCGACGAGGGGCAGGGCGGGCCGGATTATGCCAGCCGCTTCAGTACGGACAAGAAGGCGCCGCCACCGCCCCCCGTGATCGGAAAGTTCATTGGCGATCCCGGTCAGGAGACCGAGATGGGCGCGCGATCATCCAGTCATGTCGATCTGGAATATATCCTGAAAAATGATCGACATCCTGAGCGGGTGCCCGATGTGTACTGGCTGGAATCTCCCATGTCAGGTGGCCCCACGAGAATCCCGACGGCTCGCTTTCATGACAGGAAATATCACGATCTCGAAGTAGAGCGCCTGTGGAAGCGCACGTGGCAAATGGCTTGCCGTGAGGACGATATTCCCGAGGTAGGCGATTACCATATCTACGAGATAGCTTCCCTTTCCTTCATCATCGTGCGGACCGGCAAGAACGAATTCAAGGCGCATTACAATGCCTGCCTGCATCGCGGCCGCATCCTCAAGGAGATGGACGGCAAGGGCGCAAAGGAATTGCGCTGCCCGTTCCACGGCTGGACATGGGACCTCGACGGCGGCCTCAAGCATCTCACGTGCGAATGGGATCTGCCCGGCGTTGCCGGCGACGTTGGCCAGCTGCCTGGCGCCAAGGTGGGGACCTGGGGCGGGTTCATCTTCATCAATCCCGACATGGATGCCGAACCGCTGGAAGAATTCCTCGGCCCGGTGATGATGGCTCACTACGAAAAGTTCAAACTGGAGAACCGCTACAAGCACGCGCATGTGCGCAAGACAGTCAAGGCCAACTGGAAGGTCGCGCAGGAAGCGTTCATGGAGGCCTATCACATCGCGGCGACCCACCCGCAGCTGTTGCTGATCGGCGGCGATTCGGCGGATGTGCGCTACGATGTGTTCGGCAACTGGGGGCGTGCGCAGCATGTATCGCCGCCGGCGTCGAGCCCGCATCGCGGCATTCTCAAGACCAGGGAGGAAGTGCTGGCTCGCTGGCGCGCGAGCGCGGACGCCAATGCGAAATATCTACGCTCGCTGATCGGCGATGAGGTGGATCTTTATTCCGACGCGGAACTCAACGATTCCTGCTTCAACGATCTGTTTCCCAACATGCATCCTTGGGGCGGCTGGGCACGCATCGTGTTTCGCTTCCGCCCCTTGGGGGACGATCCCGATTACTGCCAGATGGAAGTGATGCTGCTGGCACCTTGGCCCGAGGGCAAGGAAAAGCCGGCTCCAGCCAAGGTGCATGAACTCAGGTCTGATCAGAAGTGGTGCGATGCCCCTGAAATCGGCACGCTGGCCAGGATCCTTGATCAGGATTCCATGAACATGGCCAATGTGCACAAGGGCATGAAGACCAAGCAGCCGCCTTACGTCTGGTACACCGCCTATCAGGAAGGCAAGATCCGGAATTTTCACGAGAATTATCGCAAGAAGCTCGAACTGGGCGAGGACGAATAGAGGGCGATCGCGGCCGCTGGCGTCAGCTCCGAGCGGGCTGCGCCAGCAGGTCAAGCAACAGGCGGTTCACCTCCTGCGGCCTTTCATACATGATCCAGTGGCCGCCATCCGGGACAACGTGAAAGCCGAAATCGGCAATGACCGATCGGATCGCTTCGGCCTGCAAGGCGGGGTCGGGATGGAGCCTGTCCTTCTCTCCCCAGATCCATGAGACCGGCACGGGGATTTCGGGCAGGATTCTCAAAAGGCGATCGGGCAGTACCAGCGGTGCAACATCCAGCTTGCATCGCGGTACGTTCAGCAATTGCAGGTCGACTGCCAGATCGTCGGCGCGGGCCGGATCGGCCAGCATCATCGACTGCAGGTTGGCGCGCACCGCCTCGCGACGCTCGTTCCCTTCGAGGCCCTTCATCCGCCGGATAGGGTAGTCGCCCCTCGGTGTGTCGAGACCGCCAGTGTCGAGCAGGATGAGCCGGCGTACAACGTCGGACTGACAGATCGCCAGAAAGGCCGCGATGACACCTCCGAAGGAAAAGCCGACAACATCGACGGGCAACCGTTCCGGAGAGATTTCCCTCAAGCCCTGCGCCAGCAGCGCAACGATCGTCTCGTTTTCTTCGCGCGGCGGTGGCGCAGATTCGCCGCAGCCGGGCAGGTCCGGCGCAATGACGGTGTAGTGCTGCGACAGCGCCTCTATGTTGCAGATCCAGTGCGACCACGCGCCATGCGCTCCATGCAGCAGCAGGAGGGGAGGGCCGTCGCCCCATAGTCGCCAGACAAGATCGCCATGATCGCTGGCGGTGGTTATCCGGCGTGCGCTGGCCTCCAGGCTGGCGAACGGCGCGCCCGGCAGCCCATGTCCTCCGTCTTGCGAAAGGCTCATCGGGCGGGTTTCGTCGGTGAGATCGGCAACATGCGATGGACCGCGTCAGGCGCGACTTCTGGGCATTCCCAGCCTGCGCTCCGCGACCATGCTGCGCAGCACCTCGGACGTGCCGCCGTAAACGCTGGTGGCCGCCGAATGGCGATAGCCTTGCTCGATCAGGCCGATGCCCGATTTTCCGCGAACGAGTGAATCGGGCGCGGTCAGATCCAGCAGGTCGGCCGAGTCGGATATGAACTTGCTGGTGGTGAACACTTTGGATGCCGGGCCCTGCGCCTTGTCGGCGCGGCCCTTGGCCTGCGACCATATGCTGCGAACCGCCATCAGTTCGATGATGCGGGCATGGCCCTGCGTTCGAGCCAGACGGGAAAGGACGTCGGGATGCTCGATCGCGGGCTTGCCGCCGCGCGTGTTCCTGCGCGCCCATTCGGCCGCGGCCTTCACCATCGTGCGTTCGGCCTGATGATAGCCGCTGGCGCCCTGTTCAAGCTGGAGCGCGGCGCTCATTACCTTCACGCCGCCATTGACTTCGCCCAGTCGATACCGATCGGGTATGCGGACATCGGAATAGAACGTCGCGTTGGTCCGCTCGTCCATATAGGTGAAGATCGGCTGCACCTCGATGCCTGGTGAGTCCATCGGCACCAGGAACAGGGTGATGCCCTTGTGCTTGGGCAGATCGGGATCGGTGCGCGTCAGCAGCAGCACATAGCTGGCCATGTTGGCGCCCGATGTGAACATCTTCTGCCCATTGATGACCCATTCGTCCCCGTCGCGCACGGCGCGGGTCTTGGCGGCGAACACGTCGGAACCGCCCGATGGTTCTGTATATCCCAGGCAGGTGAGAATCTCGCCCCCACCGATCCGGGGAAGCACTTCCTGCTGCAATTCCGGGGTGCCGAAGCGCATCACGATCTCACCGACCATGAAGGCCACCTGGCGTGGGGTGCCGGTATAGCCGAATTCGTTCCAGACGGCAGCGCTTTCGCGCGCCGCGGCACTGGTTACGCCGCGACCTCCCCATTGCTTCGGCCATGACGGCATGAGCAGGCCGGCCTTGCCCAGCGCTCGGCTGAATTCCCAATGATGCCCTTCGAACGAGTGATCGGGCACGCCGCGCAATTCCTGCGGCATATGCTCTTCGAAAAAGGCGCGGGTCTCTTCCACCAGCCCGAGTTCCTCGACGGCCGGCTTGAAGTCGAGCGGCATGTCGCCCGCGGGTGGCAGGGCAACCGTTTCATCGAGGAACAGTCGGCGGCCCGCAGCTTCCAGCGCTTCGGACGGATCGCCGCCAACCAGCGAAAACGCCTTCGCGCGGCGGTTGTAGAGCTGGACATCGTATTCGTTGGTCAGGCCATAGCCGCCCAGTGTGTGCACGGCATGGGCTACCGACCGGGTGGCGTTGCCAACCGCCCACCACCAGGCGAACGCCGACATGGCCGGCGCTTCGGGATCGTTCTCGCCGATGGCCTTGGCAATCCACCACAGCAGGAGTTCGCCGCCATCGGCATCGATCACATCGTCGGCAAGCGGGTGGGAGATGCTTTGATAGGTGCCGATCTGTACTCCGAAGGCTTGGCGTTCGCTGGCATAATCCGCAGCCATCTGGATTGCCTGCTGCGAAAGCCCGATCAGCATGGCGGCGTTGAGGAGGCGCCATTCCTCAACGGCCGAATCCCAAAGCCTGCGGGCCTCGTCGCCGGTGGCGAGCGTGTGCTTTTCGCACGCACCGGGATCGAGATGGGCGAGGGCGCATCCGGCCAGCGCGGTGACGGGTTCCGGCTTCCCTGTCGGGATCAGCAAGAGCAGCGCTTCGCCGTCATAGGCCATCACGCCCGCAGCGACTGCCCCGCCGCAGGTGAGAACCTTCTTTCCCGGCTCGATCGGTCGGAGCGCGATAGTCAGGACCGTTTCACCGTCGCCAGACCGCTCGATCCAGGTCTTGGCCAGTTCCGAGCCAATTTCGTCCAGTACGCGCAGGGTTACGATGGCTTCGGCCAGCGGTACGGAAACCAGCCGTCGTCCGGCCTGTTTCAGGATAAGCATCGTATCGAACAGGCTCATCTCGCCGCCCAGATCCGACTGGATGCGCATGGTCGGCGCCCCCATCTCGACCACTGCGCGCCAGAGTTCCGGATCGAAGCCGGTCGGCTCCGCTGCACGGACGCGGTCAATCGAGGATTCGGTTTCGAAGAAGCGTTCGAACGTATCGCTCAGCATGGATGACGATTCGGGAAGTTCCAGGTTCATTCTTGCTTCCGTTCAGGTGGTCTAGTGGTGGATGCAGCGGTGTACGTTTGGCGATGCCGGGATGGTCAGGCGTCGTCCTTTTGACCGCCGTTCCTGTTATGGCGCAGTTCATTGAAAGGCAGCTTGCGGCTGGGATCGGCTTCTCTCGGCAAACCCAGGAAGCGCTCGGCCACGCCGTTGAGCTGCATTTCCAGCGTGCCGCCGCCGATGCGATGGGTGGTGACGCGGGCCATGCCGATGGCGATATCTTCGCCCGGTCCCGCCACTACGCCCTCGGCGCCGGCGAGTTCGGACAGCAGCGCGGTGCGCCGGACATCGACCCGGGCCGCCATCAGGCTCGAAACCGAACCGGCGGATGGCGGCAGCGCGCCGCTGCGCACACCTGAACCCACCCGCCGCGTGGTCAGCTTGTGGATCGCATCGATGACATAGGCCTCGCCGATCAGCTGGCGGGCGTGGGGATCGTCGGCGACGCCCAGGCTTCGGGCCAGTTCGGCGTAGCGCGGATTGAGGTCTATTTCTGCCGCGTCGACGGCCGCGTCGACGCCTTCGTGCCAGCCGCGTGCCATGCCCGCCTTTTCAGCGGCAAGCTGGGTGCCGGCCGTGGTCCAGCCGCCATTGACCTCGCCGATGACATGATCGTCGGGCACTTCCAGGTCGTCCATGAACTCCTGGCAGAAATCGCTCTCGCCGTTGATGAGCTTCAAGGGCGTGATGGTCATGCCAGGCGCCCTCATGTTCACCGCGAACATGGTGAGGCCTGCATGTTTGGGCACGGTCCAGTCGGTACGCGCCAGGCACATGCCCATGTCGCAGTCGCTGCCCCCGGTGGTCCACACTTTCGATCCATTGAGGATCCATGTATCGCCGCGTTTCTCTGCCCGCGTGATGACCCCGGCGAGGTCCGATCCTCCCGAGGGCTCGGACAAGAGCTGGCACCAGATATGGTCGCCGCGCAGCATGGCGGGAATATAAGTCTTCTTCAGCGTTTCGTTGCCGTGCTTCAGCAGCACGGGCAGCACGATGTTGAAGGCATTGCCGAAATGCCAGGCGAGCCGATAGGGCTTGGCCTCTTCGTAGAAGATGTCTGAAAATCGGCGGTCCAGGCCCTGTCCGCCATAAGCTTTCGGCACTTCGATGCCGGCAAGCCCGCCGTCCCACAGCGCCTTCTGGATCGCGCGGTCCTTTTCGACCAGCGCCTTGTCCTCCCAGTCCATGAAGGGTTCGCCGGGAATGCGCGGGGGAAGGTGCGCCTTCATATATTCGCGCGCCTTCATGCGGAATGCGCGTTCGTCTTCGGTGCCCTGACTTTCGCTCGTCATCTCAAGTCCCTTACAATCCGGCCAGGCGGCACAGCCGCTCGTGATGGGCTGCTGGCGTGCCCAGAAGAGCTTCGTTGGAAACGGCGCGGCGGCCATAGAAATGAATATCGTGTTCCCACGTCATCCCGATCCCGCCATGCATATGCATGCAGTCGCGAACGATTTCCGTGCCCCATTTGCCGCATTGGCTCTTGGCGATGCTGGCGGCGATCGCGGCATCGGAAGCCTGGTCTTTCACCGCCTTCGCCGCATGCGCCACCGCGGCCTTCATACCCATGAGCTGGGTGGCGTGGTCGGCAAGGCGGTGCTTGATCGCCTGATAGGATGCGACCGGACGTCCGAAAACCAATCGTTCGTTCGTATATTCAAGGCAGATTTCAAGCGCCCGTTCGACCACGCCGATAGTCTCCGCGCATTGCAGGACGAGCGCGACCTGGAATTGTCGCTCGACAGCTTCCCCGGCAGCACCGATTTCACCGAGCAGCGCTTCCGTGCTCACGACAACGTCTGCAAAGTCGATATGTGCAATGCGGCGACCTACATCGAGCGTATCAAGCGGGGTGATCGTGATGCCAGGCGTGTCTGCCGTCAGGAGCACCTGCGTTGCGCCGTCGTCGCCGGCGACACTGACCAGGATCGCATCGGCAATCTGGGCGTCGAGCACATAAGCGGCGTGACCGCCAAGGCGCAGGTTTTCCCCCTCGCGCGCGGCACGAACGCCGCCGCCGGCAATGCGGCCGCCTCCGCCGCGGCGGGCCATCGCCCATGCGACGACCGCCTCGCCACTGGCGAGTTTTGGCAGCCAATGTGCCTTCTGTCCGGACGATCCTGCATCGTTTATCGCGTATGCGGCCACGGCACTTGAAAGGAACGGTCCCGGATAGATGACCCGCCCCAGTTCCTCGGCGACGATCGCTGCATCGACCAGGCCTTGCGCGGATTCCGAAAATCCGCCGAATTCCTCGGGTATCAGAAGCGCAGTCCAGCCCTGTTCCGCCGCCATCCTCCAGGCATCAAGCGGCATGTCCCGCTTTTCTTCCACAAGCTTGCGCAGCATGGCGATGGAGGCCCGGTCTTCGACGAACCGCCTCGTGCTGTCTTGCAGCATGACCTGATCTTCGCTCAGATCGATATCCATGCCTTTCCCTCTCCTCATCGTAATCCGAGAACTCTATTAATCTCGAAGACGATCTAGCTGGCTGTTGTCAGTTGTCGTCGCTCCAGTTAAAACAAATTGCGGTATAAGAAAACACCGCAAGATGCTTCATGGCATTGCATATCGATCTATCGTCGGCGATAGGGTTAGGTCAATGCACCCGATGGGCTGTCTTGCCGCATATGCGGAAGTGAAAAGATAGCTTTGTTCTGCGCCCGCTGTGGTGGCATGCCTTGCATGGCGAATAACCGGGAGGCCTTGGCGGGCGTCAAGACAGGAGAGGACCAGTGTTCGAGTTTATCCTTTACGATGTTGCTGATGGCATTGCGACCATCACACTCAATCGTCCCGGTGTCGCCAATGCGCAGCACCAGCCGCTGCTGGAGGAATTGAACCAGGCGTGGGAAGACGCGGCTGCCGATGACGATGTGCGCGTCATCCTCCTGCGCGCAGAAGGCAAGCATTTTTCCGCCGGTCACGATGTTACGCCCGAGTCGATTGCGGCAAATCCCGATCTCAAGAAGATGCGGTCGGAAATTCCCAATACCGGGCTGCTTGAACTCTACAAATGGGAAGCCAAGCATTATTTCGGCTTTAGCCGCCGTTGGCGCGATATCCCCAAGCCGTCGATCGCGGCGGTTCAGGGAGCCTGTATCGCGGGTGGTCTGCTGCTCGCGTGGCCGTGCGACATCATCATCGCGGCCGATAATGCGCGTTTTTCCGATCCCGTTGTCCTGATGGGCATCGGCGGCGTGGAATATCATGGTCACACCTGGGAACTCGGTCCGCGCAAGGCCAAGGAAATGCTCTTCACGGCCAAGCCCATCGGGGCGGAGGAAGCGGAGAAGCGCGGCATGGTCAACAAGGTCGTACCGCTTGCCGATCTTGAAACCGAGGCGCGCGAGATGGCGGCGCAGATCGCAAAAATGCATCCCCATGCACTGGCCATGGCGAAGCGTGCAGTGAACCAGACGATGGATATCATGGGGCAGTATGCCGCGCTCCAGTCGGTATTCGACATTCATCAGCTTGGCCATGCCTCGGCCTATGCGCAGGGCGGGCAGATGATCCTGACAGATCATCTCGGGATCAAGGCTGCGGGCAAGGACAAGAGCTGATGCTGCGGATAGAGGATGCCGCCGGCGTCCGCACGCTTACGCTCGACCGGCCAGACCGGCTCAACACCTTGACGCCCGGTCTGAACCGGAAACTGCACGAGGCCTTGATCGATTGCGCGCGCGATCCCGGTGTGAAGGCAGTAGTGCTCACTGGGGCTGGACGCGGATTTTGCGCGGGCTTCGACCTGTCAGGCGGGGGCGAGGAGCCTGACGAGATCAAGAAGCGTTGGGGCGACGATCCCATCTATCTTGAACCGGAGCAGGTTGCGGCGCGTCTCGATCAGGATGCGCAAATCGCCATCCTGTTGCATCGGATGTCGAAGCCTACCATCGCGTCCATCCGCGGGGCGGCGGCGGGCAGCGGGCTTGTGCTGGCAGCGGCGTGCGATCTGCGCATTGCTTCGGAAACGGCCCTGTTCAAGACCGCATTTGCGAGCGCCGGACGGTGCGGGGATCCCGGCGGTTCCTATTTGCTGACGAAGCTGGTCGGACCGGCCATGACCCGCGAGCTCTATTTGCTGGACGAGAAGGTTCCGGCTGAGCGCGCGCTTGCGATCGGCCTGGTCAACAAGGTGGTACCCGACGATCGGCTCGAAGAGGAAACCGCTATCCTCGCGTCACGCTTCGCCAACGGACCTTCGCTCGCCTATGCGGGGATAAAGCGCAATCTCAACGCTGCCGAAACGGGCACGCTTGAAGAGACGATCGCTATCGAGGGGCCTGCGAATGCGCGAGCCAGCCTCTCGCATGACGGAAAAGAGGCAGGACGAGCTTTCATGGAAAAGCGCGCTCCTCGTTTCAGGGGTTATTGATGGCCGCGCTCCAAGGCATTCGCGTTCTGGACTTCGGTCGTTACGTGGCCGGGCCATATTGTGCAATGATGCTGGCGGATTTCGGCGCGGACGTCATCCGCATCGAACGGCCCGGCGGCGGCGATGACCGGGCCATCACCCCGATTACGGAGAGCGGGGAAGGCGCCGTGTTCCTGCAAGGAAATCGGAACAAGCGCTCCCTGGCACTCGATCCGCGTGGAGAAGAAGGCCGCTCGGTGCTGGCAAGGCTGGTCGCGAGCGCAGATGTCGTCATCGCCAATGTGCCCGACAGCGTGCTTCCGAAAATGGGTCTTGATTACAAGAGCCTGAGTGCAATCAAGCCCGACATCATCCTGTGCAATCTGTCGTCTTTCGGTCCTCAAGGGCCATGGGCCGACCGTCCCGGTTTCGACAGCGTTGGCCAGGCATTGTGTGGCTCCAGCTATCTGACGGGCACGGGAGAGATCCCCTTCCGTTCACCCATCACCTGGGTCGATAACGGTACGGCGGTGTTCGCGGCCTTCGGTGTCATGGTGGCCTTGTTCGAGCGTGAACGCAGCGGCATGGGTCAGCAGGTGACGGGCAGCCTGCTTGCCACCGCGCTGGCCTTTTCCGGCTCCTATCTCGTCGAGGAGAACGCGACCGGTGTGGGCCGTGGGCCAATCGGCAATCGCGGCCATCTCAATGGGCCCACCGACACTTTCAGGACGAGCGATGGATGGATCGTCACGCAGATTGTCGGGCCGGGTATCTTCAAGCGCTGGACGCAGCTTATGGAGGAGCCCGAATGGCTGGAGGATCCGCGCTTCGCGACCGATCAACTGCGGGGCGAAAATGGGGCAATCCTCTCGGAACGCATGGCGCGCTGGTGTGCGGGGCGAACGACGCAGGATGCGCTGGCAACGCTGGCCGAACTGAGCATTCCCGCTGGCCCAGTCCTGTCTCCGCGTCAGGCGCTCGATCATCCGCAGGTCGCCGCATCGAACATGCTGGTGCCTATCCAGATGCACGACATGGCGGCTCCCGCCGCGCTGGTGGGGCCAGCGGTCGGGCTGAGTGAGACGCCGGGTTCGATTCGTACACCGCCCCCGAGGGCCGGTGAGCACAGCCGCGAAATCTTGCGTGAGGCAGGGCTGGGCGATGAAGAGATCGATCGTTTGATTGCCGAAGGTCTGGTCAGTGAAGCGGTCAGTTCCGGTGCCTGAGCTTTTTTGACGGCGCACATAGGGAAGAGGTCAGAAGGCGTGACAGCAGGTAGTCTGGCAGGAAAGACGCTATTCATCACAGGTGCGAGCCGCGGTATCGGGCTGGCTATCGCGATGCGTGCCGCTCGAGACGGCGCGAACATAGCTGTCGCGGCCAAGACCGCGGCCCCCCATCCCAGGCTTCCCGGAACCATCCATACAGCCGCTGAGGCGATCGAGAAGGCAGGGGGGCATGCGCTGCCGCTTGTCGTCGACGTGCGCGACGAGGCTGCCGTGCAGCGGGCTGTGGAACAGACAGCGGATCACTTCGGCGGGATCGACATCTGCGTGAACAATGCCTCCGCGCTTAATGTGGAGGGAACGCTCGACATATCGATGAAGGCGTTCGACCTCATGCATCAGGTCAATGTGCGAGCGACCTTCATGACATCCAAGTTCTGCCTGCCTTATCTGCTCAAGAGCAGCAATCCTCACATATTGGCCATCGCGCCCAAGCCTGAGATGAATCCCGCGTGGTACAGCGAACATCTTGGTTACTCGCTCGCCAAGCTGGGCATGGGCCTTGCGATCATGGGCCTCGCCGGGGAATTTCGCGAACAGGGCGTCGCTGCGAATGCCCTTTGGCCACGCACGATCATCGGAACAGCAGCAGTCGAGTTCGGAAGCGGCCTTAAGGGCGCGGACGAAGGCGAAAAGCGCCTGCGCCACGCCCGCAGGCCCGAGATCATGGCGGACGCTGCCCATGTGGTGCTGACTGCTCCGTCGCGTGAGCTTACGGGGCAGTTTCTGCTCGACGACGATGTACTTGCGCGCAGCGGCGTCTCCGATTTCTCGCCTTACCAGATCGATCCTTCGGTACCCTCGCAGATTGACGCCTTCATATGGGACGACGCACCGCCGGTTCCCAAGGGAGTTTCCTTGATCGGCCGCGAGCCCGGTGCGCTGGACGCCTATTGAGGTTTGTTCCGGGCTGAATTGATGGATCCGGCGCTTCCCTCATTCCTGACAGGCGCCAGCATAATCGAGCCCAATGAGAAGGCTGATAAAAAGTACGATAAAACAGGATTATAAGAGAGGATCTTCATGGAAGTCGCGGAAAAAGACACTGATGCCGGTGGTCTCAAGTCCACGCCAGTCAACCTTCGCGTTGGCTGGATGACGGTCGGGATCCTCTCGCTCCTGACAGTCCTTTCGGTTCTCGATCGCAGTCTTCTGACCTTGATGGTGGATCCGGTCATGGCCGACCTCGACCTGACCGAAACCCAAATGGGTGCCTTGCTGGGCTTCGCCTTCGGACTGTTCTTCTTTCTGGGAGCACTGCCGATCGGCTGGGCGCTCGACCGGTTCAGTCGTCCACTGGTTATCTGGATCGGCGTGACGGTGTGGAGTATCGGAACCATCGGATGCGGCGTGGCGCAGAGTTTCTCCACCTTCTTCGCATCGCGCGCGATGGTTGGAAGCGGCGAGGCGGTGATGGGACCGGGCGCGCAGTCGCTGCTACCGGAGTTCTTCCCGCCGGAAAAACTGGGTTTCGCATTTTCGGTGTTCTCGCTGAGCAGTTCGATCGGTGCGGGGGCCGCATTCGCCATAGGCGGACTCGCTGGCACACTGATCGATCCGAGAGGCATTCACGAGGTGTTCGGTCTTTTGGACCTGCGCGGCTGGCAGCTCATTTTCCTGATGGTCGGCGTGCCGGGCCTCCTGATGGCGTTCCTGATCTTCCTGGTGCCCGATCCGCGCAGGACGAAGACGACCAGGACCGAATCCACCAATTATTTCGACTATTTCCGCTTGGCGAAAAGGTACTGGCGGTTCCTTCTCCCGCATCATCTGGGTCTGCTTTTTACAGCCGGCATTGCCGTTGCGATGGTGACATGGAGTCCGGCGTTCTATCAACGCGTCCATGGCCTGTCGGTTGGTGAGGTCGGTGCCGCGATGGGTGTGGCCCTGACTCTGGGAACGGTCGTCGCATTGCCGATTCACGCGCGGATCGTCGATCGCCTTTACGCCAAGGGCAAGCTCGATATCCATTTGCGCTACATGGCGCTCAGCGTACTTGTCGCCGCACCGCTGGCCATTGCCACCTATGCGGTTTCCTCGGTTACCCTGTCGCTGATTCTGTTCTGTCTGAGCAAGGCTTTCATGTGTGTCTATCTCAGCCTGCCTTTTGTCATCCTGCAGATCGTCATGCCTTAAAATCTCAGGGCGAAGGCTGCATCGATTGTGCTCGTGCTCAATGGTATCCTTACGCTCGGCCTTGCTCCCGTTCTCGTCGCGGTCGTGACCGAGGCAATGGGCGGGCCTCAGATGGTCGGCTATTCTCTCATGATCTGCGCGGCAGTCTTGCTGCCACTGAGCGCCTTCACCTTGTGGTTCGCGCTCAAGCCCGTGCGCGCGATCCTGACCGGCAAGATGGAGGAGGGTGAGCTTCCCGATGCAAGTGCCTTGGCACTTGCCGCGCATTGAGGCGGAGCGGTGTTACCGGTCCACTTCGCGCGTTTTACACGCAGCCGTGAGTTTCCGCACCCTTACGACGGCCGGACGCTATGGCGATGCCAATTGACGAGGCCGACGTGAGGCGGTGGCAACGCTTCGAAGTGCTTACCGGGCGTTGCCGGGGGCGTGACTGTGGGAGGCCTCGATTGTCGCCCCGGGCGATAGCGGAGAAGATACGCCCGGTGCAGCAGCGAGCCGGCATGGGATGAGGCAGTCGCCGTCATCCACGTACCGGCGCACGTTTAGCAATGGGCACGATGAATGGGGGCTGGGGCTCTCCATTGCCCCGTCCCAGCTCGCCTCTCAAACGCTTTTCTGACGCCAAGCATGAACCCGCGCGCACCATATTCGGTGCCCGCGGGAAGATGGCTCTGTGTTCTCGTTAGTTCAACGTGGGGTTCACCACGATCTTGCAATGCATTTCTGGATTCGAGAGGTCGTCGAACGCCTTGGCGACGCCGTCCAGGCCGACTTCGCCGGTGATGACGGGCAAGACGTCGATGTGGCCCTCGGCGATGTTGTGCAGCGTATTGGCGAACTCGGTCTCGTCGTAGGCGAAAACGAACTTGAGTTCGATTTCCTTGCCGATGCAGTTCAATGGTTCGAACGTGTCGGTCTGCGCGCAGACGCCCGCGACGACGATCTGGGTGCCCAGCGGTACCGATGCGATCATGCTCTGGATCACGCCGGGCACGCCTACGCACTCGAAGGCGATGGCGCGCTTGCCGGGACTGCTGAACAGAGTGTCGATGGTTCTAGGCGTAAGGCCTGAGGCACCGAGCGGCCCCCAGTGGCTGTGAGGCGATTCCTCGGCCGGGTTTACCACGATGTCCGCACCCATCTTTTCAGCGATTGCGCGGCGGGCAGGGGAATAGTCAGATGCGATGATCGGCCCCCAACCGCGCGCCTTGAGCGCGGCAATGACCGCCAGCCCGACCGGTCCGCACCCAACCACGAGATTGATCGTGTCCGGTCCGGCAGCCGAACGGGCAACGGCATGTTCACCCACGGCGAACGGTTCGGTCATCGCGGCCTGTGCATCCGAGAGCCCGTTGGTCACCGGCAGCAGGAGCCTTTCGGTCAAAATCATCTGTTCGGCAAAGCCGCCCGGCACGATGGGTGAGAAGCCAGCGGATTGAAGGCCCATCGGCGTGTTGACGAAGCCGATTGCGACGACCTTCGTTCCGGCCTTGAGGCGCTTCTCAGTGTTTGGCCCGTGATCGAGAATTTCTCCGCAGAATTCGTGCCCGAAGATGATGTTCGGGATTTCCGGGGGAACCTGCGCACCGGGCTTTCCTGCGACTGTCATTTCTTCGAGTGAATGAAGTGCGTGCAGGTCTGATCCGCATATGCCGCAACTCAAGGTCCGCGTGATGACCTGCCCCTCTCCGGGAACGGGATCGGGCCGTTCGCGCAGATGGAGTTGATGGTTCTCTCGAACGACTGCTTTCACGGGTAAATTCCTTCCTGAACTGGGAGCGTGAACGGCTTGCGTATGCTGATTGGCTGCAGCTAGCCTTTGGCTCGCTCGGTCACGGATACAATCGCATCGATGATGGGCTCGATTGAAACGTCGGGAAAGTCGTGCCCTACGCCATCGAGAATGACCAACTCGGCGCCTGGAATGTTCTCAGCCGTGTCATGTGCAGCAATCACCGGGATCAGTGGGTCGTCGCCGCCGTGAATGACCAGCGCCGGTACATCGAGCTTTCGCAACTGTTCGCGCTTGTCGGTGGTGCCCACGGTGGCTGCTGCCATGTGCCGCATCACCCCATTGGGATTGTAGCCCCGTTCGGCTGCCCGGCGCATCCGTTCGCGAACTTTTTCCTCGTCCATCTGGTGACGACCGCCGATGGCCTTGTGATTGTTCACATAGTGCTGGAGATAGGCTTCCATGTCGACCGCGGGATCGGGCGCTACCGAGGCAAGAGCGGCCCCGGCTTCTGGCTTTGAGCGCGGAAGTTCCGGATTGCCGGATGTCGACATCATCGAGGTGAGCGACAAGGTCCGCTCGGGATAGTTGATGGCGATGAGTTGAGCGATAATGCCCCCCATCGAATCGCCTACGATATGGGCGCGATCGATATTGAGCGCATCCAGCAGGCCGATGGCATCGGCGGCCATGTCTTCTAGGGTGTAGAACGCCTTCGGTTTCTTGCCCTGCATCACCGCCTGGCCGATTTCGGCAAACGTCACGGTTCCCGCGTCGTCGAAACTGGTCGATTGGCCAACGTCGCGATTGTCGTAGCGGATGGCCCGAAGGCCCCGTTGGGCAAGGCCTTCGCACAACTCGTCAGGCCAGTAGAGCATTTGCACGCCCATGCCCATGATCAGGAGGACGACGGGCGCGCCTTCGTCGCCAAAGCTTTCGTAAGCAATTTCAATGCCGTTCGCGGCTACCTTGGGCATTCTCTGACTCCCATGAATTCTTGTCGTTCGGCGCGGGAAAGCAGCGATCAGGAGACCGCCAGGCCTTTCATGTCCCCGTCCTCGCGCCATGCTTCGATGATCTTGATGAACGGCACAGGGCCAGCGCCGTACGTGCTGTTCTGATGCGCAAGCGGGTTGGCCTTGCCTTCGTTGTTGTAATAGCCCGGAGTGCATTCGGCGAGGAACTTGTCGCGCATGCCGGCCTTCGACTTGATCTCGTCGACCCAGGCTTCCTCAGCTTCCTTTGTTACCTCCACGCGCGTCTTCTGGCGCTCCATGACTTGCGAGGCGATGTAGGCGATATGCTTGGCCTGCTCGTTCAGCATGTGCGGATAGTTGTTCGAGAAAGCTGACTGCAGCAGCCCCATGTTGAACATGTTGGGGAAGTTGTGAACGAGCATGCCATGAAGAGAGCGCATGCCGTTCACGAAATACTCGCTCAACTTCACGCCGCCGCGACCGGTGATGTCATAGCCATTGCGATCGGTC
Source organism: Novosphingobium pentaromativorans US6-1 (assembly GCF_000767465.1). Classification (NCBI taxonomy): domain Bacteria; kingdom Pseudomonadati; phylum Pseudomonadota; class Alphaproteobacteria; order Sphingomonadales; family Sphingomonadaceae; genus Novosphingobium; species Novosphingobium pentaromativorans. The sequence continues at coordinate 3,679,959 of NZ_CP009291.1, forward strand.
AGCTTGGCCAGAACCTCGAACCCTGTGGCGAATATCAGGCAATCGATCCGATAGGACTTGTCGCCCACCACGACCGAATCCTCGGTGAGTGCATCGACGCCCATGCCGTTCGTATCCACCAACGTGACGTTGGACCGGTTGAAGGTCGGCAGATATTCGTCATGGATGCAGGGCCGCTTGCAGAAGAAGTCGTAGTAGGGTTTCAGAGCTTCCGCCGTCGCGGGGTCCTTGACGATATCGGATACCCGCTGCCGGATCTCCTCCATCTTCTTCATGTCCTGCAATTCGACGATGCGCGCCATTTCCTCCGGCGAGCGAGGATTGCCGTTCTCGTCAACGGCAGCGCCGAAAACCGCGCGGAAAATGTCGGTCCAGTTGTCGTTGACCAGGTCTTCCTTGACCGGAACGCCGGTCGTCAACGCGTTGAAATTGTCCATGCGGCGCTGGTGCCAGCCCGGCTCGAGCGACTTGACCCATTCGGGATCGGTGTGCCGTTCATTGCGCGGGCCGACCGAGGAGGGCGTGCGCTGGAAGACGTAGAGATGTTCGGCGGCGGCGCCGACATGGGGCACGACCTGAACCGCCGTGGCGCCGGTTCCGATAATGCCCACGCGCTTGTCGCCCAGCTTGGTCAGGCCGCCGGTCGAGTCGCCGCCGGTATAGTCATAGTCCCAGCGGGCGGTGTGGAACATCTTGCCCTTGAATTTATCGATGCCGGGAATGCCCGGCAACTTGAGCATGCTCATCGGGCCGCTGCCCAGCACCAGGAACCGCGCGCGGATCGCGTCGTCCCGGTCGGTGCGGATGATCCAGCGGTTCGAGGCTTCGTCCCATTCCATCGATTTCACGACAGTCTGGAAAAGCGCGCCGTCATAAAGATCGAACTGGCGCGCGATGCGGCGGTGATGCTCCAGGATCTCGGGGCCGGTCGCGTAATTGCCTTCGGGAATGTAGCCGGTTTCTTCCAGCAGCGGCAAATAAGTGTAGCTCTCGATGTCGCAGGCGATGCCCGGATAGCGGTTCCAGTACCATGTCCCCCCGACGTCGCCCGCTTTTTCGATAATGCGGATGTCCTTCACGCCGGCCTGACGCAGCCGCGCACCGGCCAGCATGCCTCCGAAGCCGCCGCCGATGATGACGACGTCTGTTTCGTCGGTCACCGGTTCGCGTGTGAAGCCCGGATCGACATAGGGATCGTCCGCGAAGGACGCGTATTCCCCCTTGATGGGGACGTACTGCGCGTTGCCTTCTTCCCGCAAGCGCTTGTCCCGTTCGGCACGATATTTCGCGCGGAGTTCTTCCGGGTCGAAGCCCAGAGTGCTTGTGTCGGTCGCCATGACGTTCTTATCCGCTCCAGATTTGAATTTCTGTTCTGTCCCGTCCGCGCCATATCATGGCGCGGGGCTCGAACCTTTAGAGCTAATTTAATAGCTTTGACGCCTTGGCGGTCAAGGCAAAACGAGCTCTCTGAGATGCAGCAAGCTTTTTTTGGCTAAAAGAGATATCGCTTTTCTACCTCAAGCGTGCTGAATATAACCCTTGGCCAATGAGGGAGGGCAGCGACGGAGCGAGTTCTGCCCCTTGCTCACATATCGTGCACCAAGCACTGAATGACAGGAGATGGATGATGGGAAGGCTTGACGGCAAAGTTGCGATCGTAACCGGCGGAGCGTCCGGCATTGGCGAGGGCGCGGCGATCCGGCTGGCAGAGGACGGGGCTCAGGTGGTCGTCGCCGACCGGAATCTGGAAGGTGCGGAGGCGGTCGCCCGGCGGATCGGGGGAAAGGCGTTCGCTCTCGGCTTTGACGCCGAAGATATCGAATCTACGCAGGCACTGGTCGAGCAGGTCGTCGAAGAATGCGGGCGGATCGATGTCCTGAACAACAATGCAGCATGGACATCGGATAACATTGGCGGCCTAGATCGCGATCTCCTGAACACGACACCTGAAACTTTCGACAAGGCCTGGCACATCAACGTGCGCAGCATCTTCGTCGCCTGCAAGGCAGCGGTGCCCCATATGATCGCGCAGGGTGGGGGATCGATTGTCAACATGGCATCCGTCGCAGGCGTTCGCGGCGGTTCGGGCGCAATGTGCTATGGCGTCACGAAAGCGGCGGTGCTGCGCCTGACGACTGCAGTGGCAACGCAATACGGTCGCAAGAACGTGCGCAGCAATGCCATCCTGCCAGGGTTTATCGGCACGCCGGCAACGCTCGTGCATGTGCCGGACAGCAAGGCCCTGATGCCGTTTCTGCCATTCCATCGCGACGGCAAGCCCGCCGACACGGCGGCGCTCATCGCCTTTCTGGCATCGGATGAAGCCGAATATATCAATGGGCAGTGCATTGCCGTCGATGGCGGATACCTTGCGGGAGACGCGCGCCCGTCGCGTCTTGAAATGGACTAACGGTGCGCCGGGATCCGCAAGTACGCCAGGAGTACGGAATGTAGATGGCCGGATGATCGGGCGGTGCCTTGAGCCCGCCCGATCTGTGCGTCGTACGGCAATGTGCAATGTTTGGCTGTCGAGCAGTCTTGTCGTTGCTTTGGTTACTGAAGCAAGCAAAGGCGGCTGGGTCGACCATGCCGCCTTTACTGCATTTGATCGGCTCAGAAGCTGTATTTGACGCGGATACCGCCATATGTCGTGTAGTCGCGCGGGATACGGCTGATGATGCGACCGATCGTATTGTCGGCGGTGAAGCGGCTCGACGTATAGAACTTGTCGGTCAGGTTCTTGCCGTAGATCTGTACCAGCCAACGATCGTCGTCATCCGCCACAGTGATCGAGGCATCGAGCAGCCCACGCGAAGGTTCGACAAGATCGGGATTGCGCCCCAGGTCGAGGTTGGCTTCATCCAACCAGTTCCAGTTCACATCGAATGTCAGGTGGAACGGCATGGTCTCCAGCGGCAGCGTGTAGGTGGCACCCAGCTGGTAGCGCCAGTTGTAGGAGAGCTTGGCTTGCGTTCCTGAAAGCGGCTCGAATGCCTTGCCGCCCAAGGTGACCGTGCAGATCGAGCCCCTGATCGACGGGTCGCTGACGTTGCAGGGGATGATCGGTGCATCGCTGCCGTAGCGCGCGTCGTTGTAGGCGAATGAACCGGACAGGGTAAGGTTGTCGAACGGCAGCGCTCGCATGTTGAACTCGATGCCGTCGGACTTCAGCGTGCCTGCGTTGACGACCTGCTGCGCCGCTTCTCCTGCAGGGATGAAGTACTGCTGTACGTTGCTGACCCGCAGGCGATAGAGGTTCAATTCCAGTTGCACGCGGTTGTCGAACAACTGCTGTTTTGTGCCCAGTTCGAAGCTCTTGGCCTTTTCCGGATCGACAAATGCGATATCCGCAGTCGATCCGCGCGATACGTTCGCTGCCGCTCCCTTGTACCCTGTGTTGTATGAGAAATAATAGTTTTGCGACGGGGTCGGCTCGAACTGGATGCCGATGCGGCCCGAGACATTGTTCGTGATCCGGTTCTGCTGGAAGCCCTGCGGCACTTCGATCAAGCCGGTGACTTCGCCGGTATCGGTGTTGATCGTTCCGAAGTTGAAGGGGGCAGACCCCGCTGGCACCGTGTCCGCAAACACGATCGGCGTCGTTTCGAACCCGGGGAGGAGATTGTTGCCGATGGCGGTGTTGCGATTGTAGGTCAGCGCCTGCGTTTCATGCGTGTAGCGCAAGCCGCCGAACACGGAGAGCGTATCGGTTGCCTTGAACGAGACGTCGCCGAAGATGGCGAAGGTGTCGTCCTGGATGTCGAAGTCCACTTCCGGACGGTCATAGACGTAAGAGCCGCCGATCAGCGGGGCCACCGAAGGCAGGAAAGCCGGGGGAACTGCGGGCAGGACCGCAACATTGGTAGCGAAGAGGAACGGCTGGCGGTTGCCGCCCGTATCTTCCAGCGCCTGATAGAATATGCCGCCTACGATATCGAAACGCTCGGTCTTCGCATTCATGCGCAGCTCTTGCGTCAGATATTTCACGTCAGTGAACTGGGCGTCGGATACGGTGACCTGCTGCAGACCGACGTAATTGGGGTTGAGCGTGCCGCCATAGCCGGGAGCGATTCCCAGCGGCGTTCCGTCGATCTCGCCAGCGGTGCTCTGGCTGGTGAACCAGCGCATCGCGCTCAAGGACGTGATCGAGATGTCATCCGACACCTGCCACGACAGTTCAGCGCTAACGCCGTATGTTTCCGCCTTGTCGTCAGCAGGGTTATTGAAGTTGTAGGGGTTGATCCCGCGCTTCGGCGTGTAGCCGGCTACACTCTCGAATTGGCCGGGAACGGCAGAACTTTCCTTTTCTACGTAGAAGTTGAAGAAGGTCGAGGAATAGTTCTGGTAGTCGCCGCTGATCACCAGTTGGACGTCGGGGGAGAATTCGACCAGCGCCTTCAGGCGGCCGCCGTACACTTCCTGCCCAAGGATATCGCCTCCGCCGGGAAAGTTGTTCTTCAGCAGCGGATCGATATGATTGTAAAAGCCATTGGCCCTCAATGCGATGCCTTCGGACACCGGCAGATTGACCATGGCGCGAACCAGGGCTTCGTCGTCGGTCGTATAGTTGACCTCGGCCTCGCCTTCGAGGATATGGGTCGGGTTCTTCGTATAGATGCTGATCGCGCCGGATGTGGCGTTCTTGCCGATCAAGGTCCCTTGCGGACCGCGCAGGATTTCTACGCGATCGATATCGCCGAGCGACGTAACGAACTCGCCGGGGCGGGTCAGCGGTACACCATCGGCGATGAATGCTGCGCTCTGCTGAAATCCGCCGCCTCCCGGGGGCTGGGAGCTCAGGCCGCGAATGGCGAATGTGCCGCCCGTGAGGGTCGCACCTGCGAAATAGTTGACGTCCGGCGAAACCTTGACGATGTCGGTCGTGTCAACGAGCACACGGCTCTCGAGCTTGGCGCCGGAGACGGCAACGACTGAAACCGGCACATCTTGCAGCTTCTGTTCGCGCCGCTGCGCCGTGACGATGATCTCCTCGATCCCCTTCGCGGCTTCGGGCCGTGATGCGGATTCTTGCGTATCCTGCGCCAGGGCAGGAGTGCCGAGCATTCCTCCCACGGTCATGAGCGAGCATGCCCCGAGCAGGCGAGTGCGCGCAGATACCTTCAGATTGTTCATATTCTCTCCCTTCATTTCAGTTAGTTGTATTCTATAAAATTGTGAATCAAAACCCTTTTTTGATCTTGCCATTACAATTTCAATTATCTGAATGGTTCGATCGGCCTTGATCGGCAATACGGAGAATGCCGTGGGAAGGCGTGGCCGCCGGCAGGAAGACAATGGTTTCGACGCGAGTGAGGTGCATCGGCCGTCGCACATATGTCACGCGCACCGGCTTTGCGGTGTCTGGTCCTGGCCGGAGCATCGATTCGTTTTCAATTTCGGTTTCGAGCCCGCTTGAGGCGGCTGCGTCGGTGCAGATGGGATCGTCTTGATCCCGCAGGGCAGAATCATTGGCCGGCGGGATCCGGGGCGCTATGGCCGCGGCATGGTCCGGAAGAGACGAATTGCTCTTCGCGTCAGATCAGGATGCAATAGCCATGATGCTGTGCCGAGAAGCGGGCAGGCGGGCTTGTATGGATTGGCCGAACCTGAAGAACGCGCCGAAATTGGCCGCGTTCAACCGGTTTCAGGTCTCATCGCTCAGGTCCGCTGCTGGAGGGACAGGGCCCCTATGGTCGAACTGGCAACCCTGTCCATCGAGCGCGGAAGAAGCGGCTGGCTATGGCTTCGATATCAAAGCGTCGATAAACGCAAGGGCTTGAGACCAGGACAATTTGTCGAGAAGGGGGTCGTAGGCCAACCCGTCCATTTGCACCTTGCTGGGATCCGCCCGTTCCATGATGTCGCGTTCTGTGAATGCGTGTTTTCCGTTGCCGTAGACGGTCAGATGCCAATCTGCCTTGGCATCGATCATTTCCTGCTGGAAAATGGCGACGTCGCTGAGCGGAGCATAGGGGTCTAGCGCACCTGTAAGAACCAGAATGCCGGCCTTGACGGCTCCCGGCCTGGCAGGCAGCCCGGTCTTGAGCAGCCCATGGAAGCTGACTACGGCGCGCACGTCTGCGCCGCTACGGGCCAGTTCCAGAACGCACTGGCCACCGAAGCAATAGCCGATTGCCGCGATCCGGTTCTTGTCGACTTCTGACATGTGGCAGAGCACGTGGTAGCCCGCGAGCACGCGATCGCGAAGCAATTGCGGGTTGCCCTGGAGCGTGAAGAACGGATCGTCCTGATCGCCATATATGTCGGTCGCCAGCGCTACATAACCCATGTCTGCGAATTCGCGAGTTCGATTGCGCACCAGATCGTCCATGCCCAGTGCGGAGTACATGACCATGATCGCGGGGTGCGGCCCCGGTCCATCCGGCAGGGCCAGCAGGCCATGCATGGTAACTCCGTCATGCTGGTAATCGATGGGAGTCAATTCGCGCATTCTACTGTCCTCCTTGGTCATTCGATCTACGAAATTGGAAACCGGCGAACTCTCCATTTGCACGCCATTCCGCAAGCAAGGCGTTGAAGGCATTACAGCCCGGTGCGTAAAGCATCGAGGTATAGTTCGAGACGGTCTTGGAAGCCTGGCCTTCATTGTTGAAGTAGCCTGGAGTGCACTGTTCAAGCGGGCTAACGGCCGGCGTGCCCGCACGGATCGTCTCGATCCAGGCCTGCTCGGCCTCGGCGGTCACTTCCACTTCCTCGAGATCGCGCTTCTGTGCTTCTGCGATGATATGCGAAACCGTGTGGCACACGCCATCGATCATCGAGGTGAAGTTCGGACCTACCCCGATCTGCGACAGGCCTACGAAGAAGAAGTTGGGAAAACCGTGGATCGAGTGGCCATGCATCGTACGCATCCCTTCGCTCCAATGGTCGTAGAGCGATACGCCGCCGCGTCCTGCGACTTCAACTCCGATGCGCCGCTTGAAGCCGGTGCTCATCTCGAACCCGGTGGCTAGCACGATGCAATCGACTTCGTATTCCTTGCCATTGGCGACCAGGCCGTTCTTGGTGATCCGCTCAACGCCATGTGACCAGCTGGTGTCGACCAGTTCGACGTTGGGCCGGTTGAACGTGGCCAGGTATTGATCGTTGAAGGTCGGTCGCTTGCAGAAGCGCTGGTAGTAGGGTTTCAGCAGTTCCGCCGTTTCCGGGTTCTCAACCACCTCGTCGCAACGGCGGCGGATTTCCTCCATGTGCGCGAAGTCTTCGAGATCGGCTTCGCGCATGAGGGATTGCATGTCTGGGACCTTGCCCTGCGCCATCATTCTTTCGACAAGGCGGCGGCGGACGGTCCATCGGTCGTTCACCAGGTCTTCCTCGACTGGCACACCCATCAGTACGTTGTTGAAGTTTTCCCGTCGCTTGTCCTGCCAACCCGGTTCCAGCGTCTTGAAGAAATCGGGGTCGGTCGGTGCATTGCCGCGCAAGTCGACTGAAGAAGGCGTGCGCTGAAAAACGTAGAGCTTTTCAGCCGATTCCCCCACGAAGGGCACGCATTGGATCGCGGTGGCGCCTGTACCGATGATGGCGACCCGCTTGTCCGCCAGCTTGGCCATGCCGCCGTTCACATCGCCGCCGGTGTAGTCATAGTCCCAGCGGCAGGTATGAAAGACCTTGCCTTCGAAATCGTCGAAACCCGGGATGCCAGGCAACTTCGGCCGGCTGGCAAGCCCCGATCCCAATACGACGAAGCGTGAGCGCATTTCGTCGCCCCGATTCGTTCTGAGGATCCAGCGCTTCGCCTTGTCGTCCCAGCGGCATTCTATGACGCGAGTCTGGAAAACAACCTTGTCGTAAAGTCCGTAAAGCTCGCCGATGCGCCGCGCATGTTCCGCGATTTCGGAGCCGTAGGAATACTTCTCCTTGGGGATATAGCCCGTTTCCTCCAGCAGCGGCAGATAGCTGTAGCTTTCGATGTCGCACTGGATGCCCGGATAGCGGTTCCAGTACCATGTGCCGCCGAAATCGGCTGCATCGTCGATCAGGCGGATGCCGGTTGCGCCTGCTTCGACGAGGCGGGCAGCGGTGACCAGTCCGGACCAGCCGCCGCCGACGATGGCGATCTCCACCTCATCGTGGAGCGGTTCGCGCGGCGTGACTGGTGTGAAGGGATCGGTATCGACAAATTCCGCATATTTGCCGCTGACGGCCAGATATTGCTCTTCACCCTCGGGGCGAATCCGACGATCTCGTTCCTCTCGATATTTTTCGCGCAGGGCTTCGATGTAATCGTTGTCGAGAACGGAATTGCTGGTTTCGGCCATCAAGCGTTTATCCTCTGCACCAATCAAGGAATTTCCCGGAAATCCAAGCAGACGCGGCCGCGAAACTATGGATGTTGGGCGACGTCATTGCTCTCGCGCTCTGCGTCGATTATTTGCTCAAAACTACTAACTGAATTCGATGTAGGCAATGGTCGGTTGGCATTAGCCTGCGCCATTTTTGAATTGGGTTCGGGGGAAAGGATAAAACGGTAGATGGACCAAGCATTGCACGACGAATTGAGAGCGCGCTATGAGATTTATATCGACGCGTTCGGGGAGAGTGCGGTGCACTCATTGTCCCGTAGCGGACACGTGGATCTGAGCGGGCTGGATTTCTGGCAGTTTCCACTTTTCCTGATCGTCGGTCATCCCCAGTTGCCCGTGAAGTTCATCCCCGATCTGGTCACGTTTCAGGCTTTCGTCACCCCATCGTACAAGAAGCTCAGAGAAGACGGTTGGCTTGGAAAGGGGCGGATCAGTTCGTTCGAAGTTGCCGCTGCCGACGACCAGATGGCGATCATCTCGGTAAAGGGGGACAGGCTCAACGAGCAGGGAGCGGTTCTGAACAGCTGGGACTTGTCCTACCTCCTTGTTCGGCGGGGCGGGCAATGGATGCAGGCCTGCGTCATGGACAAGGGGCCGAACCTGCCCGAGCCTGAGGAGCTCTATCGCTGGGCCCATGGCCTGCTGTCGATCTGACGGCACCGGTGTTGCGGGCGCCCTCTCTTGGGCAATTCTATCGGATGGGAGGCTCGTACCCGTTGACGTGACCGAATGCGGTGCCCTTCACTTTATAGCCGAGCATCTTGAGCAAGGCTTGCGAGGGGTTGCGTTGCAGGATCGAGGGGTTGAGCGAAAGGAACCAGTTTTCCTGCGTGCGAAAGGCCGGCGCGGAATACCATGCAAACACGCCCGCGCGACTTTGGTCCAGGGTCGTGTTGGCGCCGGTCTGATGCCAGACCCGTCCATCCATTGCCACCATCGACCCAGCCTTTCCGACAAGCGGGACGAGGTGCTTTTCATCCTCGCCGTAATGGGGCCACCGGTTGAGTCGATTGCTTCCCGGTACGACTAGGGTCGCACCGTTTTCAGAGGTGAAATCGTCGAGCAGCCAAATGATGTTGATCCCCAGAGCGGCTTGGGGCCAGGGTAGGGGAAACGACATCTGGTCGGCATGCATCTTCATTCCTGCGTGGCCGGGCAATGTAATATTGGCCGTCATGTTCGAAAGCAGGAAACCCGGGCCGAGCGTATGCTCTACCAGATCGATTGCGGCCGGATCCTGCGCCATGTCGATGAAGGACTGTCCGCGATTGAGCAAGGCCCAGACCCGCAGGTTGGAACTGTCGTAATCCGCCGTAAGGATGCGATCGTTGTCTTGCTGCCCTGCAGTCTGCGCAGCGATGACGCTATCGTCTTGCGCCGCTTGGTAAAGATCGTCGCGGGCCCGTTTCAGCCGTTCGGGAGAGAGCGCGTCTTCGATGATGCAAAGACCCGTTCGGGCAAGATCCGCTTTGCATTGCTTCAGATTGCGCGCGGGTTGCGGCAGATCGGTCAATGCCTCCTCAACCGCAAGTGCGGGCGCCATCTGTGCGGCTGGGGCTTGCGTGGCTTGCATCGTCTTTCATCTCCCGCGTGTCATGGTCACCAGGTGCGAACTGCCGCTTCTCTTCGTGACCGCATGATAAGCCTTCGCCTTCATGATACTTGTTCCCCATCGCCTGCATCGACCTCAAACGCCTTGGGCTCAGGCGCAAGTGTCAGAACCTAGCGGTGCAAGGGCCGAACGTCCTGGGGCATGGACGCAGCATTTGCCTTGGCGAATGCTGCGTCCGGGTAACCTTCGCGCGCCCCTCTCAATCCACTGCGATCTCAGAAGAGTGCGCTTTGTCAGGTTGCCCTTTGCCATGCCTTTCAGTTCTCGGCGCCGCGTGCGCAGGGGCGACGGTTTCCTATTTCCTTCTGGCTTCGGGGAATTTCCTGTCCATCCATTCTTGAATGGTCTGCGTGACTTCCTCGGCCTTCTCCTGCTGGGTCCAATGGCCGCAGCCCTTGATGAAGTGACGATCGAGATCGTCGATGAAGCGTTCCATGCCTTCTGCTGCAGCAGGCGGCAGATAGGGGTCGAGTTCGGAGGTGATCATCAGCGAAGGGACGTCGATCCGGTTCGGCAGGTGTTCCGAATTTTCCCAGTTGCGCGTCGCGTTGCGATACCAGTTGAGACCGCCCGTAAAGCCTGTGCGCTCGAACGTCTCGACATAGAAATCCAGCTCTTCGGGCGGAAGGATATCCTCGCGCGGGTCGCTGGCCGCATCGTATGCAGCCAGGGCTGCCTTGAGATGCAAAGGAGAGGCCTTTCCTTCCTCAGGTGCCTTGCTGAACACTCCGAGCGCTTCTGGAGAGGATTCCACCGGGCGCTTGAACAGCATGCTCATCGTCTTGCGTACGTCTTCCGCCATGGCCTGGTCCGCCGGTCCGCGCTGCTGGAACCAGACGACGTACATGTCTTCGCCCAGATGCTCCTTCATCATGGTGATGGGCTCGACCGGCGGGCGAGGCGTGAAAGGGGTGTTCAGCGCAATGATTCCAGCAACGCGATCAGGATGGCGCAACGCCATGCCCCACACGACCACGCCGCCCCAATCGTGCCCGACGAAGACTGCCTTCTCGACACCCTTGGCATCGAGTAGTCCAGCAAGATCGGCGTTCAGATTGTCGAGATCATAAGCCTCTACCTCTTCCGGGCGATCCGTCAGACCATAGCCGCGCTGGTCCGGCACCAGAACGTGAAAGCCAGCCTTGGCAAGGTCGCGGGCCTGGTTGCGCCACGAAAATCCCAGCTCAGGAAAGCCGTGGCAGAATACCAGCGAAGGGCCGTCACCGGGCGTGCCTGCCTCGTGAACGGCCATGCGAATACCGTTGGTCTCGACGAATGAGGGATTCCAGCCTTCAAATTCCGACATAATTTGTTGTTTCCTTGTTAAGCAAGTCCTCTCCGTGGCCAATTCGGCCGCGGGGAGCGCGAACGCGTCCCTCAATTCGGCTTGCCATCAGCGTTTGTTGTTTAGTGCAATGGCTTTGCCGCTCGCAAGGCGTAATCGGTATCCCTCCTGGCGGTCTTGCTCCCTTTCTGAGGCAAGGGGTCCCGATTCGCTCCACATCCAAGATGTATTTGGCAAAAAGAACTATTTCAATCGGTCAAAGGAATGGCATACTGGATGCGCAAGACAAAGTGGGAGAGCTGATTTGGATCGCCTGAAGGGAAAGGTGGCGCTGATCACCGGAGCTGCCCGCGGGCTCGGTGCGGCAATGGCAAAGCGCTTTGCTTCCGAGGGTGCGTCGGTTGTCCTTGCGGACCGTGATGAGGCCGCGGTGCGGGAAACCTCCACGCGGCTGGCCATTGAAGATCTGCATGTCGCAGCCATTGCAGCCGATGTTACCGAGCCTGAAGGATGGTCGGCCATGTTCTCCTTTGCCCAGGAGAGATTCGGCGGTGCCGACATATTGGTGAACAATGCCGGTATTGCCATGTTGGCGTCGATCGAGGAGACCAGCCTCGAGGATTGGCGCAAGATCATGTCCGTCAATCTCGACGGCGTTTTTCTGGGGACGCAAGCGGGCATCGCCCACATGCGCGCGCGCGGCGGCGGCGCAATCATCAACATGTCCTCGATTCGTGCAATGGCCGGGGATCCGATGTCGGTGGCCTACGATGCATCCAAGGGTGGCGTCTTGTCGTTGACGCGGTCAGCTGCAGTGCATTGCGCGCGGCAGGGCTACAACATCCGCATCAACTCGCTGCACCCGGGCTATGTCATGACCCAGATGGTGAGCGATGCGATCAATTCCGTATCGAACAGCAATGAAATCAAGTCTGCGGTGATCGACCTCCATCCGATCGGGCGATTGGGCAGCGAGGAGGAAATCGCCAATGCCGCGCTTTTTTTGGCCAGTGACGAGGCGAGCTTCATGGTCGGCTCTGCCATGGTGGTCGATGGCGGCTTCACGGCCGTCTAGTGTCCGGGCAGGCGACAGAGAGCGGGGACGGACGGAATGGATCGCCTGACGGGTAAAGTGGCGCTGATTACGGGCGCGGGCCGTGGACTTGGCGCGGCCATCGCAGAACGCTTCGCGAGGGAAGGCGCCAGTGTCGTCCTGGTCGATCGCGACGAAGGCGCTGTCCGCGAAACAGCCGAGCGACTCGGTCTTCTGGGCTTGCGCGTCGATTGGCTGGCAGCAGACGTTACCGATCCTTCGGCATGGCGTGCGATGTTCACCCACGCGCAGGACAGCTTCGGGGCAGTAACTGTGCTGGTGAACAATGCCGGAATCAACATCCGAGCTTCGGTGGAGGATGTGAGCCTGGAGGATTGGCGCAAGATCATGTCGGTCAATCTCGATGGCGTGTTCCTGGGCACCAAGGCAGGCATTGCCCATATGCGTGAGAAGGGCGGAGCGATCGTCAACATGTCCTCGATCCGGGCAATGGCCGGCAATCCGATGACGGTCGCCTATGATACATCCAAGGGAGCCGTGCTTTCGCTGACGCGGTCGGCCGCGGTGCATTGTGCAAAGGTGGGATACGCCATTCGTATCAACTCCTTGCATCCCGGCTATGTCATGACCGACCTGTTCCGAGGCGCGACGCGCGGGATGGCGAATGTCGATGAGCTGATTTCCGAAATTACGGACCTGCATCCGATCGGGCGCCTCGGAACTGTCGAGGAAATTGCGAACGCGGCGCTGTTCCTGGCAAGCGACGAGGCGAGTTTCTCGATTGGATCGGCGCTCGTCGTCGATGGCGGACTGACCGCGCAGTAATGAGTTTGAGGCCGGAGCGCGGCCTCGGCGGTTGATCGAGGGGAGACGGAAATTGCGGGATGACAAGGCGAAGGGGCGCGCCAGCGAACTGCTCGCTCAAATGGATCTCGACCGGCCGGTCGCAATGCTCAATCTCATTCGTTTTCGCGAGCGAGCCGAGTATTCACCGGCCGACGGTGAGGAGCCCTGCACCGGTGCGCAGGCTTATGAACGATATCGGGAGCTCGTAACGCCGCTGGTCGAAGCGGTCGGCGGCAAACCAATGCTGTCGCGGATGCAGAGCATGATCGGAGAAGGCGATGAATGGGACTTGAGTTTCCTTGTTTTCTATCCGTCTGGCCGGGCGTTCCTGTCGATGGTGAACGACCCATCCTATCACGCCGTTTCGCACCATCGACAGGCTGCAGTCGCCGATAGCCGCGCTACGCTGATGCAATTCGACGATCCGGCGGTCGGCCAGATTGTGGCCGAAATCATGGCTTCGCAAAGTTGAGCTTTTCATTGCACTGGGCATAGAGTTATCTTATTAGTGTTTTCGCGAGATGATAATGTTGCGCCAGGGAGCGGAACATGGCCGGCGAGGCGGATGCTCCGCATCGTTGCGCGAATGCCAATAAAAGATAACGGAATCAGGAGCGTTCGACCTTAACGATCGGAACGGATTCCCCGGAATGAACGGAGAGATAGGCAAGATGTCGGTCGACACCAAGGAGAAGTCCAAGAGCATTGAGGCCCTGCGCGAGAGAATCGACGTTGAGGCCCTGCGCAGGAAGTATCGGGAAGAACGGGACAAGCGCACATCGCAGGACCGTGGCAATTATGTATATATGAATCCCGAACTTGCTGCTCGCTTCGATCACGATCCCTGGGCCAAAACCGATGGCAGCCGCGAGCCGGTGAGCCGCGACGTCGAAGTGCTCATTTGCGGCGGTGGCATCTCCGGCTTGGTTACGGGCGGAACCTTGCGCAAGAATGGTCTCGACCCTGAAGACATCTGCATTATCGATCGCGGCAGCGACTTCGGCGGAACCTGGTACTGGGCCCGCTATCCCGGCCTCTCGTGTGACACCGAAAGCTTCGTGTACCTGCCGTTTCTCGAGGAAACCGGCTACATTCCCAAGGAAAAGTACTCCAAGGGTTACGAAATCTTCGAACAGTGCCAGCGCGTGGGTCGACATTTCGACCTCTATAAAGGGGCCCTGTTCCAGACCCGCATCGAGGATGCCATCTGGGACGAGGACAAGGATCGCTGGATCGTCACTACCGATCGCGGCGACGAAATCCGCGCGCGATATATGTTTCGCGCCAACAGCTTGACTAGCGAGGCGAAGCTTCCGGGCGTTCCGGGATTGGACACGTTCAAGGGCCATGCCTTCCACGCGCTGCGCTGGGATTACGACTACACCGGCGGCAGCCCGACTGATGAACTCACCGGCCTGAAGGACAAGCGTGTGGCCATCGTCGGAACCGGGGCGACGGCGATCCAGGCCGTGCCGCCGCTGGGCGAAGCCGCAAAGGAGCTGCTTGTTTTCCAGCGCACACCGTCTTCGGTGAACATTCGCGCCAATCGGCCGACTGATCCGGAATGGGCGGCCAGCCTGAAGCCCGGCTGGCAGCGAGAGCGGATGGAGAACTTCCTGAACATCATCAGCGGCTTCCCGGAACAGGAAGACATGGTCGATGATGGCTGGACGTGGTCGGTGGGCAAGGCCTTTCGCCGGTTCGAGAAGGAAGGTTCCGAACCCTTCACTCCGGAAAAGCAGGAACTGCTCGACTTTGAAACCATGAACGGCATTCGCGACCGCGTCGATCAGGTGGTCGAGGATCCGCAGACGGCAGAGGCACTCAAGCCCTGGTACGGCATCATGTGCAAGCGTCCGTGCTTTCATGACGGCTATCTGGAAACGTTCAATCGCCCCAATGTAACGCTGGTTGACACCGACGGGCAGGGCATCGAGCGCATAACCGAAAACGGCATCGTCGCCGGCGGCAAGGAATATGAAGTCGATTGCATCATCTTTGCGACCGGCTTCGACGTATCTGGGACCCGATGGAAGGGGCCGGATCCGAAGGGCGCAAATGGAAAGCGGCTGTCCGAACGCTGGCGCGAAAACCTGGCAACACTTCATGGCCTGATCGTTCCGGGTTTCCCCAACATGTTCACCCTGACCGGACCGGGAAGCACGCTGGCGACCACCGTGACGTACGGATTCATGGTTCAGGCGGAACACTGTGCCCGGATTATCAACTATTGCCGTGAGCACGACATTGACCGGTTCGAGGTGAAGCCGGAGGCGGCCGAGGCATGGTGGGATATCATCCTGGAAAAATCGCTGGCACATAAGGATTATTACGAGGCCTGCACCCCTGGCTATTACAATGCCGAGGGCAAAGGCTCGGTCTTCGGTCGTCACTATGGTGAAGGGCCGGTCGCTTATGGTCGCAAGCTGCAGGAGTGGGCCGATACCAGGCTGACTGAGGATTTGATATTCGATTGATTGGCCTCCCCACGGGGCAAACCCCGGGGGAATGAAAGGTCCGGTTTCGGGAGAGGAGCGAGGATCGATGAAAGACCTGATAAACAAGGTCGCCGTCGTTACGGGCGCCGCGTCTGGTATTGGCGAGGGGATCGCAATCACCGCGGCGCGTCGCGGCGCGAATGTGGTACTTGCCGATATCGCTGCGGACCGCATGGGACGGGTGACGCAGCGCCTAAAGGACGAATGCGGCGTGCGGGCGCTTGAAGTGCCGACCGATGTCAGCGATCCAGAAGCGGTCGAGCATCTGGCGGAAGCTGCCTATGCTGAATTTGGCGCCGTCCACATGCTGTTCAACAATGCGGGCTTCAGCCGCTATGGCGCGTCTTGGGACATGCCGATGGAAGACTGGAAGGCGGTGATGGATACCGACTTCTATGGCTGCCTCTATGGCATTCGCGCGTTTGTGCCGCGGATGATTGCGGCAGGCGAGCCGGGCCACATCATCAACACGGCGTCCCTGGCAGGGTTGGTGCCGACGCCGCGCAGCGCGCCTTATGCCGCGGCCAAACACGCCTTGGTGGGCCTGTCCGCGTCGTTGCGCTACGAACTGGAGATGGAGCAGATACCCATCAAGGTGACGGTAGTGTGCCCGGGATACATCAAGACCGGTATTCTCCAGCGTCTCGGCGAGCGGATAAGTACCGCGACATCTGACCTGGATCGCAAGCTGATCGAAACCGTAACGGCTGGCTGCGAAAGCGGCATGGATATCGAGGAGGCGGGGCGAGTCATTCTCGACGGAGTGGCGAACGGTCAGTTCTGGATTTCTCCGAATGGTGCCCGGTTCGAACAGTCGATCCGTGATTTGCACCAGAACCTTTATGAAGAGGCATTTTGAACGAGGCGCTCGTTGAACGCCGTAACATCAACCAGTTGTTTGCCTTGGGAGGACCTCCGGCCAGGTAGTCAGGCTAGTCAGTTTGTACGTAGCGCCAGTTTACGAGGCTCCCGATCCGCACGCAAAACTGCGCTGCTGGTTGTATTCGGGTGTCATTTTTGGACTGGGGAATTGGCGCTGTAAACACAGACTGTGTTCCCAATGCATCGGTGGCAATTCTTTGTCTGGTAGGATCATCAATTGAGTTGCCAGTCTAGTATTGAGATATTAGAAACGATTTTTGATAGGTCAAAACGGCCACAACAACGGGGGGAAGCGATGCAAAGCGCAGTAAATTCCAATATCGGATTGATTGGTCGGTTGATGTCAAGCTGCTCGCTTGGGTTGATCGCGATCTGCGGTGCAGGTTCGGTACATGCTCAAGAACAGGTCAATGGGAAGGATGCGGCGTCCCAGCCCCCTTCCGTCAAGGTTCTTGACACTATTGTTGTGACTGCCCAGCGCCGCGAGCAACAGTTTCAGGATGTTCCGCTTTCGATAGCCGCCTATTCGGGTGAAGCCCTGAAGCGCGAGAATATCACCGATACGCGCCAGCTCGAACAGATTTCACCTTCGCTGAACTATGGCCAGGGGACCAGCCTGAAAGGCGGCGCCTTCAACTTGCGCGGCGTGTCGAGCCAGACGACCGGCGGCGGGGTGCAGCCCAGCACCGCCATGGTCCTGGATGGCGTCCCCCTATTGCGCCCGGGAGAATTCGTATCGGCGCTTGGTGACATTCAGCGCGTCGAAGTGCTGAACGGGCCGCAAGGAACCCTGTTCGGCAAGAATGCAACCGCAGGTGTGATCAGCATCATCACCAATCGTCCGACCGACCGTTTCGAGGGGGAGGTCAGCGCCTCTTATACGACCGATGACGAATTGCTGGTTCGCGGTGTGCTGAACGTGCCTCTTACAGAGGGCATTCGGACGCGTGTTGCCGCTTATTACAACAACCTCGAGCCATTGATCAAAAACCAGTTCGAGGGTGGCGATGACTGGGGGTCGCGAAAGAATTACGGCGTCCGTGCCAAGGTGGAATTCGATCTGGGACCCGATGTCGAGTTGTTGCTGACGGGCGAGTATCAGCGCCTCAACGATGGCTTCACGCTCTATTTTCCGATCAATTCGTCGACCGGACCCGGTCGCGCAGCGCTTGAAGATGCCGCGCGCGGATATACGGCGGCTTTCGGCAAGGTGATCAACAATACCGATGGCTACAATCGCGATCGGGGCACATACAAGAACGTCACTGCCGAACTGAACTGGGACATCAACGACAAGACCTCGTTGACCTCTATCAGCAGCTATCGTGATGCGAAGTTCTACGGCAGTTCCGGCGATCCCGACATGTCGCCTCTCGGCCTGACGCCGGGACGCAACACGCTTCCTCTAATCAGCCCCTTTGTCCAGGGTGTCACGCTGCTCAGCCGTAAGTTGTCTTATTCCACGGGGCCTCAATATTTCACGCAGGAAACCCGCATCAACTATGGGGATGAGCAGTTCGATGCCGTTGGTGGTCTGTTCTTCCAGACCATGACCGAGGATAGCACCAGCACTTTCCCGTTCCTGATCTATTCCGGAATTCCCGGATATTACATCTATGCGAATTCGACGCCGCAGGCCCGTACCGAGAACGATACCTGGGCGGCGTTCGGCGATCTGACCTGGCATGCCACGGACACGCTGTCTCTCTTCGGTGGCTTGCGTTATACGCATGAGACTATCCGTACGCGTTACAAGAACGATGTCTGGACCGCCAACTCCGCTTCGGGTGTAGCGTTCCTTCCCGGTTACGTGAACCCGGGAATTTCGGCACTGCCGCCTACTGGTTATTCGAATTTCGATCCGGTTACGGGCGATTTCTTCGGGCCGGGGACGTTCTATGACGAGGTGACCGGCGGCATCGTTCCGCTGCCGACTTCGACAAAGTCCTTCGATGAGAATCTGACGACCAACAATCTTTCCGGACGCATCGGCATCCAGTGGCAGCCGACGTCGGATCAGAACTATTATTTCTCCTACAATCGCGGATACAAGGGCGGCGCAATCGATATTGCACGAGGCGCACAGGCTCCCAATCCGGCCCTTGGTACGACGCCGGTCGTCGCGCCGGAAAAGGCTTACAGCTTTGAGCTGGGTACCAAGCTGTCCCTCTTCAAGAACCGCGTTGATGTGTCACTCAATCTTTATCATCAGCGCATTCAGAATGTTCAGCAGACCGTCCTGACGACGATCAGCAGCGGAACGCAGCTCTTGAACGCCGGCAAGTTGAAACTGGACGGCGGAGAGTTCGAGGTGCGGGCGCTGTTGTTCGAAGGGCTCGTGGTCAACGGCAGCGTCGCCTACAACGATGCGCGTTACGGTGGAACCTTGCCCAACGGGGAACTGCCGAGGGTGGGCTGTTACCCAGGGCAGACCGCAGATCAAGGCTGTACCGACCCCGATGGAGCCGGACCGCGTGGCTTCAGCACTCCTATCGCGGGCAATCGCGCACAGAATGCACCGGAATGGAAATTCAATGTCGGTGCGACGTACACGCTCGATACGCCATCCTTGCCGTTCAATATCGTGACGTCGGCCAATTATAACTGGGTCGATGCTATACAGTTCAATCTGAACAATGATCCAACGACGATACAGCCATCGCATGGCATTCTGAACGCTTCCATTACGCTGGTCGACCAGAACGATCGGTGGGAGTTCCAGATTTTCGCACGGAACCTGACCAACGAATTCTACTATAGCGGCGTTTCCGACGCCAATAACCAGCTTGCCCGCACTTTCGGGTTCCTGGGGCGCGATTACAAGCGCTATGGCGGAGCGCGTTTGACTGTGAAGTTCTGATCCTTTCAGCACGATTTCGCAGCATGTCGGCTCGCATCCTGGAAAGGGATGCGGGCCGGCTTGTTTCGTTTCAGTTGACCTGTCTTTCTGGCTGGCATCAATGTTCCTGCGCAGTCCCGTGGCATCAAGCGCAGATAACTCGAAGCCGGGGCCGGTCTCATGCAAGGCTTCCTGCTGGCCATTGCTTGCTGAATCGTTCAGCTTTATGGGCGAGGATGTTGGTGCTGCCGAGCCTGACGCCAGCCTGACGATCGGTTGTTCCGGCCGTGAAGTCAGGCTGTCGGTCGCCTGGAATTTGCCGATGCCGGCCTCTGCTCGGGTTCTTGCACCTGAAGCGCGCCGGCTGCACGATAGCTACTCCTGATGGACTTGCATGATGTCTGAATCCAAGATCCGGAAGCCCGCAAACGAAAGCAAGTCGCAATCCGATTATGGCATCCTGACCGATGAGGGTATCGCGAAGTTGCGCGAGCGGATCGGGATCCAGACCAACAAGCCCGCGCCGCCGCACAATTACGAGGTGACTTGGGATGGTACGCGCCATTTCGCCTATGGCTATGGTGACAGCAATCCGCTGTGGTGCGACAGGGATTACGGTGCGACGACGCGCTGGCGCGGCCTCATCGCTCCGCCCAATTTCATTTATACGATGGGAGAGCCAGGTGCCCCCAAACCTTCGCCGGAGATCAAGGCCAAGCTGAAGGGCGATCCGCTCGCGGGCTTGGGCTCATACCAGGCGCAGATGGAAATAGAGTGGTGGCGGCCGCTTCGGCCCGGTGACCGTCTGTTCAAGCGCAATGCTATCATCGGCGTGCAGGTCAAGGAAAAGTCCGAATTTTCCGGGCGCTCAGTGGCCGAGATCCAGGGGTGGCTCTATTACAATCAGGACGAGGAACTCGTCGCGATTCAGCGCGGCACCTGGATTCGTGCGGAACGCCATGCCTCGGCGGAGAAGAAAAAGACTTACGATCTGCCCGAGGCCTATTCAAAGGAATATCTGGAGAAGATCGAAGCGGCTTACGATGCCGAAACGATCCGCGGTGCCGACACGCTCTATTTCGAGGACGTGAGTGAGGGCGACGAACTGCCGACCATCGTGCGCGGCCCCTTGCGCATGTCGGACGTTATCGTCTGGCACCTTGGCTGGGGCATGCAGCTGACGCCGCCCGGCGCTTTCGGGCTCTCGCATCGGATCCGGAAGAAAACGCCCGGTCTGTTCACTCCCAACGAATTGAACGTTCCCGACACGGTGCAGCGTCTGCATTGGGAGAAGGCTTGGGCCAACAAGCTCGGTATCCCTATCCCCTATGATTATGGCGGCCTGCGCGAGACGTTCTTGACCAATGTCGTCACCAACTGGATGGGCGATGATGGCTGGCTGTGGCAGCTGTCGTGCCAGCATCGCAAGTTCGTCTATCACGGCGATACCTATTGGATTAAGGGCAAGGTCAGCAAGAAGGTCCAACAGGAAGGACGGAACGAGGTTCATCTCGATGTGAGGGTCGAGAACCAGCACGGCAATGTCGTGACGCCGGGTTCCGCCATCGTACTGTTGCCCTCACGCGATGCGCCTGTTTCGCTGCCTGAGCCGGCCCGATGCGGCATCGACGACATGTATGCCTATGAAGTGGAGCGGCTGCGCCAGGATTGAAAGGTCGCGCTTCTTCCCTTGTGTGAGCCTCTTTGCGATGGATTGTCGATGACCTTCACCACCTTGCGCTACGACGTTCAGGATCACGTTGCCGTCATCACTTATGACCGGCAGGAACGACGCAACGCCTGGGGACTGGCGATGTATCGCGAGGTGCACGCGGCAGTCGAACGCGCCAATGCAGATGATACGGTCGGGGCCATCGTGCTGACGCACGAGGGGCCGATCTTCTGCGCAGGGACCGACTTCAAGGACGGCCCGCATGAGAAAGACCCCGCCACTGGTATTCGGCCCAATATGGCTACCGAGTCGATGGCGCTGGATCGCAGTTGGCTGCATCTGCTGGCGGCAGCCAAGCCAGTGATCGCTGCCGTCAATGGCAAGGCTATTGGTGCGGGTGTCACGCAATTGTTGCCCACCGATATCAGGGTGAGCGGACAATCGTCGACTTACAGCTTTCCGTTCCTCGAACTGGGTTTCATGCCGGAGCTGGGCTGTACCGCCTTGCTGCCACGGTTGGTGGGCTATGGCCGTGCCGTGGATCTGTGCCTGACCGCGGCGACACTGACGGCTGCCGAGGCGTTGAATATCGGGCTGGTATCGCGCGTGGTACCAGATGACGATGTGCTCTCGACAGCGATGAAACTGGCGACGAAAATCGCTGGCTATCCGCGGCGGCAGGTCAGCTTCACCAGACGTCTCCTGCGCGAAAACTACCTCGAGGAGGATCTCAACCGGATTCTCGGCCGGGAGACCGAGGCGTTCCGCACTGTGCTGCGGGAGGCCAAGGCCAAGAAGGCGGCCAGGCAGGATCGGGAGGGCAAATGACCACGAGCCGACTGCCGGAAGATCTATGGACACGCATTTGTTTCCGCTTGCGGCCCGCTGGCGCGTCAGGCCGGCGGATCTGGAGAAGCCTCGCAGAATGTCGGTGAACCGATCTTCGACCCGATAGCCGGTGTGGCTGCCGTTTTCCTGTTCCGTGACAACGGGATCGATAGCCTGAATTTGCGTCGGGACTGCTGCGAGCGATCCTCCTGCATGTCTTGACAGAAGGGCTCAATGCCGCACTCTCGATGTATGTGATGTCATTCTCGCAAATCTCCAATGTCGAAGCGGACAAGCCCTGCGCGAGGTAGGCCAGCGCTGCGAAGAGATCGTGCTGGACACATCGCGAGACGACATCGACGCAATTGCTCGGGCGCAGGCTGCTTGGATGAAGTCTGCGCCGGTTTGACACTGCAAGGAACGGGGAGCCGGACATGTCACTACGGTCGGATTTGCGCTCGCAACTGAGCTTGCCAGCCATATGCGCCCCGATGTTCCTCGTCTCCGGCCCGGAGATGGTGGCCGAGGCCTGCAAGGCAGGGATAGTCGGGGCGTTGCCAAGGGCCAATGCACGTGAATTGGGACAGTTCGATGCCTGGCTGATGCAGATTGCCGATGCGCGTGCAAGGCATGCAGACCAGCACCCCGGCGCCAGGATCGGCCCAATTGCGGTAAATCTCGCAACAAATTTGTCCCGGGACGAACTGCGCGAAAACCTTGCGGTTTGTAAACGTCATGGGGTTCAAATCATCATCAGTGCAGTTGGAGACCCAACAGAACTGACGAAGGAAGTGCATGATTGGGGCGGCGTGATCTTTCACGATGTGACCGCCTTGCGTTTTGCTGAAAAGGCGATTGGCGCGGGCGTCGACGGTCTGACTTGTATCGGCGCAGGCGGCGGCGGGCATTCCGGTCTCATCAGTCACTTGGCGCTGGTGCCCAAGGTGCGCTCGATGTTCGATGGGGTTGTTCTTATGGCCGGCGCAATCGGCAATGGCGCCGCAATCCGCGCGGCCGAAGTGCTGGGCGCCGATCTTGCCTATATGGGAACGCGTTTCATCGCCACGCGCGAGGCGCCGGTGCATTCCAGCTACAAACAGATGCTGGTCGACGAAGCCTGTGCCGGGTTGATGTATACGCCCGCCATTTCAGGCATCCCCGCCAACTGGATGAAGGCCTCGATGGAGGCTAACGGTCTCGACCCGGCGGCATTGCCGGTTCCGGAGAAGGGCGCCAAGCCCTATGCGCACCTGCCTCAAGGCGTGAAGCCCTGGAAAACTTTGTGGAGCGCCGGACAGGGGATCGAGCTTATCCGGGATGTGCCCAATGTCTCCGAACTGGTGGCCCGGCTTCGGCGCGAATATGTCGCAGCCTGCGAAACGCCCAGCCTGATCGATGCGGCGCGCCTGGTGGATGAGGTTCAATCGCTGACCGAGTGACAACTCCTCATCTTCGACATTCCTTCAACTGGCTGGCATTCCAGAGTAAATTGGCGTGTTTCAACGCGTTGTCCAAGCCATGCCGCCATGGGCGCGTGCTGCAACGCTTACCATGAAGCTGCGAGTTTGCCGGTAATGTCCGGCCGCGCCGTATGCGTCGGGGTCGGCTGACAACCTGTGGTTACACGCTCCGACTCCCGAATCGGAGCTCTGGGCCTGCCACGCTTATAGATCAGTCGCTTGGATGAATGCTGGCTGGGGCGGCAGGATTCGAACCTGCGAATGCCGGTACCAAAAACCGGTGCCTTACCACTTGGCGACGCCCCAGCAGGGAATGCGCGCTTAGCGGCTAATGTTCGGGCTGAAAAGGGGCCAATCGCATGTTTAGCGCAATTGGCCCCCCGCCATGCGATCAGGCGGAAAGGACCGCGTCGATATCGGCAGCGCTGTGGCGTTCGCGTACGCAGCCTTCGCCCTCGCGGTTGACGATGCGGCCGCGCTGGACTCCCTTGCGGTTGCCCACTTCCTCGCCCCAGCGCACGACGTTCTTGTAGCCGGGAATGTCCAAGAAGGTTGCGCCGTCCTCATAGGCGTCACCGCGAAGGAATGCGCCGAACCAGCCGTAAGTGGCGATGTCCGCGATCGTGTACTCGTCCCCGGCGAGGTAGCGGTTCTCGGCAAGGCGCCGGTCCGCGACATCGAAGATCCGCTTCGTTTCCATTGCATAACGGTTGATCGGGTACTCGTACTTCTCGGGCGCATAAGCGTAGAAGTGCCCGAAGCCGCCGCCGATCACCGGGGCCGTGGACATCTGCCACATCAGCCATGACATGCACTCGGCGCGCGCGGCAGGTGCGGTGGGAAGGAACTTGCCGAATTTCTCGGCGAGGTGGACGAGGATCGCGCCCGATTCGAAGATGCGGATCGGCTCATCGCCCGAGCAGTCGAGCAGAGCAGGGATCTTCGAATTCGGATTGATCGAGACAAAGCCCGATCCGAACTGGTCGCCATCGCCGATCGAGATCAGCCAGGCATCGTACTCTGCATCGCTTATGCCTGCCGCGAGCAGTTCCTCGAACATGATCGTGACTTTCTGGCCATTGGGCGTGCCCAGCGAATAGAGCTGGAACGGATGATCCCCGCGCGGCAGTTCCTTGTCATGGGTGGGGCCGGAAATGGGGCGATTGGTCTTGGCCCATTGGCCGCCGTTTTCCGCATCCCATGTCCAGACTTTCGGCGGCGTGTAGGTGAGATCGGTCATGCGGGGGGCATCCTGTTTCGCTGTAAGGGATAGGGGCACAGGCCCGGTAGGTAGGATCGGCCCTGTCCGGGGACAAGGTCCGGGGCGGCAGGGCGTCGGTTCGGAGCGAACGAATGCTCGTCCAACGAGAAAAGGCCCGGCAGCGCCATGCGTTGCCGGGCCATTTTGCGAAATCCCGTGACCGAGAGGCGGCTCGATCAGCCGATCTTGCGGATCCAGCCGTGGGTAT
Source organism: Novosphingobium pentaromativorans US6-1 (assembly GCF_000767465.1). Taxonomy (NCBI): domain Bacteria; kingdom Pseudomonadati; phylum Pseudomonadota; class Alphaproteobacteria; order Sphingomonadales; family Sphingomonadaceae; genus Novosphingobium; species Novosphingobium pentaromativorans. The sequence continues at coordinate 3,704,731 of NZ_CP009291.1, forward strand.
CGGCTTCCTGCCCGCGCTGGATGGCGACGAGGCGGCTCTTGAGTTTCTGGGTGAGCTGGCCGGGCCCGCCCGAGCCGATGTTGAACTCTCCGTCGCGGCCGGAAACCTTGCCGACTGGGGTGACCACGGCGGCGGTGCCGCAAGCGAAAGTCTCGACAAGGCGACCCGATTGCGCATCCTCGCGCCATTGGTCGATCGAATACCGGCCTTCGGTGACGGTGAGCCCTTCCTCGCGGGCGAGGGTGAGCAGGCTGTCGCGGGTAATGCCGGGCAGGATCGTACCTGTCAGTTCCGGGGTGAGCAGGGTGCCGTCGTCGAACACGAAGTAGAGGTTCATGCCGCCCAGTTCCTCGATCCACTTGTGCTCGGCGGCATCGAGGAAGACGACCTGGTCGTGGCCGCGGGCAATTGCCTCGCCCTGCGGTACGAGGCTGGCGGCGTAGTTGCCGCCGCACTTGGCCGCACCGGTGCCGCCGGGAGCGGCGCGCGTATAGTCGCTGACCCAGATCGAGACAGCCGGGGCGCCCGACTTGAAGTAGTTGCCCGCCGGGCTGGCGATGACGATGAACTTGTACTGCTTGGCCGGACGCACGCCGAGGAAGGCCTCGGTCGCGATCATGAACGGGCGCAGGTAGAGTGAAGCGCCTTCGGCCTCGGGGATCCAGTCGCGGTCGGCCTGGACCAGGCGCTCGATGGATTCGACGAAGAGCGCTTCGGGCAGTTCGGGCATGGCGAGGCGTTCGGCCGAGCGGTTGAAGCGCGCGGCGTTGGCTTCGGGGCGGAAGAGGGCAATGCTGCCGTCCGCCTGCTTGTAGGCCTTGAGGCCCTCGAAGATTTCCTGCGCGTAGTGGAGGACAGAAGCGGCCGGATCGAGCGCGATCGGCTGGCGCGGACCGATTACGGCATCGTGCCAGCCCTGGCCATCGGTCCACTCGATCACCACCATGTGATCCGAGAAGTTCGTGCCGAAGCCCGGATTGGCAAGAATCGCAGCCCGCTGATCCGCACCGGTCGGTGCGGGGTGGGGCAGGGAAGTGAAGGTCAGGCCGGCATCGGCGAGCGTCGCCATCGAACTAGGTCCTCATCATTGTACGTGCGGCGCGCTGTTGAACAAAAATTGCGCTCAGTGCAACCGAAAAGAAATTTTGATACTTGGCTGTAATGTATTAGCATGTCGCCGCAGTGAGGCAAATTGCTGCGCGCGCAGTGGCTGCCGCAGCGGCTGAAAACATGTGCTGCCAATGGGCGCCTTACCGGCGATTCTCCAGCCTCATTTTCTCAATTCCAGGAGCAGGGATGGATGCATCGGACTGCCCGAGTCCGGTGTTACCGGCAGGCATGGGCGCTCGGCTGCTTCAGGGCCGCGCTGCTTCAGGGCGCATGGCATGAAAAAGGCCGTGCCCGGGCTTCGGGACGACCTCGATTGTTTGCTGAATGAGAATTGTTTGCTCAATGAGAATGGCCGCACCGGAAAACCGGTGCGGCCATTCGCATGGTCAGCGGCCGGAAGTGCCGCCAGCGAAAGCCTTTATCGCCTGATCAGAATTCAGCGATAATGCCTCGCGACGGAAATTGCCGACCTCTCTGCTGAACCATGAGACATCGGATCACCTCCTTTCGCGCTGTTGAGCCAAAGAACACCGCTTTCGCGGCTGGGACTTCAGGTCGTCCTGGGCGCGTTTCCCGGGGCCTTCGGTCTTGAGTATTTTTGTGTCTGATTCCGCATCGCACAACAAGTCTTGCATTCGTTTTTTTTGCGGTCATTATGATGTCTTCGGCCAGTTTTCCCCAGCTTGGAGGTCGATTTCGACCCACCGCTCGGGGTACACCCGAGTGCGGCCTGAAGAGAGCCAAAAATCACCGAAATCAGCGTTTCTCACCCTGTTTTCAGGTCCGAATCGACGTCTGGCCGGCTTGCGATTCGCCTCCATGGAGACGCGTGGCAGGCCTCGGGCGGTATCTTGCCGGAGTCTGGTGCAGGGGATCGGCAAATCGAATCAGCCGCTTGCGGTCGAATCCGCTCTCTTCGGGGAAGCCGAAATGGCGTTGTGACTAATGGTCGATTCGGAATTGCAGCCGCGTGGCGATCCCGTGGAGGTCGGTACGAGGCCGCCTTGCCATGCCTCGCGCGCAAAATGGCGCGGCGAGGCTGCATGCGAAGATCGATTCGTGGCGGCGGCCGGTTTAGCGGCAGTCTTCGATGACGCGCGAAACTTCGGTCCAGCTCGGAATGTAGAGCGCTGCCATGCCCGGCACTTGCACTGCGAAGCGACCGCGGCTGAAGGCTATGTCATCGAGCAGCGGGTCGCGGGCAGCCAGGCTTGTCGAAACGCCGCCCTGCAGCGGATTGGCGACGAGCGTGCGTTCGCCTTCGGTGGTGCGGATCGCCATCGAAACGGGCCCCGCAGCTACGCCTGCGCGGGTCAGCGACACCTTCTGTTGCTGCCGCTCGCAGCGCAGGATGAACTGGGCGCCGGCGAAACTGGCGAAAGAGCCGGTCGAACCGGGGGCGTATTGCCAGTCGCCTGGCGTCGCCGGTGCGTCGCGCCAGTCGCTAGCCGGAGGTGGCAGGGGCGTCGGTGCCGGGGTGGGCGTGGGGCGCTGTGCCGGTTGGGGCGGGGGAGCCGCCACTTGCGGAATGCAGCCGGCAAGCGCCAGGGCCCCGGTCAGGACCGAAAGGAGACGAAGCGAAACGGAGGTGGAGCGCAGGCGCGGATTTGCCTTCATGCTCCCGGTATGGAATGACAATCGCTCCATCTCAAGTACCCAGGCCCGATGACTGACCCATCTGCGCAACTATCTGTCGGAAAACCAAAGCCCGCACCCAAGGCGCGCGTCGATCAGATGCTGGTCGACCGCGGACTGGCGGAGAGTCGGACCCGCGCGCAGGCGCTGGTACTGGCCGGGCTCGTCTTTTCCGGGGAAACCAAGATTGCCAAGCCGGGGCAGAGCCTGCGCGGCGACGTGCCGCTGGAAGTACGCGGCCGCGATCACCCCTGGGTTTCGCGCGGTGGCATCAAGCTTGCCCATGCCATCGAGCATTTCGGTTTAGATCCCGCCGATGCGGTGGCGATGGACATCGGCAGTTCGACCGGCGGCTTCACCGACGTCTTGCTGACGAATGGGGCGAGCCGGGTCTTTGCCGTCGATTCCGGGACCAACCAGCTCGCCTGGAAGCTGCGGCAAGACCCGCGGGTAACTGTTCTGGAGCAGACTTCGGCGCGCATTCTCACGCCTGAGCTTATCGATGCGCCCTGCAACTGGGTGGTTTGCGATGCCAGCTTCATCGGACTTGCCAAGGTTCTGGAAGTCCCCTTGCGCCTTGCAGCCCCCGATTGCCGGCTGGTCGCGCTGATCAAGCCGCAGTTCGAGGTCGGCCGCAACGAAGTGGGGAAGGGCGGCGTCGTGCGGGACCCAGCCCTGCATGAACGTGTCTGCGCCGAGGTGCGCCAATGGCTTGAGGGTGAAGGATGGCACGTAGAGGGTATTGTCGAGAGCCCGATCAAGGGGCCGGAAGGCAATGTGGAATTTCTCGTTTCGGCACGCAGGGACGTCTAACGATTGCACCTTTGCTCCAGCCGTTACACAAATTGCCTAATTTTCATGGTCTCTTGGTGATTCGGGGGTGAATGCGGGGATGAACCTGCTTGCTTCGTCAGGTCAATTGCGTGCCAGTTTTGCGCGATGGGCTTTGGTCTTCGTGCCGGCACTGGTGCTGCTCGGCTTTCTTTCCGGCAAAATGGCCCAGAGCGGGCCGGACAATCCGTGGTTCGCCGCCTTGGTGAAGCCCGAGGTCTATCCGCCACCGGCGGCCTTCGGCATCGTCTGGATCATACTGTACGTCCTGATGGGGCTTGCGCTGGCGATGGTGGCTGCGGCTCGCGGAGCGCGGGGACGCGGCATTGCCGTGCTAGTCTTCGCCGTGCAGTTCGCGCTGAACCTTGCGTGGTCGCCGGTTTTCTTCGGCGCGCATCAGATTACCGGCGGGCTGATCGTGATCGCATTGCTCGACGTGCTGGTCCTGCTTACGGCAGTACTGTTCTATCGGGTCCGGCCGATCGCGGCGGCACTGCTGGTGCCGTATCTCGCCTGGATTCTCTTCGCGACCTACCTCAATTACGCGTTTCTCGAAGCCAATCCCAAGCTGGACGGCGTCGACGTTGCGCCTGCTGTTGAGCGTTTCGAGATCTGATCCCCCTTGCGCCGCGTTTCGGTGCGCACCATCATAGGGCCATGCAAAGCGAAAATCCCTTCATCGCCGACTTCGTCAAGATGATGAACAGCGCCGCCGGCACGTTTGCGGGCATGACGCGTGAGGCCCGTGATACCGCCAAGGAGCGCTTCAAGGAGCTCATGGGCGACATGGACTTCGTTAGCCGCGAGGAATTCGACGCCGTCAAGGACATGGCCGCGACGGCGCGCGAGGAAACCGAGACGCTGAAGAAGCAGGTCGCGGCGCTCGAGGCCAAGCTCTCCGCCAAGGGGTGATCGGTCCATCGGACGCAGATCCGGTGTCCGCCCTTTACCTGACCTTTTACGGCATCGCGGCGCTGGTCCTTGGACTGGCGCTTGGCTGTCGTGCGCGCCTGCGCTGGCCGGACGCCATGCCGCGCTGGCTGCCGGCGGCCGTGCTCGTGCCCGGTCTCCTGCCGCTTTCCTGGCATTTCCGGCGAATTTCCGACTTCGTCGCTCCGGTGTCCGGCATCATGGACCGCAGCGGCGCGGCTGCCGAACTGGAAGCGCTGGCGTTCGGCCTGCCATTCGCAGTCCTTGGCCTCTGGGGTCTCGCTATCCTCATCGCGCGGCGCCTGCCTGCCTTCGCAGCGCTGTTTCCGGCGCTGGCGACCTTGCTCTATCTTCTCGGTACAGCGCAGGCAGCGCCTCTCGTGGGAGAGGTCATCGCCGCGCGCGGGGATTGGCATGACCTGCTGATTGCCGCGCAGGTTCCGGCAAGTCTGGCCATCTGCGGTTTCCTGTGGGGCGCGCTTGGCCGTGCGGGGCTCTTCGCGCCCTGGTCCTTGCGGCGAAGGTGATCGCGCTCGGCTTGCCCCGCCCGATCAACCGTAGCACAGGGAAGCCATGCAGCTTCGCGCTCCCGCCATAGTCTGTTCCACGAGGCCGCACGGCGAAACGGCGGTGATTGCGCGCCTGCTGACACAGGAGAGCGGCATCGTTGCGGCTTACGTGGCAGGAGGTAGGGGGCGCAACCTGCGGCCCGTGGTCATTCCGGGCAACGTGGTCGATGCCGAGATCCGAGCACGATCGGAAAGCCAGTTGCCTTACGCGCGGCTCGAACTTGTCGAGAGTCGCGGGCCTTGGCTGACCGAGCCCTTGCCTTCTGCCGCCATTTCCTGGGTCACCGCGCTCACCGCGATCGCCTTGCCCGAGCGGCATCCCTATCCCGCGCTATACGATGCGCTCGAGGCCTTGCTCGATGCGATTTGCGTGGCGCCGTCCGCGCGCGGCTGGGCCTTGCCGCTGCTGTCCTACGAAGTGCTGCTGCTGCGCGAACTGGGCTACGGGGTGCCCGTGCCCCGGCCGCAGGACGAGGATTGGGTCGCAGTTCTCGACACTTTCGACAGACTGGGGCGTGAACTGGCAAGGTATCCGCTTGCTGATCGGCGCAGAGACGTTATGGCGGCGCGCGACCTGCTGCGTGAGCGGCTGGCACGTATCTGAAGCTACAAGACGAGTCTGGAGACGCCATGCGCATCGCGGTTTTTGCAGGAGACGGAATCGGACCCGAGGTCACCGAACAGGCGGTGCGCGTGCTCGAGAAGCTGGACCTGCCGGGCCTCGAACTGGTCGAAGGCGATGTTGGCGGTGCAGCCTACTACAAGCATGGCCACCCGCTGCCGCAGCAGACGCTGGACATTGCCCGTTCGAGCGATGCGATCCTGTTCGGCTCCGTGGGCGACTTTTCCTGCGACAATCTTGAACGGCACCTGCGTCCGGAGCAGGCCATCCTCGGCCTGCGCAAGGAACTTGGCCTGTTCGCGAACCTGCGCCCGGCGCGCGTGTTCCCGGGCCTTGAGGACCTGACGACGCTGCGCCGCGAAGTCGCGCAGACCATCGACCTGCTCATCGTTCGCGAACTTAACGGCGACGTCTACTTCGGCGAGAAGGGCATGCGGACGCTGGAAGACGGCCGCCGCCAGGGCTGGGACCTGATGTCCTATGCCGAGGACGAAGTGCGCCGCATCGCCCATTCGGGATTCAAGGCCGCGATGACCCGCGGCAGGAAGCTGACTTCGGTCGACAAGGCCAACGTGCTGGAAACCTCGCAGCTGTGGCGCGACGTGGTGATCGAGGTTTCGGCCGAGTATCCCGAAGTCGAACTGAGCCACATGTATGTGGACAACGCGGCAATGCAGCTCGTCAAGAATCCGGGTCAGTTCGACGTCATCGTCACCGGCAATCTTTTCGGCGATATCCTGTCGGACCAGGCCAGCATGTGCGTCGGCTCGATCGGCCTGCTCGCCTCGGCATCGCTGGCTGAAGGCTCCTTCGGCCTTTATGAGCCGATCCACGGTTCCGCGCCGGACATCGCCGGCAAGGACCTTGCCAACCCGATGGCGACGATCCTTTCCGCGGCCATGCTGCTGCGGCATAGCCTTGGCCTCGAAGCCGAAGCGGCGCGGATCGAGGCCGCCGTGGCCAAGGCGCTTGCCGACGGCATCAAGGGCGGCGATCTTGGCGGCAGTGCCGGAACGCGGGAAATCGGTGACGCCGTCGTCGAACGGTTGTAACAGGCGCAGGACTTACCCAAGGTAGTCCATAAGAAACATGGGGCGCATGAACATTACTCGTTCCGATCTTGCTCAGGCCGTGGACGTTGCCGCGCAGCCGCTCGAGCTGGCTATCGTGCTGCCGACGTTCAATGAACGCGGCAACGTTGCCGGCATGGTCGAGCGGCTCGATGCCGCGCTCAAGGGCGTGGTCTGGGAAGCCATCTTCGTTGACGACAACAGCCCGGACGGGACTTCCGACGAGGCCCGTCGCCTTTCGTTGAAAGACCCGCGCGTGCGCTGCATCCAGCGCATCGGGCGTCGCGGTCTGGCGAGCGCGGCGATCGAGGGCATGTGTTCCACCGCAGCCCCGGTGGTGGCGGTGATGGATGCCGACCACCAGCACGATCCGGAACTGCTGCCCCAGATGCTCAAGGCCGTGCAGTCGGGCGATTACGATCTCGCCTATGCCTCGCGCTTTGCGGAAGGGGCGAGCACGGAGGCGTGGGGAAGGCCTGACCGCGTCAAGGCATCGGGCATTGCCAACAGGATTGCCAACAAGGTGACCGGCGTCGAACTGACCGACCCGATGAGCGGCTATTTCATGCTGCGCACGGAAACCTTGCGTGCAGACGCCCACCGTCTTTCGGGTGTGGGCTTCAAGATCCTTCTCGACATCCTTGCCACGGTCGATCGGCCGCTTCGGGTCAAGGAATTCCCCCTCCACTTCGCCGCCCGCGCGGAAGGCGAAAGCAAGCTGGATCAGACCGTCGTGTTCGAATTTCTCATTGGTCTTTACGACAAATGGCTCGGCCGCATCATTCCGACCCGCTTCGCGCTGTTCGGCACTGTCGGCGCAATGGGCGTGGTCGTCCAGCTAGCGGCGCTGTGGATGATGCTCCACGTCGTGTTCCGTGAGCGTTTCGTCTACGGCAACTGGTCGGAAAGCGCGACGTTCAACGTGGCGAACACCATCGCCGCCGTCGTTGCGATGACATTCAACTTCGTGCTCAACAACGAGCTGACCTATTCGGACAAGCGTCTGCGCGGCTTCGTGCCGCTGATGCGCGGCTGGGCGCAGTTCGGCGTGACCTGTTCGCTGGGTCTGCTGACCAATATCGGTTCGGCCGCCATGCTCAAGACGATGGGCTTCCACGATGTCGTCGCCGTCGTGACCGGCATCATCCTCGGCTCGGTCTGGAACTTCGCGCTGTCGTCCAAGTTCGTCTGGGGCAAGTACTGATCGCAGTACGGGGCTTCCCAAGCGCATACCGACCTTAGCGAAAGGTCGGGCAAACAAAGGCTCCGCGCGGCAATCGGCGGGGCCTTTTTTGTGACCCGCGATATCAGCGCCAGCCGGGCAGCCACATCCAGAAGTTGTAGACGTCCTTTGGCAGCGGCAGCCCCGAAAGGATCGGGAAGAACAGGACGAAAAAGCCGAGGGCAAGGACGAAAGTCCCTGTGCCCACGCGCTGCCAGCGTCCCTTGCTGGCCCACATGGCATCGAGGGCAAGCGCCAGAACCCCCATCAGGAAGGCACCGGGCAGCAGGTAGTGGTAATAGAACTGCACCGGCTTGGCGTTGTAGATCCACACGCCCAGCGTCGCGGCATAGAGCAAGACGAAGGCCAGCACGTCGTGGCGCTTCTGGTAGATCGCGGCGCCGATACCCCAGAGCAGCGCCAGCAGGCCGACCATCATCGAGAACGGATTGCCCAGCATGACGATGCCGCGCTGCGTATCCTTCATGGTCTCGAACAGGTACCAGATCACCCGCAGGTCGCCGACCCATTGGTACCACACGCTGCGGTAGGGATGGGGCTTCTTCACGCTTTCCTGCAGGCGCAGCATGTACTCGTGCTGCTTGAGAAAGCCGAAAGGCGAGACCGGACGGTCGGTGTAGAACATCGCCGGCGCGTAAGTGGCCCAGTAGACCGCGAGCGGGAACAGGCCGAGCCAGAAGGCCGCCTCGATCAGCGATATGCCCTTGACCGGTCCGCCCTTGGGGCGTCCGGCAAAGGTCAGGCCGTTTTCGCGAATCCACAGGATGAGGAAGCACAGGCCCGGCAGCATGACGGCCGGCGCGCTCGTCCACTTCGCTGCTATCGAGAGGCCCAGGGCGAGCCCTGAAAGCAGCAGCCTGAAGCGCCCGGCGGCTTTCGAACCGGACCGCAGGGCCGCCGCGAACTGCCACAGGCCGACCATGCACAGGCCCGCCTCGATCATGTCCAGCATGGCGATGCGGCTCTGGACGAACCACATGAAATTGGTCGCCAGCAGCATCATCGCCGCCAGCGTCGCTGCGCGGCGATGCGAGGCGTGCCACATCAGGCGGCCGAACCCGAGCAGGCCCAATGCGCCGAACAGCGCCGAGGGCAGTCTCCACCCGATCGGACGGTCGCCCAGGAAGTGGATAGAGGTGGCGATCACTTCCTTTGCGAACATCGGATGTTCGCGGTTCGCCGGGATCAGGTCCAGCAGCTTGAGCGAGGCCGGAACGTAGTGGATCTCGTCGAAATAGTATCGCCCCGGCAGGTCGACGCGCCAGAGCAGCAGGGCAAGGAATCCGAGCGTGATGAAGAGGCACCAGCCGAGCGGATCACGGTCTTTGCGGGGGGCGAGCGGCATCGGCTTTGCGGGATAGGGGGGAACTTCCCCTCCTTCAAGGGGACGCCGAACTTGTGCGGTGGACGAAGGCACGCTGCAGGAGCGCTGCATTCGCTTGCGCTGCGCCTTGCGCGAATCTAGAGGCAGGAGCCATGAAACGCACTACCGGAATGGACCGAGCCAAGACCTCTCAATGGCGTCCCGCCACCCGCGCGATTCGCGGCGGTACATGGCGCTCGGAAATGGGTGAGACGAGCGAGGCGCTCTTCCTCACCTCGGGCTACTGCTACGACGATGCCGCGACGGTTGCCGCGCGCTTCGCCGGTGAGCAGGACGGCATGACCTACTCGCGCCTGCAGAACCCGACGGTGGCGATGCTCGAGGAACGCATTGCGTTGCTCGAAGGGGCCGAGGCGTGCCGTACACAGGCATCGGGCATGGCGGCGATGACCGCTGCGCTGCTTTGCCAGCTCTCGGCGGGCGATCACATGGTCTCGGCCCGCGCGGCCTTCGGTTCGTGCCGCTGGCTGGGCGACAGCCTGCTGCCGCGCTTCGGCATCGACGTGACCGTGATCGACGCAACCGACAATGCCGCATGGGAAGCGGCAATCCGCCCGAACACCAAGGTCTTCTTCTTCGAGACGCCCGCGAATCCCACGATGGACGTCGCCGACCTCGAGTACATCTGCGGCCTCGCCCGTTCGCGCGGGATCACTACCGTGATCGACAATGCCTTCTGCACGCCTGCACTGCAACGTCCGCTGGAATGGGGCGCGGACGTCGTTGCCTATTCGGCCACCAAGCTGATGGACGGGCAGGGCCGCGTCCTGGCGGGCGCCGTTTGCGGCAGCGAGGAATTCATCAACGAGAAGCTGCTGCCCTTCCAGCGCAACACCGGGCCGAACCTTTCGCCGTTCAACGCCTGGGTCGTGCTTAAGGGTCTCGAGACGCTCGACATGCGCGCCAGGAAGCAGAGCGAGAATGCGCTCAAGGTCGGCGAGTTCGTTGCCGGACGCGTGCCGAAGATCCTGCATCCCTGGCTGGACGGCCATCCGGGCCAGGCTCTCGCGCACAAGCAGATGGATGCCTGCGGGCCGATCTTCAGCTTCGTGCTCGATGGCGGCCGAGAGCAGGCCCATGCCTTGCTCGATGCGTTGGAGCTCATCGATATTTCGAACAATATCGGCGATTCCCGGTCGCTCATGTGTCACCCGGCCTCGACCACCCATCACAACATGGGGCCGGAAGGCAGGGAGGCCATGGGCGTTTCGGAAGGAATGCTGCGCATCAATGTCGGGCTGGAAGATCCCGACGACCTGATCGAGGACCTCGACCAGGCCCTGGCCAAGGCAGGGCTCTGAGCCCGCTGTCCCTCGGCGCCGATCCGGCGGCACTGCTCGCCGCGATCGTGGAATCGACTGACGACGCGATTGTCGGCAAGTCGCTGGAGGGACGCATCCTGAGCTGGAATCACGCGGCCGAGCGTATCTTCGGATACAAAGCCGAGGAGATTGTCGGCCGCAACGTGCGCACGCTCATCCCGGCAGATCGGCAGGGTGAGGAAGACCGCATCATCGCGGCGATCACCCGGGGTGAGCGCATTCCCACCTTCGAGACGGTCCGCCTGCGCAAGGACGGCAGCGAGGTTCACGTCGCGGTGACGGTTTCGCCGGTGCACGATGCGGGCGGCAATGTCGTTGGTGCGAGCAAGATCGCGCGCGAGATTACCGAGCGCAAGATGATGATGGCGCAGTTGCAGGAAAGCGAAGAACGCTTCCGCCTGCTGGCTGACAACATCTCGCAGCTTGCCTGGATCGCTGACAGCGAAGGCTGGATCTTCTGGTACAACAAGCGCTGGTTCGATTACACCGGGACCACGCTGGAGGCCATGCAGGGCTGGGGCTGGAAGGCCGTTCACCACCCCGACCATGTCGATCGCGTGGTCGAGCGCGTGCAGCACAGCTGGGACACCGGAGAGGACTGGGAGGACACCTTCCCCTTGCGCGGGGCTGACGGCCAATACCGCTGGTTCCTGTCCCGCGCCGTGCCGATCCGCGACGAGCGCGGCGGGATCATCTGCTGGTTCGGCACGAACACCGACGTTACCGAAATGCGCGATGCCGAGCAGCGGATCGAACTGCTGCTGCAGGAAGTCAATCACCGCTCCAAGAACATGCTGGCGATCATCCAGTCCCTCGCTCGTCGCGGCGATGCCAATGGGCCGGATTTCGTCAGGAAGCTGGAACAGCGCATCCAGGGGCTGGCTGCGAACCAGGATGTCCTTGTCCGGCGTTCGTGGTCGGACGTTCCGGTGCTGGAAATGGTCGAGGGCCAGTTGCGATCACTGGGGGAGGCGCGCTCGCAGGTGATCTGTCAGGGAGAGACGGTCATGCTCTCTCCCGGCGCAGCCGAGGCGCTGGCCATGGCCACGCACGAGATGTGCACCAATGCCATGAAGTACGGTGCGCTCTCGGTGCCCAACGGGCAGGTCTTGATCGCGTGGCAGGTCGAAGGGGCAGGCGAGGACGCGCGTTTTCGCATTTCCTGGACGGAGAGCGGTGGGCCGCCCGTATCGCCTCCGATGCGCCACGGCTTCGGTTCGCGCATCATCGTCGATGTGCCGCGCGTCAAGCTCGATGCCGCGATCGAGACGACCTATCGACCGGAAGGGTTCCGCTGGTCGCTCGATTGTAGCCTTGCTTCGATTAGCTGATTTATGGGGCGGGGCACGATCCACGCGGGGCAGGCAGTGTATCGCAGGAAACGCCGGTCAGGCAGTTGTCTCCACGATCATTCGCCGTTAGGCTGGCAAGTGTCATGAAGGAACTGTTCCAACATACGGCAATAACCGATGGCGTCACCGTTCGCGTGGCCGTCAATTTCCTGCCCGAACAATCGCGTATCGAGGCGGGGAAATGGTTCTGGGTCTATCACATCCGGATCGAGAACCATTCGGACCAGCCCCTTCAGCTTCTCACCCGTCACTGGCGCATCACCGATGGCAAGGGTGAAGTGAATGTCGTGGACGGCGATGGCGTGGTTGGCGAACAGCCGGTCATCGCGCCGGGCGGCAGTCACGATTACGTCTCGGGTTGCCCGTTGGCGACGCCGCAAGGGAGCATGGAAGGGCATTATGTCTTCCAGGGCGCAGACGGGCGCGAGGTGAAGGCGCTGATCCCGTTCTTCCCGCTTGCGGCACCGGCGACTGCGGGCTGAGAGCAGCGGTTCGTTCCGTTTCGATCTGAGCGGACGCTTGAGGCAAAGTGCTGCCTTGGCCGGCCTTACGCAAACTTCATTGCCCCCGCCGCCTGCGAGGCATAGGTAGCATTCCATGAAGCGAACGCACTTGCCCCTCAATGCCTTGCGAGTCTTCGACGCTGCAGCTCGGCACTTGTCCTTCACGCGCGCGGCCGACGAACTGGCGGTCACACCCGCTGCCGTGGGCCAGCAGATCCGTGCGCTGGAAGACCTGCTTGGCGTCGTTCTGTTCCGCCGTACGAGCAAGGGCCTGGAACTGACTGAGGAGGCCGGTTCGGGCCTTGCCGCGCTCCGCACCGGGTTCCTGCATTTCGAGGATGCGGTGCAGACGATGCAGGCGGGCCAGTCGAGCCACGTCTATACGATTGCGGCCCCGCGCGAATTTTTCGCGGCCTGGCTGGCGCCGCGTCTCGCCGCGTTCCGCGCAGCAAACCCGCAAGTGCGCTATGTCATCGTCGATGGCGAAATGACCGACTTCACCGAAGCCAACCTCGACCTGGCCGTGCGCTGGACCGACGGGCCGGGCGATCTGGAAGGGATCGCGCTGGCGCCTGCGGAATGGGCCGAGATCGGCGCGGGTGACTGGATTGGCTGGCCGGGGGATCCTTTCCCCGGCACCGAGGGCGAGACGGCCGACAAAGACAGCGAAGAGGACAAGCCCCCGATCTCGGTAAGCGATGCCGGACAGGCGGTTGCTGCTGCCGTCGCCGGGCTGGGCCGGGCACGCGTTCCCGCGCTGCTGGCCGAAGGGCTCGTCGGGCAGGGCCGCAAGGATCTCGTCCACACCGTGACCCCGTGCCGAAGGGGCTATTGGCTCGTCGCGCCGCTGCCGCAGTGGCGGCAGAAGAAAGTGCGCGCTTTGGTCAGCGCGATTACCGGGACCGACTGAGCCTTACAGCAACCGCGGATCGGGACATGTCAGCCGCGCCGATTGGGATCGAGCGCGGACCGCGAGCTTCGCGTGGTCGCTGCGACGCGGGCAGGCGCCGGGCCGGAGCCTTCAAGCGCCATCAGCGCGGCAATGCGTTTTTCGGTGGCCGGGTGCGTCGAGAACAAGTCCGAGATTCCGGTGGGCACGATGTAGAGCTGAGCGGCGGCAGGGTTGCCTTGCGCCGCATGGCTGGGGATCGCGCGGGCGGGGCCGGCTATCTTGGAAAGCGCCGAGGCGAGCGCGCGCGGATCACCCGAGATTTCGGCGGAGGCGCGGTCTGCGCCATATTCCCGGGTGCGGCTGATCGCCATCTGCACGATCATCGCCGCGAAGGGCGCCATGAGCATCGCGGCGATGGCGGCAAAGGGGCTGACCCGGTCGTTTCCGCGCCCGCCGAAGAACAGGCCGAAATTGGCGATCATCGAAATCGCGCCGGCAATCGTGGCAACCATGGTCATGATCAGGGTGTCGCGGTTGCGGATATGGCCAAGCTCGTGCGCCATGACGGCGGCGACTTCATCTTGGTTCAGCATGTCGAGCAGGCCGGTCGTCGCCGCGACGGCCGCGTTCTCGGGATTGCGGCCGGTGGCGAAGGCATTCGGGTTGGCACTGTCGACGATATAGACGCGCGGCATCGGCAGGTCTGCCCGCTGCGAAAGATCGGCAATCATCCCGTAGAATTGCGGGGCCGACCGCGAATCGACCTCGCGTGCATTGTGCATGCGCAGGACGATCTTGTCGGCGTTCCAGAAGGTGAAAAGGTTCATGCCCGCCGCCGCCACCAGCGCTATCATCGCCCCGCTGCTGCCGCCGAACATGTAGCCCAGCCCCATGAACAGCGCCGTCAGCGCCGCCAGCAGCATGGCCGTTTTCATTCCGTTCACTTCACCTGTCTCCAGATCTCGAAACCGTGGCTGGAATCTAGGGACGACGGGGGCGAAATCAATGTCGTGAGCCCCTTGGAAACATCGTCTTGCAACGCCGAAACATGGCGCTTGCCGGCGATCCGCGCTTGCCTTGACCTGCCCTATCGCACAGTTGGCGATTAGCAGAATATTGCCAAGAGCCTGACAGCCACGCGCAGGCTGCAAGACTGGGAGTTGAAATGACCTACAAGCACATCCTTTTCAGCCTTGAAGATGGCGTTGCCCGGATTGCCCTGAACGACCCCAAGACGATGAACGGTATAACCGAGGCGATGGGCCATGAGATCGTCGATGCCCTCGATCGCGCAGCGCAAGATGCCCGGGCCGTCGTGATCACGGGTGAAGGCAAGGGCTTCTGCTCGGGCGCTAATCTGACGGCAGCGCAGGACATGCTGGCAGACCCGATGCGCGATGTCGGCGGTCAGCTCGACCGGGCGTTCAATCCGGTGATCCTGGCGATCAAGACGATGGAGCAGCCGGTCATCACTGCCATTCGTGGCCCGGCCGCAGGCTTTGGCGCAGGTCTTGCGGCGGCAGGCGACATCGTGATGATGTCCGAAAACGCCTATTTCTTCTGCGCTTTCTGCCATGTCGGCCTGGTGCCCGATGGCGGCGCAACCTATTTGCTCAGCCAGGCGGTGGGCAGGGTCAGAGCCACGCAGATGATGCTTCTGGGGGAAAAGGTCGATGCGAGGACCGCCCTCGACTGGGGCCTTGCCACGAAAGTCGTGCCCGACGAGGAACTGGACGAGGCGGCCATGTCGCTTGCCCGCCAGCTGGCCGCAGGTCCGCGCTCAATCGGCATGATCAAGAAAATGGCGTGGGACGCGCTCGATTCCGGCCTCGATTCAGCCCTCCAGACAGAGCGCAGGAACCAGCGCATCGCCGGGCGCACCGAGGACTTTCTCGAGGGCGTCAGTTCCTTCATCGAAAAGCGCAAGCCCGCCTTCAAGGGGCGCTGATCGACCGGCGCCTCAGGATGCTCCCGCTTGATCCTCGAGCGGGAGCACCGAGTTGCGAATGACCAGGTCCGCCTTGAGCTCCGGTGCATCCACTGCGTCTATAGCCGGGGCGCGAATGCGAGAGACCGCTTCCTGCGCCATGGCTGCCCAGGGGATGCGCATCGACGTCATCGCCGGCCAGATCTTCGTGGCCAGCGGCGTATCGTCAAAACCCACCACCGAAATCGCATCCGGTACCATGAGGCCGGAAAGCTGGGCAGTCTGGAGGACGCCGGCAGCCATCTCGTCATTGCAGGCAATGATGGCGGTGGGGCGCGGGCTGACCTCCAGCAGCAGGCGGCCTGCCTCCATCCCGGATTCAAAGGAATTGTCGCCCGCGGCGATGAGCGCGGGGCCGCGATCGAGGTCATGGTCGGCCATCGCGTCGAGATAGCCCAGTTCGCGCTGCTGCGCGGTCAGCGAGGTTTCCGGGCCGCTGATCAGGCCGATGCGCCTATGTCCCAGCCGGATGAGCCACGCGACCAGCCCGGACATGGCCGAACGGTCATCGCAGGCAAGGCCATGTTCCCCGCGCACGCGGCCGAGGCGCACGCAGCGCGTTTCGGTCTCGTCACACAGCTGGGCAAGGTCCTCGCTCTCGGACAGGGGCGGCAGCAGGACGATCCCGGTGGGGCGGTGCTGGTCGATGAAGCTGCGCAGGCGGGTGAGCGGATCGCCTTGGACCGGACGCAGCACCAGCGAGAACTCGCTGCCCTCCATGCCGCGCAGCATTCCGCGTTCGACCGCTTCGAGGATGCCGCGATCCGAGCCGTCGTGGACAAGGGCGATCAGCGGGTTGCGCCCCCGGGCCAGCGCCCGCGCCTGCGCGTTGGGCACGAAACCCGTCTCGGCGATGATTGCCTCGACCTTGGTGCGGGTTTCCTCGCTCACCAGCGGGGACTGGTTGATGACGCGGCTGATCGTCTTTTTCGAAACGCCTGAGAGACGGGCGATATCGTTGATCGTGATGCGGGAGGCCGGAATGTGCATGGCAAGAGTGTATAACCCATTGTTACCGGTTACCAAGTCGCCGGATCGCGGTTTCAACGGGGATCTGGCGCGGGGCCTGTTACAAGCGAAAGATTGCAGAAACCCGCCATCGCGCGTAAGGGGCCACGGTTTCTGCCATTGCATCGGACCGTGATGAAGCCTGCCTCGACGCAACGCCACTATGGAATGGACTGGCTGCGCATCGGCGCTTTCGTCCTGCTCATCTTCTACCATGTCGGCTACAACTTCACGCCTTGGGGTTACCAGACACCCACGCGCGGCGCGGTAAGCTGGGCTGAAATCCCGCTGCTCGGCCTGAGCGCATGGCGGCTCTCGCTGCTGTTCGCGATCTCCGGCTATGCCAGCGCGGCGCTGCTCGGCAAGGATGGCAGTACCGGCGCATTTTTCCGGAGCCGACTGGCGCGACTGGGCATTCCGCTGGTCTTTGGCCTAATCGTGGTTGTGCCGCCGCAGCCCTACATGGGGCTGGTCAATTCCGGCTACGAGCACGGCTATCTCTATTACCTGATCCACGATGCCTTTACCTTCCGCACCGTGCGCTACGAATATGTGCCCCGGGTGATGCACTTGTGGTTCGTGGTCTATCTGCTGGCCTATACCGTGCTGTTCTGCGGTTTACGGGCGATCCTGCCCGAAGCGCTGCGGGCGAAGATCCGTGTCGGTACGGAGAAGGCTCTTGCAGGCCCCATGCTGCTGCCGCTGGGCATCGTCTTCGTCTATCTGGTGCGTGAGTATTTGCCCTTCGGCTGGACCGACATGCACAGCATCCTCGTCGACCGGGCCGCGCACCTGCATTACCTGGCGATGTTCCTGTTCGGCTTCCTGCTGCGCCAGTCCGACCCGGTGAGGCAGGCAATCGCGCGGCAGTGGAAGGTCGCGGCTGTTCTTGCCACGGCCGGTTTCATCTGGGCGGCGGGCAACGCCTACCTCTATCCCGGCAATATCCCGACGCCGCGCGAATGGCAGGCGCCGCTATACTTTGCCAAGGCCGTGCAGAGCTGGAGCACGATCATCGCCCTGTTCGGGATCGCGGATCGCTTCTGGAACCATGATGCGCGCTGGCGGGCGACTTTGGCCGAGGCCGTCTTCCCGGTCTATATAGCGCACCAGACGATCATGGTCTTCGTCAGCTACTGGCTGCGTGACAAGGGGCTGACGGCTCTGCCCGAATTCCTGCTGCTGTGCAGCTCGGTGGCGGTAGGCTCGTGGCTCTTCTACCTGATCGGCCGGGAGATCGGACCGCTCCGCCCGCTGATCGGTCTCAAGCGGGAAAAGCCCGCGAAGCGCGCAAAGCAGGCCGAACCGGCTTTCGCTTCGGTCTAGTCTGACAGGAAGTCGGCGATGTCCCGGGCGATCCGGCCCGGAATTTCGAAGTTCAGCATGTGCCCGGCATCGGCATAGTCGATCCGGGTTGCGCCTGTGCCGCACGAGGCGATGGCATCGCCGATGCGCCTGAAATCCTCGGTGTCCAGTCCGCCGGTAAGTAGCAAGGTCGGCATCGCCAGCTTGTCGAGACGGTCGAGGTCGGGTGGTGCGTGGCGCTGGTTGTCCTGCACCCACTGCTGACCGTGGAAGGCTTCGATCGACGCCTTGAGGACAGGGGCGGCGGCGCTGGCGCGGGTGCTTTCGAAGAGGGGGTGCTGCCACCATAGCGCACGGGCGCCGGCCATGTCCCCGGATCGCGCGGCGCGGCCTATCTGCTTCCAGCGTTCGATCCATTCGCTCGACCATGACCAGCCGACCATCAACGGGCTGACCAGGATCAGGCGGCGTACCCGATCGGGATGATCCAACGCGAAGTTGAGCGCAGTGGCTCCGCCCAGCGACATGCCGCACAGGTCCACACGCTCGAGTTCCAGCGCATCGAGCAGGGCGAGGAGATCTTCACCGTGGGAATAGGCGGCGTCGGTCGGCGCAGGGGAATCTCCGAAGCCGCGCTGGTCGTAGGCGATCAGTGCAAGCTCAGGGGGCAGTTCGTCGATCAGGTCCTGCCAATCGCGGTGCGATGCGCCGAACCCGTGGATGAGGACCAGCGGCACTCCTTCGCCATCGCGCCTTACGCCGCGAAGCGCGGCGCCCCTGGCCTCGACGGTAAAGGGTTCGAACGGCATGGCCTGCCTGTCCGTTCCCGGAATCGTTACATGCGCTCCGCGAAACCGCCGTAGCGACCGCGGTGAAACAGCATCGGGTCGTCCTCGCGCACGGATTCCATGCGAAGAACCTCGCCCATGGCGAACCAATGGTCTCCGGCTTCGGTCACCGAATAGAGCTGGCATTCGATGCAGGCGATCGAATTGGCGATGATCGGCAGGTCGTGGTCCGAGATCGTGAATTCCACCCCGACGAACTTGTCATCGCCCTTGGCGCTGGCAGAACGACACACGTCCAGCTGGTCGCTGGCCATCACGTTGACGCAGAACCGACCCGCCTTCTCGATCACGGGCCAAGAGGTCGATTTCTTGTCGGGAAAGAAGCCGACCAGCGGCGGATCGAGCGAAACCGATGTGAACGAGCCCACGACCATCCCGGCGGGCTTGTCTCCATCCATGGCGGTAACAACGCAGACCCCGGTCGGATAACTGCCAAGGACCTTGCGGAAATCGGCCTGGTCGATCGTAGTCTCACTCACGCAGTGTCTTCCTTCCTCGCGGCAATTGCAGGGCCGCACCTTCCAAGTTCAAAAGCTTGCACTCGCCAGGACCGGCAGACTCTTCATCCTGCTAGCCCAAGTTCGAGAACTGACGGCGCCGTCCTGCCCGTTCGTGCACGAGGGGACAAGGGGGGAATATCGCCCGGACGGCCAAGTCTTGGCGTTCGGTAGAGCCCGCTCGACGAGAATCCGTCAGGAGACAAGTTTAATCGGACGATTAAAAAACTTGCCGTTGCCCCTCCAAAAGTGCAGGGGTTGAGGCTGCAGGACATGGCTTGACGAGGTTGTGCCAGACAGTCGGCGCGAGGTTTGCGCGCGGGAGAAACGATTGGTCCGAGGCTCGCATGATGACACTGATGAAGGTGCAATATGGCTACTGCAGAATGGATCTCCGAAACGCCTGTCGCTGCAGGGGTGGCCCAGTTCTTCATCGTGCCGCAAACCGGCGCTTGCCAGGACCATCCCTTCATGGGCGAGAACATGACCGTGACGATGGCGCTCTCCCGCGCCAAGGACATCATAGAGACGATCGGCTGACACTTTTGCGGCAACCGCATGGGATCGGGGCGCGTTCCCGGTCCTGTACGAACCGTCTGAGGAGCATACCGATGAACAAGACTTCCCTGATCTGCGCCGCGGCCCTTGCCATGGCACTGGCCGCCTGTTCCCAGGAGCAGCCGGCACCGACGCCGAGCGAGACGGCCACGCAGGCTGCGGTCGTGGAAGAGATGAAGATTCCCGAGGCGCTGCGCGGGCGCTGGGGCCTCGTTCCTGCCGATTGCACCAGCACGGCAGGGGATGCAAAGGGCCTGATGACCGTCGGCGAGGATAGCCTGAAGTTCTACGAATCGGCCGCGGAACTGGGGCCCATCAAGGAAGTCGGCGACGACAGCATCAGCGCTTCCTATCAATTCACCGGAGAGGGCCAGAGCTGGATCCGCGAAGTGGCCTTGTCGACCCCCGACGGTGGCAAGACGCTGGTTCGCGAAGATACCGGACCGGATGCCTCGCCCGAACCGCTAACCTACAGCAAATGCCCATAAGGGCAGCCCCGGGGAACCGGGGCCAGAAGAAGACGAGACCGAGGGACAAGCATGACTGACCAGTTTGGGTTGACGGAGGATCAACTCGCGATCCAGGAGACCGCGCGCAAGTTCACCGCCGACATGATCACGCCCTTCGCGGCGGAGTGGGACGAAAAACAGCACTACCCGGTCGACGTGTGGAAGGCGGCCGGTGCGCTTGGCTTCGGCGGGATCTATGTGTCCGAGGAAGGCGGCGGCATCGGTCTCGGCCGCCTTGACGCGGCCCTGATCATGGAAGCCATGGCCTATGGCTGCCCGGCGACTTCGGCCTACATCTCGATCCACAACATGTGTGCGTGGATGGTCGACGGTTTCGCCGACCAGCAGCTCAAGGACCGCTACCTGCCCGATCTGGTGGCGATGGAAAAGATCGCCTCCTATTGCCTTACCGAGCCCGGTTCGGGGTCTGATGCGGCAGCGCTGAAGACTTCGGCGCGGCGCGATGGCGATCACTACGTCCTCAACGGCACAAAGCAGTTCATCTCGGGCGGCGGCGTCAATGACGTCTATCTCGTCATGGCGCGCACGAGCGATCACAAGTCCCGCGGGATTTCGTGCTTCCTCGTCGAGAAGGATACCCCGGGCGTCAGCTTCGGCGCGCCGGAGAAGAAGCTGGGCTGGAACGCTTCGCCCACCGCGCAGGTGATCTTCGAGGATGCACGCATCCCGGCAGAGAACCGCGTGGGCGCTGAAGGCGACGGCTTCAAGTTCGCCATGGCCGGACTCGACGGCGGGCGCCTGAACATCGGCGCATGTTCGCTTGGCGGTGCGCAGCGTTGCCTAGACGAGGCGATCCAGTACGTTCAGGAACGCAAGCAGTTCGACCGGTCGATTGCGGAGTTCCAGAACACCCAGTTCACGCTTGCGCAGATGGCCGCCGATCTCGAGGCTGCCCGCGCGCTGCTCTACCTGGCGGCGGTGAAGGTCACGGCCAAGACTTCGGACAGGACGCGCTTTGCCGCCATGGCCAAGATGATTGCCAGCGATACCGGCTCCTCGGTCGTCGACCGCGCGCTGCAGCTGTTCGGCGGCTATGGTTATCTCAAGGACTATCCGATCGAGCGTTTCTGGCGCGATCTTCGCGTGCATCGCATCCTCGAAGGCACCAATGAAGTGATGCGCATGATCATCGGACGGGACCTGCTCAAGTGATGACGGACGAACTGATTATCCGGCACGATGGCGTCGCCGGTCACATCTCGCTCAATCGCCCGAAGGCGATCCATGCCCTGACGCTCAACATGTGCCGGGGCATGGCCTCTGCGCTGGCGGACTGGGGGAATGATGACAATATCGCCGCGATCATGATCGATCACAGCGAGGGCAGGGGATTCTGCTCGGGCGGCGACATCAACCTGCTGCGCAAGTCGGCCCTTAACGACGGCGGCATTTCGGGACGGCGGTTCTTCTACGAGGAATACCAGCTCAACAACCAGATCTTCAATTTCGCCAAGCCGATCGTCGCCTTCATGGATGGCATCACGATGGGCGGGGGCGTGGGCATCTCGCAGCCGGCGCGCTTCCGCGTCGCGACCGAGAACACTCGCTTCGCCATGCCCGAGACCGGCATCGGTCTGTTCCCCGACGTGGGCGGGGGCTGGTTCCTCTCGCGCCTGGAAGGGCGCATCGGCCAGTTCCTCGCGGTGACCGGCGCGCGCCTGAAGGGCGAGGACTGCCTCTGGGCTGGCCTTGCCACCCACTATCTGCCCAGCGATGCGCTGGAAGAAGCCAAGCGCCGCATCGCCGCCGGGCACGAGATCGCCAATGTGCTCAGCGCCTTGTCGGTATCCCCGCCGGCCTCGCAGCTTGCCGCGAACGAAGCCTTGATCCGCAAGCACTTCGCCTTCGATACCCTGGAAGAGATCCTGGCCTCGCTGGAAAGCGAAGACAGCGAATGGGCTGCCAAGGAACTGGCGGCGCTCAGGACCAAGAGCCCGCAAGCCTGCAAGGTCTCGCTGCGCCAGTTGGCCGAATCGCTCAAGCTTTCGACCTTCACCCAGAACATGGCGATGGAATACCGTATCGGTTCGCGGGTTCTGACGCTGCCCGATTTCGCCGAAGGCGTGCGTGCGGTGATTGTCGACAAGGATAACGAGCCTAAATGGAACCCGGCAACGCCTGCCGGCGTGACCGACGCGATGCTGGACGCGATCTTCGCGCCGCTCCCCAAAGAAGAGGAATGGAAGCCTTTATGAGCTACGAAACGATCCTGGTCGAACAGAAGGGTGCGGTCACCCTGATCACGCTGAACCGTCCGAAGGCGCTCAATGCGCTCAACTCGCAGGTCCTGTCCGAACTGATCGATGCCTTCGCCGCTTACGAAGCCGATGCCTCGCAGCTGTGCGCGGTCATCACCGGTTCGGGCGACAAGGCATTCGCGGCCGGCGCCGACATCAAGGAGATGTCCGACAAGCCGAGCGCGGAGTTCTATTCGGAGGATTTCTTCGCTGGCTGGACGGCGCAGATCGTCAAGACGACCCGCAAGCCCTGGATCGCGGCGGTCAATGGCTTCGCGCTGGGTGGCGGCTGCGAACTGGCAATGATGGCAGACTTCATCATCGCATCGGAAAACGCCAAGTTCGGCCAGCCAGAGATCAAGCTCGGCGTCGCTCCCGGCATGGGCGGATCGCAGCGCCTGACCCGCGCCGTGGGCAAGTCCAAGGCGATGGACATGTGCCTCACGGGCCGCATGATGGACGCCGCCGAAGCGGAGCGCTCGGGCCTTGTCAGCCAGGTGGTCCCCGCCGACCAACTACTCGACGTCGCTATGAAGTCGGCCCAGGCCATCGCCTCGATGCCGCCGCTCGCCGCGATGATGAACAAGGAAATGGTCAACATCGCCTTCGAGACGACGCTCGATACCGGCCTCGTCATGGAGCGACGCATGTTCCAGGTCCTCACCGCCACCGAGGACAAGGCCGAAGGCATGGCCGCATTCGTCGAGAAGCGGCCGGGCGTCTGGAAGGGCAAGTAAGTCCGACCGGCCATTGGGAAAGAGACGCGCGGACCAGCACTCTGGCTAACTGTCCGCGCGTCCTTGCGGCGCTGGATGCCGGGAAGGGCAATTTTGGGAGCATGACATGAAGATCGCGTTCATCGGACTTGGCAACATGGGCGGCGGCATGGCCGCCAACCTCGTCAAGGCGGGCCACGAAGTCCACGCCTTCGACTTGTCCGAGGAGGCGCTGGCCAAGGCGGCAGAGCATGGCTGCGCGACATATTCGGCGGTTCCCGAGGCCGTCGCCGGTGTCGATGCGGTCGTCACGATGCTTCCCAACGGCGCGATCGTGAAGGGCGTCTATACCAAGGACGTGATCGGCAAGGCCCCTGAGGGCGCACTGTTCCTCGACTGCTCGACGATCGATCTTGCCACTGCCCGCGAAGTCGCTGGCCTCGCCGAGGCGGCGGGCTACCAGATGGTCGATGCGCCGGTGTCGGGCGGTATCGCGGCGGCTAACGGCGGCACGCTCACGTTCATGGTCGGCGGCAGCGATGCGGCATTCGAGAAGGCGAAGACCGTTCTCGATCCGATGGCCAAGGCGGTGATCCATGCCGGTGCGATCGGCAGCGGGCAGGTTGCCAAGATGTGCAACAACATGCTGCTCGCGATCCACATGATCGGCACCTGCGAGGCGCTTGCCCTGGCCGAGAAGGCGGGGCTCGATCCGCAGAAGTTCTATGAGATCAGCTCGAAGTCGACGGGCTACAACTGGTCGCTCAATGACTATACCCCCGCGCCCGGCATCGGGGCGACGAGCCCGGCCGACAACGGCTATCAGGGCGGCTTCGCTTCGGCCCTGATGCTCAAGGACCTGCGCCTCGCGATGGAAGGCGCACAGACCGCGGGGGCCAGCGTCCCCATGGGTGAGCACGCCAAGGCGATCTACGAGGCTTTCGTGGAAGCCGGAAACGGCGGCAAGGACTTCGGCGCCATCTACACGACGCTTTGACCTGACCTATTTCGCCTGCCGCCGCTCGATCTCGAAACGTGGCAGGCGCATTCCCTTGGTGCGGCTGGTGAGGTGGAATTGCCGGCACAACTCGCAGCGATAGGGCCGCAGAGGGAAAGGCGCCTTTTCGGCCACGCGCAGCGCTTCCTCCTCGTTGGAGTAGCGGGCCTTGCGCCGGCAGATGCCCAGGCGAGTGCGCACCGCGATCAGCCCAGCAGTTGCGGGCCGAGCAGCGAGAGGATCTTCACGTCGATGGCATAGCCATCCTCGCGATAAGCGGCGATGGCCTGTTCGATGCCCGGCAGCGGCACGCGGTGGACGACGATGTCCTCGCTGTCGACGCCGCCGCCTTCACCGATCTTGACCAGATCGTGCGCGCGAAACAGCGTGAAGCTTTCGCTCACCATGCCGGGTGACGAGAAGAACTCGCCGATCTTCTCCATGCGGCCCGCACGATAGCCAGTTTCCTCTTCCAGTTCGCGGGCAGCGGCAACGGAAGGATCTTCGCCCTCGTGTTCGTCATGATCGCCGACGAGACCGGCGGGAAGCTCGATGCAACGCCGGCCGAGCGGAACGCGGTACTGGTCGACGAGGATGACGTGATCGTCTTCGTCGACGGCCAGGATCACGGCCGCATGGATGCCGCGGGCGCGTCCGACATATTCCCAGCGGCCGCGGCGCTTGGTGGTGATGAAGCGCCCCTCCCACATGATCTCTTCGGGGGCATCGGCATCTGCAGTCATACTTCGATCAGCCTGTCGGGGATTTCGTTTATGTCGCCATCGGCGCGGGGGAAGTGCGGGGCCACGATCGCGCCGACCTTCTCGACCGCCGCGCACATGCCCTCGGCAATGCGGCCCTCGCGCACATGGGCGAGCATCGCGCTCATCGCCTCGCCCCAGACTTCGGGATCGACCTTGGTGGCGATCGCTTCGTCGGCGACGATCTCGGCGCGGTGTTCGCGCATGGAGAGATAGATCAGCACGCCGGTACGACCCAATGTGCGGCGTTCCGCGCCGATCCGGAAAGCGCGGATTGCGCGTTCATGCACCCGCGCGGTCTTCACCGGCGGGGGGATCAGCCAGAACTTGAGCGGCTGCCAGAACTGGATGAGCAGGACCGCGGCGAACTTGAGCGTCGCAATCCCGGCCGCCAGCGTGAATAGCGCGCGCGGGCTCCATTGGTGGCCCCAGTCGGCGATGAGCCGGTCGTAGAGGCCGATGTAGAAATCGGGCGCGATCGCCAGCGCCGAAAGCGCGAGCAGGGCCGCGAGCGCAGCCCATGCCAGCGCGATGTCGGTATAGCCGTCGGAGCGGTCGGCCAGGATTGTCACGATCTCGCCGGCGCTCTGCAGTTCGGCCTGCGTCACGGCGGCGCTGATCTGGACGTGGTCCTGCTCGGAAAGGTAGGTGGGTGAGGGCATTTCTATCTCCGCTACCAGCTTCCGCTCGACCCGCCGCCGCCGAAGCTGCCGCCACCGCCGGAGAAACCTCCTCCGCCGCCGAAGCCGCCACCACCGAAGCCACCGCCGCCGCCCCAGTGATCGTCGTCTCCGCCGAAGCCGCCCGGTAGCCAGATGAACGGCCCCATGCCGCTGCGCCGACGCCGTCCGAAGCCGCGCGCCTCGTTCGCCATCGGCATGACGATGACTGCCGTGACGACGATGATGAATACGATGACGCCGAGTGGAGGCCCGCCGCTGCTTTCGCGTTGCTCATCGGCCTGTGCGGCAATTTTCTGGGCTTCCTCCGGTGGAAGCGTAAGCTGATTGATGATCGCGTCGGTGCCGGCCTCGATGCCGCCTGCCATGTCGCCGGCCTTGAACTTGGGCACGATCACCTTGTTGATGATGAGGAAGCTCATCCCGTCGGTCAGAACCGGCTCGAGCCCGTAGCCCACTTCGATGCGCAGCTTGCGTTCGTTGGGGGCAATGATGAGCAGGGCGCCGTTATCGTCGCCCTTCTGGCCGATGCCCCACTTGCGCCCGAGCTGGTAGCCATAATCGGCAATGTCGTATCCCTGCAGGCTAGGCAGGGTCACGACGACGAGTTGGCGCTGCGACTGCTTTTCCAGCGCGGCGAGCTTCTGCGTCAGCCGCGCTTCTTCGGCATCGGGAATGATCTGGGCGTCATCGACGACGCGGCCGGTCAGCTTGGGAAACTCCTGCGCCTCGCTCGCCTGTGGGACGAGCACGGTGCAGAAGGCCAGCATGAGCGCCAGGGCGAGTGTCCGGGCGGTGAGCCGCAAGCGATTCACCGGATCACATCTTGCCTTCGAGGCTCGGGGCGACTTCGGCGCCCGGGGTTGCCGCCTGATAAGGCACCAGCGGATCCGCGCCGCGCAGCTTGGCGCCGATCATCGTCGGGAAGGTGCGGACCTCGGTGTTATAGTCCTGCACGGCCGCATTGTAGTCGCGCACGGAAATGCGGATGCGGTTTTCCTGGCCTTCCAGCTGGCTCTGCAGCATCTGGTAGTTGGTGATCGACTTGAGGTCCGGATAGGCCTCGAAGCTGGCGAGCAGCCGGCCCAGGTTCGCGCCGAGATTGGCCTGCGCCTGCTGGAACTGCTGCATCTTGGCCGGATCGTTGAGGTCGTCGGCATTGACCTGGATCGAGGTGGCCTTGGCGCGAGCCTCGACGACGCCTGTGAGGATCGCCTTCTCCTGTTCCGCGGCGCCCTTGGCGACGGCGGCGAGGTTCGGCACGAGATTCGCGCGCTCCTGGAACGCGGCCTGCACGTCGGCCCACTTGGCCTTCGCGGCCTCCTGCTTGGTCGGGACAGAGTTGAAGCCGCAGGCGGCCAGGCTCATCGCGGCAAGCGTCACGAGCGCATAGCGGCCGATGCGCGAGAGCATCCCGGCCGGGGTATTCGAAGCTGACATGGTGTTCCCTACTCCTCGCCGACCGCTGCGGAAGCGGTCATCACCGGGGGAATGTAGCGGTGCACAGTGGCGGTTCAAGGACTTGACCGGCGTAATGACCGGTTGCGATGACAGGATCCTGCGAAAACCGCACCGAGGAGGTCTGGATGTTTCAGGAATTCAAGAAATTCATCGCCAAGGGCAATGTCATGGACCTGGCGGTCGGCGTCATCATCGGCGCGGCCTTCGGTGCGATCGTCAAGTCGTTGACCGACGAGGTGATCATGCCGGTGATCGGGGCCATCTTCGGCGGTGCGGACTTCTCCAACCACTTCATCCTGCTCAGCACGCCCGACGGCTATGCGGGCGCGATGGACGATTATGCCGCGCTCAAGGAAGCCGGGGCGGCGATGATCGGTTATGGCGCCTTTGTCACTGCGGTGATCAATTTCCTGATCCTTGCCTTCATCATCTTCCTGATGGTTCGCTATGTGAACCGTCTGATGGAAGCAGTTGAAAAGAAAGAGGAAGAGGTGGCCCCTGCGCCCTCGGGTCCGAGCGAGATCGAACTGCTCACCGAAATTCGCGACGAATTGAAGAAGCGCGGCTGAATGGTGGGGAACTTCGCGTTTCCCGCAGCTTGCTCACTTCACATTCACGTTTGATCGCCTATATGGGTCATTGCCGGCTTCGGTCGGCTATGACGATAAATTGCGGCGTGCAATAGGCACAGCGGACCCGGGGGCGGTACCCGGCGGCTCCACCACCAACCTCGCCAAGGCGGCGTTGATGACGGGGCCGAACTAGGATCGACGTGTGTTGAAAAGCGGTGTTTTCGTCCGGGCTGAGTAACCCGTTCAAGGCTCAAAACTCATAAGTGCCAACGACAACGAAGCACTTGCTCTCGCCGCGTAATTCTAGGGCCTAACGGCCTGAAGTTACAAAGCTAGAACGCGGTTGGACCCACCGGTCAACAGAAGCGGATTCCAGGGGTTCGGGGTGTACCTGGCAACAGAAACACCCCACTTCATGCAGATCGGATCAGGAAACTGCCCAGGGCAGCGAGGCTCGCGCGGTCAGGCCGCCTCGCGTTGGTCTTCGGGCAGGGCGAGCGGCGGCGCAGCCTGCGCGGCTTCGCCCTCTCGCTGTGCCTTTTCGTATTTCAGGCAGTCGAGGATTTTCGCGCCGGCCATGAACACCGAACCGGTGCAGGCGAGGAACAGGAGTTTACCGCCGAATCCGGGAAACCGGGTCAGGTATACGCTGCCGCGTTCGATCGCTCCCAGCGCAAGCGCATAGATGATCATGTACGCTTCCCAGCGTGTCTTGATCACGAAGAGGCGGGCGATTTTCCTGAACATTTCGATCCTCTTTTCTCGTTTACCTCTTAGCAACCTTTGTGCCAGTCCCCGGTTTCCGGTCCTTGCGATGGTTACCGGAATCTGAAGTGTAAGTGATTCCGACGCGATCCCCAAGGCTGGAAGCCGCTGGAGGCGCAGGGCTTTATACGATAGTCCCTGTTGCCAATCGCCGGCTCATGCGTCATAGGGCAGGGCATCCTTCCCCAGGACAGTCTTGGTAATCTACAATGATCGCACGGCGCATTGGTTTCGCGCGTGCGTCCAGGAAGTGTGAGGAAAGATGACGCAAAGGGTTGAACGTTCGGGCCTCCAGATCGACGCCGGATTGGCGGATTTCGTCGAGGAGAAGGTCCTTGCGCCCATCGGGCAGGATACGGTTGCGTTCTGGAGCGGCTTTGCGCAGCTGCTGGCGCGCTTTGCTCCACGCAATCGGGAACTGCTGGAAAAGCGCGATCAGCTTCAGGCGCAGATCGATGCCTGGCACATGTCGCGCGCGGGCAAGCCTGTCGCGCTGGGCGAATATCGGGCGTTCCTGCAGGACATCGGCTACCTCGTGCCCGAGCCGGAAGGCTTCTCGATCGGAACCCGGAACGTCGATCCCGAGATCGCGACGATGGCCGGGCCCCAGCTCGTCGTGCCCGTGCTCAACGCCCGCTTCCTGCTCAACGCCGCCAACGCGCGCTGGGGCAGCCTCTACGATGCGTTCTACGGCACCGATGCGCTCGACGCCGCGCCGGCGCAGGGCAAGGGATACGACCCGGTTCGCGGCGCCGCCGTCATCGCCGAGGGGCGCAAGTTCCTCGACAAGGCGCTGCCGCTGGCATCGGGAAGCTGGGCCGACGTCGACAGCCTGGAAGTCACCCTGGCCGATCCGGACCAGTGCGTCGGCGAGACCCTCAAGGGACGCCTGTTCAAGTCCAACGGCCTGCACATCGAGATCGTCGTCGATCCCTCGAGCCAGGTCGGCGCGACTGACAAGGCCGGTATTTCCGACATCGTTCTTGAAGCGGCGCTGACCACCATTGTCGACCTTGAAGATTCGGTCGCCGCCGTCGATGCCGAGGACAAGTTCCTTGCCTATTCGAACTGGCTCGGCGTGATCCGCGGCGACCTGACCGACACTTTCGAGAAAGGCGGCCAGACCCTGACGCGCGAGCTGGCGGGCAACAAGGTCGTGACCGTGCCCACCGGCGAGGCGCAGGAACTGCCCGGCCGCAGCCTGCTGTTCGTGCGCAATGTCGGCCATCTGATGACCAACCCAGCGATTCTCCTGCCCGATGGCAGCGAGATACCCGAGGGCATCATGGACGCGGTGATCACCAGCGCGATTTCGGCGCAGGACGTCAAGGGCATGACCCGCTACGGCAACAGCCGCAAGGGCAGCATCTATATCGTCAAGCCGAAGATGCACGGTCCTGAAGAGTGCTCCTTTACCAATGACTTGTTCGATGCAGTTGAGGATCTGCTCCAACTGCCGCGCAACACCGTCAAGGTGGGCGTCATGGACGAGGAGCGCCGCACTTCGGCCAACCTCGCCGCCTGCATCCACGCGGTGAAGGACCGCATCGTCTTCATCAACACCGGGTTCCTCGACCGCACCGGCGATGAGATCCACACCTCGATGCGGGCCGGTCCGATGATCCGCAAGAGCGCCATGAAGGGCTCGACCTGGATCGCCGCCTACGAGAAGCGCAACGTCGCCATCGGCCTCAAGCACGGACTTTCGGGCGTGGCGCAGATCGGCAAGGGCATGTGGGCCGCGCCCGACATGATGCGCGACATGATGGAGCAGAAGGTCGGCCATCCCAGGACCGGCGCGAACACCGCATGGGTCCCGTCGCCCACCGCCGCGACGCTCCATGCGATGCACTATCACGAAGTCGATGTGTTCGGCCTGCGCGAAGGCATGGCTGGCGAGGAAATCCCGGACCTCGACCTGCTGCTGCAGATTCCGCTGGCTGATGGCGCCAACTGGTCCGAGGACGAAGTGCGCGAAGAACTGGAGAACAACGCACAAGGGTTGCTCGGCTACGTCGTGCGCTGGATCGATCAGGGCGTCGGCTGCTCCAAGGTTCCCGACATCAATGACGTGGGCCTGATGGAGGACCGCGCCACCTTGCGCATTTCCAGCCAGCACATGGCCAACTGGCTGCTTCACGGCGTGTGCACCGAGGCGCAGGTCATGGACGCGCTGAAGCGGATGGCTGAAAAGGTCGATGCCCAGAACGCCGGCGATCCGCTCTATGAACCGATGGCGGGCAACTGGGACACCAGCCTTGCCTTCAAGGCAGCCTGCGATCTCGTCTTCAAGGGTGTCGAGCAGCCCAGCGGCTATACCGAACCGCTGCTGCATGCCTGGCGCCTGAAGAAGAAATCGGCTCTGGTGACTGCCTAGATCGCCTTAGCGAAATCCTAAGCGATTCCCCCCATCCTGCCTGATGGTGCAAGATGGGGGGAGGATCATGTTCTTCCGCAAGGAACGAGTGCAGGGAAGAGAGCCCGCCGCATTGATGGTGCACATCCGCGTCAACGATCGCGATTGCGATGCGATGGTGGGCAATGCCTCTTCGCGCGGCCTCATGGCGATGATGGCCGACCCGCCGGCCAAGGGCGGGCGGGTCAAGATCGAGATCGGCGATCATTTGCTGGCAGGCCGTGTCCGCTGGTCGCATGGCGACCGCTGCGGCATCGCACTCAAGGAAGAAATCCGGGTGCCCGACCTCGTGCAGGGCATGGCGGTTCCGGTATCGCGAATGACGGAGCGGGATGTCATCGGCATTTCTGGAGGGCCGCGCTGGAAGTCCTTCGGCAAGTCGCGCGCCGTCCGTCTGGTCCTGCTAGCAGCGCTGCTGGGCGGCAGCACCTTCGTGATCGCGCGGTTGGGCAGCGGCGAAGCGGCAAGCGACACCACCGACCTCGCACTCTCCACTCGCGACTGGGACTAGGCGGCTCTCGCCTGCCGGTTTCGATGCCCTTCCAATCGTGATCTCGGATCGAGTCCGGGATGACGGCCGACCGACAATGGCAAGTCTGGCGAGTTAAGGCGTCAATTCGCGGGCAATGGCCACGAATTCGGTCACGCTGAGCGTTTCGGCGCGGCGCTGCACATCGATCCCGAGCCTGTCCAGCGCCGCCAGTGCCCCGGGCAAGCCCTTGAGGCTCTGGCGCAGCATCTTGCGGCGCTGGCCGAAGGCCGCTTCGGTCACGCGCTCCAGCACGCGCATCGAAACACCTTCGGGAGCGGTGCCCGGCGTAACGTGGACGATGGCCGACATGACCTTGGGAGGCGGGGTGAAGGCGCTGCGGTGCACCTTCATTGCCAGCTTCGCCTTCGACCGCCACTGCGCCAGAACGGCGAGGCGGCCATAGGCGGAGGTATTGGCTTCGGCAACGATACGGCGCGCGACTTCTTCCTGAAACATCAGCGTCAGCGACTGCCACTGCGGCGGCCATTCCTCGCCGGAAAGCCAGCCGGTGAACAGCGCGGTGCCGACATTGTAAGGGAGGTTCGCGACTACGTGATAGGGACCGTCGAACAGGCTGGCGGGGGCGATCTTCATCGCATCGCCTTCGATGACCTTGAGCTTGTCCGGGAAGGCCTGCTCGACTTCGGCCAACGCCGGAAGGCAGCGGCGGTCCATCTCGATCGCGGTGACCTGCGCCCCGGCCCGCAGCAGCGCGCGGGTCAGGCCGCCCGGGCCGGGGCCGACTTCAAGGACGTTGTGGCCTTCAAGCGCGCCGGGAATGGCAGCGATGCGGTCGAGCAGCTGCTCGTCGAACAGGAAGTTCTGGCCCAATGCCTTGGAGGCGGAGAGGCCGTGTCTGGCGATGACTTCGCGCAAGGGAGGCAGGGTGGTCATGCCGCGCGCCTCGCCGCACATTCGCCGGCCATGCGGATCGCCGCGATCATCGCGCCCGCACTGGCGGTGTTGTTTCCGGCAATGGCAAAGGCCGTGCCGTGATCGGGCGAGGTGCGGATGATCGGCAGGCCGAGCGTGACGTTGACGCCCTGGTCGAAGTCGAGCGTCTTGATCGGGATCAGTGCCTGGTCGTGGTACATGCACAAGGCCACGTCATAGCCACCGCGTTCGTGTGCGGCGAAGAGCGCGTCGGCCGGGTGGGGGCCGGTTACGGCGAGCCCCTCGGCCTTGAGCGTCTCGATGGCGGGGCGGATGATCCGCTGTTCCTCGTCGCCCATGCGGCCGTCTTCCCCTGCGTGGGGATTGAGGCCGGTGATCGCCAGGCGGGGGCGGGCAAGGCCGAAATCGCGGGCCAGTGAGCGGGCCACGATCCGGGCGCGGTGTACGATCAGCTCCTGCGTCAGCAGGGCGGGAACTTGCGAGAGGGCGGTATGGACGGTAAGCGGCACCGTGCGCAGCGACGGACCGGCGAGCATCATTACCGCGTCCTCATGCGGCAGGCTGCAGGCATCGGCGAGAAATTCGGTCTGTCCGGGCTGTGTGAAGCCGACTTCGGCCAGCTTCGACTTGGCGATCGGGCCGGTCACGACGCCGCCTGCCTTGCCCGAACGGGCGAGCGCGGTCGCCGCCCCCAGCGAATGGAGGGCGAGGCGCGCGCCCGCCATGTCGGGCGAGCCGAAGGTCGGCTTGCTGTCTTCATCGCCCAGAACCGGCAGGCCGATGGCGAATGCCGCATCGGCCTGCGAAGGTTCTGCGATGCGTGACACGGGCAGGTCGATGCCGCGCGTGCGTGCGGCGGCCGCCAGCACATCGGCTCCGCCGACGACGAAGAACGGGGCGAGGCCCGCGGTTTCGCGCTTGATCCAGGCTTCGGCGATCAGCTCGGGGCCGATGCCGGCAGGGTCGCCCAGCGATATCGCGAGCGGGGCCGCAAGGGCCATGTCAGCCGCTCCGTCGCAGGTCAGTTGTACTCGATGATCGCGTCACGCCGAAGGTCGCGCAGGTACATCTGCGCACGCTTGTTGATGCGCTCGTCTTCCATTTGCGACATGAGCTGGTCGAAGCTTGGGCCGCTATCGACCTGCGGGTCATCACGGCCGCAGAGCATGAGGATACGCACGCCGTCATCGATCGAGCCGAATGGCGGAAGCGTTTCGCCGGGCGACAGCTGGAGAATGGCGTTCTGGATCGGTCCGGGCAGGTCGCGGGCGCGCACCTGGTCGTTGGCGACGACCTGAGCGCCGATCCCGGCGGCGACCTTTTCGACATCGCCGCAGCCCTTGGCCGCGCTGATCGCCTTGGCGAAAGCCTCTGCCTTCGCGCCGGCCTGCGCTTCGCTGATGCCCTTGGGGAAATCCAACGAGATCTGCTTGAGCGCGAGAACCGCGTCGCGCGGGTCCGCAGTCAGAACCTGGCGCTTGTCGATCAGGTAGATGATCGAGAAACCGCCTGGCACCTCGATCGGGCCGACCAGCTGGCCGGTCTGCATCTCGCGCGCAGCCGCGGCGAGTTCGCCGGGCAGCTGGGCCAGGCGAATCCAGCCCAGGTCCCCGCCGACGGCGGCGGTCGAGGCCTGCGAGTACTGGCGGGCGTAAGCGACGAAGCTGCCGCCTTCACGCAGCTGCTGCACGATCTGCATCGCGTTCTGGGCGACCTGGTCGTGCGATTCGGGCGTCGCGGCGAGGTAGATTTCGCCGAGCCGGTATTCTTCGGTGCCCTTCGAGGCCTTCAGCCGGTCGAGCACTTCGTTCACTTCGTCCTCGGAGATGTTGATGAACGGCGCGACGTTGCGCTGGAGCAGGCGCTGCCAGGACAACTCGCCGCGGATCTGGCGCTTGAGCGATTCCGGTGAAGAGCCGATGCGCTTGAGGTAGGCATCCATCGCATCGGTGTTCTGGTTGAAGTTCTGCGCAGCGACACGCGCATAGGACTGGTCGATCTCGGCCTGCGCGATGTCGATGTCCGAAGCCTTGGCTTCCTGGATCTGCAGGGTTTCGTCGATCAGGTTGCGCAGGACCTGCAGGCGCAGGCGTTTCTTTTCCTCGTCGCTCACCTTGCCCTGGTTGGCGGCGAGGACGAGCGCGAGGCGCTGATCGACGTCGGTCCCGGTGATCACCGAGCCGTTCACGACCGCAGTCGCGCGGCGCATGTTGGGATTGTCGTTTCCGAACATCTTCACGTCATCGGGAATGACGATCTGGCCTTGCGGTGCCGACTGCGCATTGGCTGCGGAGGCGGCGAGACTTCCCGAGATGACGATGGCAGCGCCGATCGAATGGAGCGCCTGCTTGATGAACTTGCTGCGATTGATTGCTTGCACCGTAATCTCAATCCCGTTTTCGACCGGACTTAACCGGGTGTGTTCCGGGGGCAGGGACAGGTGTCTCACGTGCCCGCCGCACCAGAATTTGCTCCTGCCGTGCTGCGGCTTAACCGAATATGAGCCAACCCGATAGCGGCTTTGCTCGGGCCTGCCAACGTCTGTACACCGGCAATTCAGAGGAATTCCCCGTAGTTCCACTCCGGGACGTCGTTACGGCGGGTCGAGGGCGGGCCGACTTCATCGAAAGCCGATGTTCTTGAGACTGAAGCGGAGCTGGAAGGAGTTGCCCTTCCGGGCGTCGCCCGTGGCCTCATAGTCGCGGCGCCAGGTGAAGGCGATCTGCATGCAGTCGTCCTCGTATGCCGCCCCCAGACGCGTACGCAGGGGCTGGAAGCCGTTGGAGCCGTAGATCGGGTCTTCCGAGCGATCGGTCAGGTTGACGACTGCAGAGCCGAACACCGACCAGTAGTTGGCAAAGGCTACGCGCCCGGCCGCGCGGACTTCCTCGCGATCCTGGAGATCCTCGATTTCGTTGGAAATGTCGCGGTTGAGCTTGGTGTAGCCCAGTTCGAGATAAGTCTCGTTGTTGCCGACCACGGCGTCGAACTCGTTTCGGCGAACGGCGAGGCTGTCCTTGTCGACGCGGAAGCGGTGGATCACCTTGAGGAAGTTGCGATAGCGCACTTCGGTGCGGCCGACGATGTCCGAAGTCTTGTTGGTCAGGCCGGTGCCATCGGGCAGCAGGGTCGGCTTGTTGCTCAGGCGGATCGACTGGCCGACCGTCGAACTGATCCGCCAGCGCGGCATTTCGAACTGCCAGTCGACGCCGTAGGTAAAGCGCACGCTGTCTTCGATCCGGTCGTAGCCGGGAAAACGGTTGAGCGAGAACAGGTTGCTGTCTTCCAGCTCGATCGCTCGCGCATCTTCGTTGGGGATCGCAAGGTTCTTCACCTTCGGTGTGGCGACGAGCTGCACGCGCGGGGTGAGGACCTGCGTTCCGCCGAAGACCTTGCCCACCAGTGGCCATTTCACGTCGAGCGCGGCGGTGGCGATGCCTCGGGTCTGCCAACCCGGATCGCCGCGATAGATTACGGTGCTCGTCTTGTCGTTCTCGTCCGAATGGTAGACGTCGCCGCGCGCGAGGCCGGTCAGCGTGACTTCCTGGCCCATCGAGGTCAGCTTGCGCAGCGACCACTGCGCGCTGGCGAAGGCACGCTGGGTGTCCTGGCCGTTGCTGCGGGAGATTCCCAAGGTGTTGATCTGGGTCTCGAACTTGCCGCCCAGTACGGGATCGTCGAAGCGCCGACGATAATCGAGGACGGGGAAGGCGACAGGGATCAGCCCCTGGTCGCGGCTCGACTGCATGGTCTGCGTCGCATATCCCGCGAAGGAGAGATAGCTGTCCTGGTCGATCCGTTCGATGTTGACGATGGAGCGCAGGCGGTCGTCCCGGCTGATGTCGTAGCGGCGCAGGAAAGTGCGGTCGCTGGCGCGCCGGATCGAGGCTGTGACGCTCCAGTTATCGTCGATCTGGAACTTGCCGTTGGCAAAGATGTAGCCGCGAAAGGCGCTTTCGCCCTCGGTGCCCACTGTCGTTCCGATGATAGGTATCCGGTTGCTGGACGTAGCATAACCGGTGATCTGGTAGGCGCCGCTCTCGGTAAGGGCGCGGTACTCGATCGACGCCATCGGCGCGGCCTTGGTATAGGCATAGGCCGTCGCGGTGAGGTCGCGGTTCTCGGAGATCTTCCAGTAGTACGATTCGCTGATCTCGACGCCGTTCGAGGGCGAAAGGCGGAAATCGGGGACAAGGAAGCCGGAGACGGCCTGGCCATTGGTGCTGACGGTCAGGCCAAGCAGGGGCAGCTGGACTGCGCCGAACAGTTCGAGACGCGCATCGTTGAAGCGGATGCGCTGGCGGTCCTCGGAGTAGATCACCTGCTTGGCGACGATGCGCCAGCTGGGCTTCCTGGGGCAGCCGTCGCTGCCCACGACGTCGCAGCCGGTATACGCGGCCTTGTTGAGAATGACGTCGCCGTTGGGCAAACGCTCGCCATCGGCCGCCGCGAGCCGGCCGCCTTCGCGCAGGGCCAGCAGCAGGTTCTGCATGGCGCCGGTCTTGAGCTCGTCGGTCAACTCGATGCGGTCGGTGTAGAGCTGGTTGCCGTCCTGATCGACGAGGCGGACATTGCCGCTCGCGACGATCTGGCCGGACTGGCGGTTCCAGGTTACCGTATCGGCGCGCACCGACTGCTTTTCGCGCCTCAGCACGACATTGCCGCTCGCGGTTACCGAATCCGCGTTCTGGTCGTACTCGACCGTGTCGGCCTCGAAGCCGATCGGTATTCTTTCCTCGGTGCTGACAGGCGCCGCTTCTTCGGCAACGGAGGCCGCATCCTGTGCATATGCCCCTGGGGCTAGCGTGAGCGTGGCAATTCCTGCGGCGAGGATGCCCAGCGAAACGGGACGCAAGCGGCGATGACTGGCTTGCTGCGGTATCTGCGCGGCGGGGAGCATCACTTGCCTATCGCATCGCCGGTGCCTAACTGCAATCCAGTGATGCGGTGAACCGCACAAGTTGTGAAATCAACGGCGCCATCGCATGAAAAAAATTCAGGAGAATCCATGAATATCCAGTTCCTCGATGCGGCTACCCCCAGTGCCGAACGCCTCGTGGCCCGCCTCGTCAACCAGGATGCGATGCCTGCCGATCTCGAACCGGTGCTTGCAGAGGGAGCGAAGCAGTCGCGCTTCACCGGAAAGGCCGGGCAGGTTTTCGAAGGTTTCGCGGAGCGTGACGGCAAGGTCGTACGGGTCGTTCTGGCCGGCATTGGCGCCGCGTCGGCCAAGGATCGCCGCGCTGCCATCGAAAAGGCGGGTGCGGCCATCGTTGCCAAGTACCTGACCTCGGGCGAGACCGCACTGGCGCTCGACGTTACCGGGGCAGGGCTCTCCGCCGAGGAAACTTCTGGCGCGCTGCTTGGCGCGGTGCTGCGTTCCTGGCGCCATGACGTCTATCGCACCAAGCTGTCCGACGAAGCGAAGCCCTCGCTGGCTGCGATCTCGGTGATCGGCGCACCCGATGGCACTGCTGCCAACTGGGACGTGGAAACCGCCGTGGCGGACGGCGTTGCCTTCACCCGCGAACTGGTGACCGAGCCTGCCAACACGATCTATCCGGAAAGCTTCGTTGCCCGCTGCGAAAAGCGCATGGCCGGCACCGGGATCAAGATCCGCGTCCTCGACGACAAGGAAATGGCCGAGCTTGGCATGGGCTCGCTGCTCGGTGTGGCGCAGGGCTCTGTTCGCCCCGCGCGCCTGCTGGTGATGGAATGGATGGGCGGCGCCAAGGGCGACAAGCCCGTCGCCTTCGTCGGCAAGGGCGTGACCTTCGATACCGGCGGTATCAGCATCAAGCCTGCGGCCGGCATGGAAGACATGAAGTGGGACATGGGCGGCGCCGGCGCGGTTGCGGGCACCATGCTCGCACTCGCGCTGCGCAAGGCCAGGGCCAATGTCGTGGGCATTTGCGGGCTGGTCGAGAACATGCCCGACGGCAATGCCCAGCGCCCCGGTGACGTGGTCACTTCGCTTTCGGGCCAGACCATCGAGGTCATCAACACCGACGCCGAAGGTCGCCTGGTGCTGTGCGATGCGCTGACCTGGGTGCAGCGTGAGTACAGCCCGGCCAGGATCGTCGATCTTGCCACGCTGACCGGCGCGATCATCCTCTCGCTGGCTCATGAGTATGCGGGCCTGTTCTCCAACAACGACGAGCTTGCCGCCGAGCTGACCGCAGCCGGCGATGCCTCGGGCGACCGCCTGTGGCGCATGCCGATGGGCCCCAGCTACGACAAGATGATCGACAGCCAGATCGCCGACATGAAGAACGTCGGCCCGCGCTTCGGCGGCTCGATCACTGCGGCGCAGTTCCTCAAGCGCTTCATCGAGAACGATACGCCCTGGGCACACCTCGACATTGCCGGCACCGTCTGGACCGACAAGCCCGGCGCGACCTGGGACAAGGGTGCGACCGGCTACGGCGTGCGCCTGCTCGACCGATTCGTTCGCGACACGCTCGAAGCCTGATAGGCAAGGGGAGGGACGCGGCCGATGCGGGTCGATTTCTACCAGCTCAGCCGCGATCCAGCCGAAGTCGCACTGCCGCTGATCGCGGGCAAGGTCATCGGGTCGGGCGAGCGCCTCCTGGTGGTCTCCGCTGACGGCGAGCAGCGCAAGCGGATCCGGCAGGCCCTGTGGTCGGCTGGGCCCGACACGTTCCTTGCCAATGGCGAGGTTGGCGATGGACAGGAGGAACGCCAGCCGATCCTCCTGTCCGATGCGCCGCAACCGGCCAACGGGGCGAAGTTCATGGCCATCGCCGACGGGCAGTGGCGTGAAGGCAGCGAACCGTTTGCGCGCACCTTCTATCTCTTCGACGAATCGACGGTTCAGCAGGCCCGCGGCGTCTGGCGCGAACTGCGCTCTCGCGAAGCCGTGGAGCACTATTACTGGAAGCAGGAAGGCGGCCGCTGGATCCAGGCCGGATAAAGGCGTGCTTGCGGCGCAACCGAAACCCCGCTAGGGGCGCGCGCAACTTTCCCAATTACCATACTTCGCAAGGAACCAGACATGGCGGTTACCCGCACCTTTTCGATCATCAAGCCCGATGCCACCCGTCGCAACCTGACCGGCGGCGTCACCAAGATGCTGGAAGAAGCGGGCCTGCGCGTCGTCGCTTCCAAGCGCATCCAGATGACCAAGGAACAGGCCGAGGGCTTCTACGCCGTCCACAAGGAACGCCCGTTCTTCAACGACCTCGTCTCGTTCATGATCTCGGGCCCGGTCGTGGTCCAGGTCCTCGAGGGTGAAGATGCCGTGAAGTGCAACCGCGACGTCATGGGCGCCACCAACCCGGCCGATGCCGCCGAAGGCACCATCCGCAAGACCTACGCCGAATCGATCGAAGCCAACTCGGTCCATGGCTCGGATTCGGACGAGAATGCCGCGATCGAGATCGCCTATTTCTTCAAGCCGGAAGAGATCGTCGGCTGATCGACGGTTAATTCTTCGCAAGATGGACGAAGGCCGCCCGTTTGGGCGGCCTTTTTCTTTGCGGCACGTCCTGTCGTTCGGTTAATCAAGTGTTAGCTAATGGAGTCTGAATTGAAGGAGATTTGCCTTGATCGGTAGGACATTCGTTATCGCGGCCGGTATATCCTTCATCGCTGCAGTGATTACCTCGGGTACCGCGCAGATCGGTGCGCGAAATGCGCCGGTGCAATTGCTTCACCTCCTTGCCATGCGCTAGAACTCGCTCCTGATTGGAGAGAGTGTATGCAGGACATGGGTGAAGCGGGCGAAGCCTGCCCCTTCGAATTCAATTTCGACGAAAAGACCTTCAAGGTCGGCGATACCGTCAGCTACCGGGTCAGTGGCAGTCTCGATGGCTTTCCTTTCGTGGGCACACTGGTCGAAGTGCACGAAGACTACGTGATGATCGCGGGCGATGCCAGTGAGCCGGATACGCTTTATCGCGGCACGCGCGAGAGCCGGCCACTCGTCGACGAATCGCAGATCTGAGGAGGTCTTGGTCGCCTGCGGCCGTTTGGCTGCGGGCGCAATGTCGCACCGGCTGCAGGTCCAACGGCGCCAGGATTGAAGCGTCCGATCAGAACTGGTCGGCGGCGTCCTGCAGGGCGCTCAGGCGCTTGGGGGCGATCGAACGCCAACTGCGCGCAATGCGCGCCGCGATCATGTCCCAGTCGTTGCTGCCTAGATCGAGGCGAATGCCGATCCAGCCATCGCCGAAATAGGCGGGACGGAAATAGCGTTCCTCGTCCTGTTCCAGCAGCATCGCCTGTTCGTCGACGCCGCTGATCTTGACGAGCAGGGCAATGCGCCCGTCGCCATGATGATCACTGGTGAAATAGGCGAACTTCTTGCCCTTGATCACGCCGAAGCAGGGCATGCCGTGGCTCGTGATCTCGTCGGCCTCCGGCATTGCCATGGCCTGTTCGCGCACGCGTTCGAGCAGCCATTCGGCACTTTTCTCCCGCGTCACAAGGCTCGCGAGGCAGCGCGAGTAGAGCTGGTGCTCGGCGATCAGGACGCGGGCGGCCAGACTGTCGGGCGTGTCGCCGGGAATGATCGCGACCGGGGTCTGGCCCAGGATCGGGCCGTCGTCGAGTTCGGCGGTGACAAGGTGCACGGTAACGCCGCCATGCGAATCGCCCGCCTCGATGGCGCGCTCATGGGTGTGCAGCCCGGTGTACTTGGGCAGCAGGGACGGGTGGATGTTGACCATGCGGCCTTCCCAACCCCCGACGAATTCCGGGGTGAGGATGCGCATGTAGCCGGCCAGGGCGACCCACTGCGCACCCGATTCGCGGATCGCGGCGTCCATTGCCTTGTCATGTTCCGCGCGCGCCATGCCCTTGTGCGAAAGGGCGAAGGTGGGCACGCCCTCTGCTTCGGCGAGGACGAGGCCCTTGGCTGCCGGGTCGTTGGAGGCGACCAGGACGATCTCGAAAGGACAGTCCTCGGCCCGGCTCGCGTAAAGCAGGGCGGCCATGTTGGTGCCGCTGCCGGAAATGAGGACGGCAACCTTTTCGCGGTTCATTCGAAACTTCCGTTCGCGTCAGGCCGGAGGGATAACAGCATCCGTGGTCTCAAGCGAAGTGCGTCGCTTCCCAGTTCTCGCGAGCGGACCAGACTTCGGCCTTGCCCTGCACGGTGCAACCCTTTTCGCCCGGCTCGATCGCGCCGATGACGTGGACGGTTTCGCCCGCCGCTTCGAGTTCGGCCTGCAGCGCGCCCACGTCGTCGGCGGCCACGGCAAGGACCATGCCGATGCCGCAGTTGAAGGTGCGGGCCATCTCGCCGGGCTCGATGTTGCCCTGGGCCTGGAGGAACGCCATCAGGCGCGGCTGCAGCCATGCGCCTGCGTCGATGCGCGCATGCAGGCCCTTGGGCAGGACACGCGGGATATTTTCCAGCAGACCGCCGCCGGTAATGTGGGCAAGGGCGTGGATGCGGCCCGAACGGATGAAGGGCAGCAGGCTCTTCACGTAGATGCGCGTCGGCGCGATCAGCGCGTCGATCAGCAGGGTTTCCGCATCGAACAGGGCCGGGCGGTCGAGCTTCCAGCCCTTGTCCTCGGCAAGGCGGCGGACCAGAGAATAGCCGTTCGAGTGCACGCCCGAGGACGCCAGACCCAGCAGGACGTCGCCGCTGGCCACCTTGTCGCCGGTCAGCTGCTCGCCGCGCTCGACGGCGCCGACGCAGAAGCCGGCAAGGTCGTAGTCGCCTGCAGCATACATGCCGGGCATTTCCGCCGTTTCGCCGCCGATGAGGGCGCAGCCCGACATCTTGCAGCCTTCGGCAATGCCGGCAACGACGCGTTCGGCGACGCCGTTCTCGAGTTTTCCGGTAGCGAAGTAGTCGAGGAAGAAGAGGGGCTCCGCGCCCTGCACGATAAGGTCGTTCACGCACATGGCGACAAGGTCGATGCCGATGTGGTCGTGACGGTCGTGATCGAT
Organism: Novosphingobium pentaromativorans US6-1; assembly: GCF_000767465.1. Classification (NCBI taxonomy): domain Bacteria; kingdom Pseudomonadati; phylum Pseudomonadota; class Alphaproteobacteria; order Sphingomonadales; family Sphingomonadaceae; genus Novosphingobium; species Novosphingobium pentaromativorans. Next base: position 3,746,882 of record NZ_CP009291.1, read on the forward strand.
GGCTAGCTTGACCTTGGTGCCCACGCCATCGTTCGCCGCGACAAGGAGCGGATCCTTGTAACCGGCCGCGCGTGGATCGAAGAACCCTCCGAACCCTCCGAGGTCGGCGTCCGCGCCGGGACGGGCGGTCGCTTTGGCCAGCGGGGCGATGGCTTTGACAAGGGCGTTGCCGGCCGCGATCGAAACGCCGGCCTGCTCATAGCTATAGCTCTTCGAGGAGTTATCTTCGGACATTGCGCGCGCATAGTGCGCAATCGGTTTCGAGTCACGCCCGACCCGCAAAAATGACGCACAAAAAGCGCCGGGGATGCCCAAGTTCGGGAGCAGTCGCTTTCCTGCTTGGATTTCGCTCGCCGTTTGGGCAAAAGGCCCGGGTTTTGACAATGGCCACGACAATCTCCCACAAATTCCGGCGGCTTGCCCGCACCGGTTCGCTCAAGGGCGCCGCTGGGCGCAAGGGCCTGATCCTCGGCGGCGTGGCGGCGGCGGCGCTCGCCCTGGCGGGCGGCTCGGCGCTGATCGCGCAGATCGATGGTGACCGGGGCATTGCCCCGCTCGTCAATTCCGAGGATATTCAGGTCAACGGCATAAAGGTCGACGTATCGGACAAGACCGGCGCCGATGCGCGCCTCAAGGCCTGGAAAGAGGCGGAAAAGGAAGCCTGGAAGAAGCTGGGCGGTCCGGACATGCCGGTCGAGTCGATCGATGCCATGGTCTCGTCCGTGGTGATCGAGCACGAACAGATCGGTCCGCACCGCTATATCGCCTCGCTGGGCGTCATCTTCGACAAGGCCAAGGCGGGCCAGTTCGTCGGCGGAGACGGTGCGACGGTCCGTTCGGCGCCGCTGCTGGTCATTCCCGTGCTCTACTCGGGCGGTGTGCGTCAGGTCTTCGAGGTGCGCGGGGCCTGGCAGCGCGCCTGGGCCGAGTTCCAGGCCGCGCAGAGCACCATCGATTACGTACGCCCCGCCGGTGCGGGCGGCGAATCGCTGATTCTCACGGCGGGACAGCCGGGCCGGCGCAGCCGCCTGTGGTGGCGAAACGTGCTCAACCAGTTCGATGCGGCTGACGTGATCGTGCCGGTGGCCCGGCTCGAGCGCCAGTGGCCGGGCGGCCCGGTGAAGGGTACGTTCACGGCGCGCTACGGCCCGGACAACAAGTTCCTCTCCAGCTTTGAGATGACGGCCGCAAGCGAAGAGCAGTTGCCTGAAATGCTCGACAAGGCAGTGCAGCGCGTCGATGGCATCTACCGCGGTGCGCTCGATCAGGGGCTGCTGCAGCCCGACCCGACGATCACCGCCGGTCGCCTCACGCTGGACCGCGCTTTCGCCGAATTGCGCGACAAGCTGATGCCCCAAGGCGCGCCGCCGCCAGAACTTCTCACGCCTCAGCCGATCCCGGGCGCCGCGTCCGAAAGCGTCGCTGCCGGTCAGGTCGAGACGGTGACCGTACAGTTCGCAACGCCCGATGCGGGAGCGGTCGACGCGGCGCTGGCTGCCGTTCGCGGCGTGCCGGGCGTGAGCGGGGCCGCTACGGTGAGCCTTGCCATCGGTGGCACCTCGGTCATGCGGGTGACGGCAGCGGGCGGGGTAGAACGGCTTGCCGCGGCGCTGAAGGCACAGGGCTGGAATGTCTCTGCCAGCGGTTCTACGCTGAGGATCAGCCGCTAGGACCGGGCCTTGGGCATGAGGCAGATCGCATTACCGCTTTCGTCCAAACGGGACAGGCCCCCGCGCATCGTCGTGGGCAATGCCAATGTGTCCGTGATCGACGCAATGTCGGAGCCGGGCAACTGGCCGTTCCGTACTGCGATCCTCACCGGGCCGCCACGCTCGGGCAAGTCGCTTCTCGCTGGCTGGTTCGCCGACGCGGGCGTGGGTGACGTGGTGGACGATGCCGAGACGGTCGACGAGGATGCGCTGTTCCACCGCTGGAACCGCGCGCAGGAGAGCGGGCGTCCGCTCCTCATCGTCACCAACCGGCCGCGCGGCAGCGGCGAGGGGGCGTGGAAAGTCAAGCTGCCGGATCTCAATTCTAGGCTGGGAGCTGCGCTCGACCTCGAAGTCGGCGTGCCGGACGACGAGATGCTGGCCGCCTTGATGGAAGTCCACGCCGAGATGCGCGGCCTCGTTCTTGACCATTCCGCAACCGATTATCTTGTACCAAGGTGCGAGCGTAGCCATCTGGGGGTCGAAAGGCTGGTCGAAGCGATCGATCGGCTCAGTCTGGAACGCAAGCAGGCCCCCACACTGGCCATCTGGCGCGAAGCCTTGATCGAGACTAAAGGCAGCGCTCCGGAAGGCCTCGGGAACTAGGTCTGCTCTACGATGCTTGCCTTGCAGGCGAATTGATGGGAGATTCGGGCAATGCTCGGTAATCTTGTCCGATATCTGGATTCTGTCGTGGCGCGCGATCCTGCGCCTCGTTCGCGTTGGGAAGTGCTGCTCTATCCCGGCGTGTGGGCGCTGTTCTGGCACAAGATCGCGCATCGCCTGTTCAATGCGCGCCTGTTCTTCCTCGCGCGTGCGGTCAACCACCTCTCCCGGTTCCTGACCGCCATCGACATTCATCCGGGCGCGACCATCGGCAAGAACTTCTTCATCGACCACGGTTTCACCGTGATCGGCGAGACGGCCGAGATCGGTGACAACGTCACTATCTACCAGTGCGTCACGCTTGGCGGTTCCAACCCGACGAACGGCAAGGGCGGCAAGCGCCATCCCACGCTGGAGGACAATGTCATCGTCGGCTCCGGGGCCCAGATCATCGGTCCGGTGACCATCGGCAAGCGTGCCCGCATCGGCGCCAGCGCCGTCGTGACGGAGAGCGTGCCCGATGGCGCGACCATGATCGGCGTCAAGGCGCGCTCGACCCTTGTCGCTGCAGAGACGTACGCCAAGGACTTCATGCCTTACGGCACGCCCTGCAAGGAACCGTGCGAACCGGCGCCCAACCAGCGCGTCGACCAGCTCGAAGAGCAGATCGATGCCCTGCGAGCGCAAGTCGAGGCGCTCATGGCCGAACGTGATGAGGCCGCTAAGTCCACCGAACCGGCATGCAAGGGCGTTTGAGCTGAATGTCGGTTGGGCCGGCCGGACTGAATTCCCATCACGGCAGTGTCGTTGCATTCCCCGGGCGCAAGCCTCTGCAGGTGGGGTTTGAGCGCGACGAGCTGATGCGCATTCTGGATCTTTACGGGCGCATGGTCGCGGCCGGACTGTGGCGCGACTACGCCATGGATTTCGGCAAGGACGCCGCGAACTTCAGCGCCTTTCGCCGCGCTGCCGAACGCCCGCAGGCGCGGGTGGAGAAGCGCCCTTCGCTGCGCGGAAAGCAGGGCATGTGGACGCTGTTCGGCGAGGCCGGGCAAGTGCTCAAGCGCGGGCACGAACTGGCCGGCATTCTCAGCCCGCTCGAACGCAAGCTCCTCAAGGTCGTCGAGGATTGAGGGCAGGGGGCTGTTTTGCTCCCGTTCTCAGCCGCGCTTGCCTGACAGCATCGCCATCGCATGATGCGACTGCTCCATGCCGTTGTCGAAGACACGGTCGCCGCGCCGGTCGCGGATACGTTCCCAGGCCGCTGCGAATCCTTCGACGGTCCGCTCTGCCTCGGGCAGCAGGACGCCGTCGTTCATGGTGATGAAGGCGCCCTGGTAGACGCCGCCACCCGCACCCACGATGGCATCGCTTGGCGCATCCTTCGATACGAGGAAGAGGGCGGCGGGCACCACGGCTTCCGGAACGAAAGCATTATAGGCTTCATCGGGAAAGATGTCGGCGGTCATGCGCGTGCCCGCCGTCGGGGCGATGGAGTTGACGCGGATGTCGTACTTGGCGCCTTCCATGCGCAAGGTACGGGCGAGGCCGAGAACGCCGGCCTTGGCCGCGCCGTAGTTGGCCTGGCCGAAGTTGCCGCCAAGACCGGAGGACGAAGTCGTCATCAGAACGCGGCCGTAGCGCTGCTCGCGCATGGTTTCCCAAACCGCCTTGGTCGCAAAGGCGCTGCCCAGCAGGTGGACGCGCACGACCAGCTCGAAATCGGCCGGGTCCATCTTGGCGAAAGTGCGGTCGCGCAGGATCCCGGCATTGTTGATCAGGACATGGACGCCGCCCCATGCTTCCCTGGTGCGCGCGACCATCGCTTCCATCTGGGCGAAGTCCGAAACGTCGCCGCCGTCGGCCATGGCCTCGCCGCCAGCTACGCGAATTTCCTCGACCACCGCCAGTGCGGCGTCGGAGTGGCCGCGCCCGTCGCGCTCGCCGCCGAGGTCGTTGACCACGACTTTCGCGCCGCGCCGCGCCAGTTCGAGGGCATAGGCGCGTCCCAGTCCATTGCCGGCACCGGTCACGATCGCGACCTGTCCTTCGAACGAAATGGGCATATTCTTGGCACTCCGGCTTGGCGCTTGAAGGGGCTTGCCGCGAGATGGCAGGTTGCGCGGCGCGGTTCAATTGCAAAGCTTGCCCATGAAGCGCGTGCTGCCGCTTGCTCCCGCGCGTTCTCGGGGCCATAGGCGGTCCGAACGAATCCGGCGATTCCGCGCGAAGCGGGATTGCATTTGACCAGACCGCCCAAGCGAAAGGCCCCCGCGATGAAAGTCCGCGTCCACGTCAGCCTCAAGCCCGGTGTCCTCGATCCGCAGGGTCGGGCGATTCATCACTCGCTCGAAGGCCTCGGCTTCTCGGGAGTGAACGACGTCCGCGCCGGCCGCCTGATCGAGCTCGACGTTGCCGACAACGTCAGCGACGAAGCGCTCGACGACATGTGCCGCAAGCTCCTCGCCAACATGGTGATCGAGAACTACCGCATCGAGAAGGTCGCCGCATGAGCTTCCGCTCCGCCGTCATCACCTTTCCCGGCTCCAATTGCGACCGCGACATGGCGGACGCGCTGGAGAAGGTTTCGGGCACCGCGCCGCATCGCGTCTGGCACGGTGACGCCGACCTGCCCGAGGGACTGGACTTCATCGCCTTGCCGGGCGGCTTTTCCTATGGCGACTACTTGCGCTGCGGTGCGATTGCCTCGCGCTCGCCGGTGATGCGCGCCGTCATCGAGGCTGCCGGTCGCGGCGTTCCGGTGCTCGGGGTCTGCAACGGTTTCCAGGTCCTGACCGAAAGCGGGCTGCTGCCCGGTGCGCTGCTGCGCAACTCGGTGATCCGCTTCGTCTGCCGCGACGTTCGCCTCAAGGTCGAAAACGCGCAGTCGCTGTTCACCAGCGGCTATGAAGCGGGCCAGGAAATCGTCATTCCGGTCGCCCACCACGACGGCAACTACTTCGCCGACGAAGCGACGCTCGACCGTCTCGAGGGCGAGGGCCGCGTGGCCTTCCGCTATGCCGAGGACGTCAACGGTTCGGCCCGGCAGATCGCCGGCGTGCTCAACGATGGCGGCAACGTGCTGGGCATGATGCCGCACCCCGAACGTGCCATCGAAGCTACCCACGGTGGCACGGATGGTCGCGCATTGTTCGAAAGCGCTATCAGGGGCTTGGTCGGCGCCTGATCGCCAGGCAGGCCGGCGTCCCGGGCGTGTTCCGGGGCAGTCAGCTTGGTCTTGGGCCATTTGGCTGCAAGCGCTGGCAGGACCTGAGCGCTATTCCGGTGCTGTTGCCGCTGCGCGCGGTTATCCGCTCAGGCCGCGCTCTGTCGTGGATTGGCCGGGCTGCCGAATAGTGCAATTGCATCTTCGGGGGCCATGGGGCGGCCGAAGAAATAGCCCTGGATCTTGCGGCAGCCGAGCTGCCGGATCATGTCGACCTCTTTCTGGGTCTCGGCGCCTTCGGCGGTCGTCGACATGCCGAGGCTGTCCGCCATGGCGACGACGGCGCGGATGATCGCCAGGCTCTCGGGATTGCCCGTGGCGGCGCCCTGCACGAACATGCGGTCGACCTTGATCGTGGAGAAGCGCAGCTTGCGCAGGTAACCCAGCGAGGAATAGCCGGTCCCGAAGTCGTCGAGCGCGATGCCGCAGCCCAGCGCCATGACTTCCTCCAGCGCGGCATTGGCCATGGTCGTGTCGCGCAGGAAGATGCTCTCGGTCACCTCGATCTCGAGCCGGTTCGGGCTGAGCCCGCTGTGCTGGAGCGCACCGACCACGCTGGCCACGAAGTTTTGGTCGAGGAGCTGTTCGCCCGAGACATTCACCGCAACGCGGATGTGTTCGGGCCAGTTCATCGCTTCCTTGCAGGCCTCCCGGAGCACCCATTCCCCGATCGGCACGATCAGGCGGGTATCCTCCGCCAGCGGGATGAACTTTGCCGGGCTGACGCTGCCGTGATCCTTGCTTTCCCAGCGCAGCAGCGCTTCGAAGCTGACGACGCCCTCGGTGTCCGCCGCAACGACGGGCTGGTACACAACCTTGAATTCGTCGCGTTCGAGGGCGCGGCGCAGGGAAAATTCCAGCTTGCGCCGCTCCTCGGCATGGGCGTGAAGGGCCGGTTCGTAAGTGAAGTGCTCGTTACCCCCGGTATCCTTGGCGCGGTAGAGCGCCAGGTCGGCATTGCGCATGAGGGTCTCGACAGTCGAGCCGTCGCGCGGGCCGATCGCAGAGCCGACCGAGGCGCCGACGTAGAGAGTGTGGTGATCGACTTCGTAGGGCTGCGAGAGGCGCTTGATGACGCGTTCGGCGACACGTTCGATATGGGCAAGGTCCGAAGCGTCGCGGATCACGATGGCGAACTCGTCACCGCCAAGGCGGCCGCACAGTTCGTTGTCGGTCATCTGCTCCTTGAGTCGCTCCGATACCCGGGCCAGCAACTGGTCGCCGACGAGATGGCCCAGCGAATCGTTGACCGCCTTGAAGCGATCGAGGTCGATCATCAGGAAGGCGCAGCGTGTGCGCCACTTGTCCGCGTAGTCCAGCGCGTCGCCCAGCGCTTCGGTGAGCATCAGGCGGTTGGGCAGGCCGGTAAGCGTGTCGTAACGCGCGAGCCAGGCAATCTTGTCGGAATTCTCGCGCGCCTCGGTGACGTCGGAGCCGACGCCGCGGAAGCCGTCGAAATTGCCCTTTTCGTCGAGCTTGGGCGTGCCGGAAAGCTCCCACCAGCGCGGTTGGCCGTGGATCGTCACGCGCACCAGCAGGTTGTTGAAGTTCTCGCGCCGCTTGATGCGCTCGGCAAGGTCGTGGAGGCTGGTCGAGAACTGGCCGCTTTCCCACGCCGATCCGGCGATGAGCTGGATCAGGGGCTGCCCCTCGATCTCCTTGGCATCCATGCCCAGGGCAAAGGCGAAGCGCGGGGAAACCGACCGCACGCGGCGTGCGGTATCGATCTGCCAGAGCCAGTCTGCCTCGCCTTCCTCGAACTCGCGCAGCAGCATCGAGACGACTTCGTCCTTCTCGACGATGCCGGCTTCGGCGATCTTGGTAATGACGTGGCGCCGCGCGCTCTCGATGGCGGCGGCAATCACGATTCCCGAGAAGGCGATGCTGACCGCGGCCATGTCGAACATGCCGCGGCTCAGGAAGAACACGATGGCGGTAGCGCCGGTGATTCCGGTGAACAGCAAGGTTCCCAGCGGTACAGCGGGCAGCAGCACGGCCGATGCGGTCATCAGCATGGCCAGCACGATCCACAGCTTCACTTGCGTCTGCGCGTCGACGAAGAAGCCGAGGCCGCCGATCGGGACGGACCAGGCCAGGCCGTTGAGAATGGAGCTGATCATCTGCGCGTGGACTTCGTCGCGCGAGATGCGGCGCTTGTCCGCGTCGATGAGCGTGCGGTCTATGCGGACCCCTCGCCAGAGCGTGCCGCAGGCCACTGCGATCCAGACCGCGACAGCCGCCATCGGCACTTGCCCGAAGACGAGCGCCGCCGTTGCGAGCATGGCGGAGATCTGCGTCGTGACCCGCGCGAAAGTGGAGTGGCCGAGGCAGGAATACTGTATTCCCCGCAGCCGACTCCAATCGCCGTCGTCCGGATCCGATAGCCCGAGCACCGCCAATACTGGCAGTTCCCGTGGCATGGCGCAGTAGGTGGACGTGTGCGTGTTCACTCCCCTGCAATAACCGACCAAGTGTTATTACAGGGTAAAAGTCGTCCGATCAGTCGGCAGGGCCTGAATTATTTCCACGAACGGCCGTTATTCGACGGTTACGCTCTTGGCGAGATTGCGGGGCTGGTCGACGTCGGTGCCCTTTACGCAGGCGACGTGGTACGCGAGCAACTGGACCGGCACGGCATAGACCAGCGGCGCGATCAGCGGGTGGACCTTGGGCATCTCTATGGTCGCGATGCAGCCTTCGCCGGCTTCCTCGATGCCTTCCCTGTCGGAAATCAGCACGACCTTGCCGCCGCGGGCGCGCACTTCCTGCATGTTGCTGACGGTCTTTTCGAAGAGCGGCCCGGAAGGGGCGAGGACAATGACCGGGACGGCATCGTCGATCAGCGCGATCGGACCGTGCTTCATCTCGCCCGAGGCATAGCCTTCGGCATGGATGTAGCTGATTTCCTTGAGCTTGAGCGCCCCTTCGAGGGCAAGCGGGAAGTCCGGTCCGCGCCCCAGGTAAAGCACGTCGCGCGCAGGGGCGATGAGGTGCGCCATCTCGGCGATTTCCTCGTCATGGGCCAGCGCAGCGTTGAGGCAGGCAGGCGTTTCGACGAGATGATTGACGACTTCCATCTCCTCCTCGCGTGCCATGCGCCCACGCTTGACCGCAAGATGTGCGGCGAGGGCGGCGAGCACGGCAAGCTGGCAGGTGAAGGCCTTGGTCGAGGCGACGCCGATTTCCGGACCGGCATGGGTGGGCAGAAGCAGGTCGGCCTCTCGCGCCATCGTGCTGGTCGGCACGTTGACGACGACCGCGATCTTCTGGCCCGCCTCCTTGCAGTGGCGCAGCGCGGCGAGCGTATCGGCGGTTTCGCCGGACTGCGAAATGAACAGGGCCAGCCCGCCCGGTTCCAGCACCGGTTCGCGGTAGCGGAACTCGCTGGCGACATCGATGTCCACCGGCAGGCGCGCGAAATGCTCTATCCAGTACTTCGCGACCATGCCGGCGTAATAGCTGGTGCCGCAGGCGACGATGGTGATGCGGTTGACGCTGGTGACGTCGAAATCGATCTGGGGCAAGGCGACGGAATGGTCGATCTGGCGGATATAGCTGCGCAGGGTCTGGGCAACGACGGTCGGCTGCTCGAAGATCTCCTTCTGCATGAAGTGGCGGTAGTTGCCCTTCTCGATCGCCACGGCCGAAGCGCCGGAGGTTACGATCTCGCGCTCCACCGCATGGCCTTCGACGTCGTAGATCTGTGCGCCCTCGCGGGTGATGACGACCCAGTCGCCCTCTTCGAGGTAGGAAATGCGCTGGGTGAGCGGGGCCAGCGCCAGCGCGTCGGAGCCCAGGTAGGTCTCACCCTCGCCATAGCCAACGACGAGGGGCGAGCCAAGGCGGGCGCCGATCAGCATGTCGGGGAAGCGGCGGAAGGCGATGGCAAGGGCGAAGGCGCCGCGCAGCTGCGGAAGGGCTGCCCTGACCGCTTCCTGCGGCGACTGGCCGGCCTCGACCAGTTCGGAGACGAGGTGCGCGACCACTTCGGTATCGGTCTGGCTCTCGAACTTGCGTCCGCGCGCGACGAGCGCTTCGCGCAAGGGCCGGAAGTTCTCGATGATGCCGTTGTGGACGAGCGCCAGTTCCCCGGTCGCATGGGGATGGGCATTGACCGCGGTCGGCGCGCCGTGGGTGGCCCAGCGGGTGTGGGCAATGCCGACGAGGCCCGGCGCAGGATCGACGGCCAGTTCCTTGACGAGATTGAGAAGCTTGCCCTCAGCCCTGCGGCGGATCAACTGGCCATCGTGGACGGTGCAGACACCGGCACTGTCATAGCCGCGGTATTCCATGCGCCTGAGGCCGTCCACCAGGCGCTCTGCAACTTCTTCCTTGCCGACGATACCGATGATTCCACACATGTGCCGCGCTTGCCGCCTTGTTCCGGATGAATGTTGTTGTCGCTGGACCCAGCCTTGCTGGTCCAGCAGATGGCGCTCCGTCCTGCAATGGACAAGCTTGAAAATCGGTTTAGCCGCCGACCTTCGCAAGCGAGCGGTGGAAAGTTCGCTCAGTCGCCGTCGAGCAGGTCGCCAAGGCCGCCCAGGATTGACCCTTCACCCCGGTTCTGTCCCCCGCGCGAACCGGCAGCCGCCAGCATCCGACCGGCGAGGCGCGAGAAAGGCAGGGACTGGACCCAGACCTTGCCGGGGCCGCGCAGGCGCGCAAAGAACACGCCTTCGCCGCCGAAGATCATCGACTTGACCGAGCCGGCGCGGATCACGTCGAAGTCGATGCCCGCAGTGAATGCGGCCACGCAGCCGGTGTCGATGTGAAGTTCTTCGCCCGCAGCCAGCTCGCGCTCGATCACTGTGCCGCCCATCTGCACGAAGACCCAGCCATCGCCTTCCAGCTTCTGCATGATGAAGCCTTCGCCGCCGAACAGGCCGGTCATGATCCGCTGCTGGAAGTGGACGCCGATGGAGACGCCGCGAGCCGCGGCGAGGAAGGCGTCCTTCTGGCAGATCAGGCGCCCGCCGACGTCGTCCAGCTTGATCGGGAGAATGGCGCCGGGCACGGGAGCGGCGAAGGCGACGCGCGCCTTGCCTTTGCCGTGATGGGTGAAGACGGTCGTGAACAGGCTTTCGCCGGTAACGAGGCGCTTGCCCGCGCCGAGCAGCTTGCCCATGAAGCCGCTGCCTTCGCCGCCCGAACCGTCTCCGAACACGGTCGACATCTCGATCGGGGCATCCTTCCAGACCATCGCACCCGCTTCGGCCACGGCGCTTTCGCCCGGATCCAGCTCGATCTCGACGAACTGGAGTTCCTGGCCCTTGATCTCGAAGTCGACGTCGTCGGAAATCGAAGAACTGCGCGAATGGCTCCAGGGACTGCCGGACATGATGCCTCCTTTTGGGGTGAATTGCTGGAACCCGGGTTTGGGGTGAGCGATTATCCTTGTCAAACCGCGTTCATCGGATACGCTTTGCAGTTCGTCGACCACTAACAAGGTGCGCGGCATTTCAGCGGATTCGCCGACCTCCAAAAGGTGCGCGGCGCATTTGGGTGAGGATGAAAGCATGAACCACTGGAAGGCCTTAATTCCCGGAATGTGCATGGCAATGGCGGTCGGTGCGGCTGCAGGGTCGGTCCCGGCGCGTGCCGAATCGGTTTCGCCGGGCCATCTGAGCGAAGTCAGCCAGCTGGTGGTTGCGCCCAATGTCATGGACAAGCAGCGCACTTCGGCAGGCTTCGGCTTCATACGCGCTGGCAAGCTGAAAAAGGCGATTGCAGAATTCGACGCGGTGATCTCGGCGGCGGACCGCAGGCACCTGGGCGATCCGCGTCCGCGCTTCTGCGCGCGCGATGAACGCGACGCCTCGAAGATCACGACCGCGACCGGTGCTTCGGGTACAAGCCCCGTGCTGATCGATGCGGCGGTGTGCGATGCGCACTTCGGCAAGGGCTATGCCCTGATCGACATGGGGCGCGGCGATCTGGCCGAAGCGGAACTGCGCCGCGCGACCGAACTGGCGCCCTTCGATGCGCATTACGCCAACGAATATGCCGAACTCTACAAGTCGCGCCGTGACTGGAAGACTTCGCTCGAACTGTTCCTGCGCGCCTGGGACGTGACCGACAAGAACCCGGCAGGGCCTGACGCCGACCTTGCCGCGCGGGCGCTGCGGGGGATCGGCTACAACCAGATGATGCTCGGCAACCTCGAAGCGGCCGAGAATTCTTTCAAGCAGTCGCTGGAATTCGAGCCTGGGAACAAGGCCGCCAGCATCGAACTGGGACATATCGCCCGGCAGAAGGCAATCGGTTCGTAATTCAGCTCCGGAGGCCGGGCGGAACTACTTTTTCTGCTCGGCCTTCTTCTTCTTCATCGTATCGTGAAAGCGGTCTGCCCAGCCGGGCTTGACCAGCTGTTCCCCGCGCACGAGGCGCAGTTCGCCCGGGGCGACGTTGCGCGTGACTGCGCTGCCAGCCGCGACGATAGCATCCGCGCCGATCTGGAGCGGGGCGACCAGGGCGCTGTTCGAGCCGATGAAGGCGCGTTCGCCGATCACCGTCTTGTGCTTGAAGTAGCCGTCGTAGTTGCAGGTGATCGTGCCCGCGCCGATGTTTGCTCCCGCGCCGATCTCTGCATCGCCCAGGTAGCTGAGGTGGTTGGCCTTGGCGCCTTCGCCCAGCACCGCCTTCTTCATCTCGACGAAGTTGCCGACCTTGGAGCCGGTCTTGAGCACCGCTCCGGGGCGCAGGCGGGCGTAGGGGCCGATCTCGACCCCGCTTTCCAGCGTTGCGCCTTCAAGGTGCGAGAAGGCGCGAATGGTGACATCGTCGGCGACCATCACGCCAGGGCCGAAGACCACGTTGGGCTCGATCGTGACGTCGCGGCCAAGCTGCGTATCCCAGGCGAAGAACACCGTTTCCGGCGCGGTAAGCGTCACGCCATCGGCCATGGCGTCCTTGCGGCGACGGGCCTGCCAGCGTGCTTCGGCCTCGGCCAGTTCGCCGCGGCTGTTGATGCCGCCCACTTCGTCCGGATCGTCCGTGGTGATGACCGCACAGGTGCGGCCCTCGAGCGTGGCGACATTGACGATGTCGACGAGGTAGTACTCGCCCTGCGCATTGTCGTTGCCCACGCGAGAGAGCAGGTCGAAAAGGTCCGCCGACCTCACCGCCATGAGGCCGGAGTTGCACAGGCGGCAGGCGCGCTGCTCATCGGTTGCGTCCTTGTACTCGACCATCATTGCGATGCGGCCATCGTCGTGGGCGAGCACCCGGCCGTACTGCAGCGGATCTTCCGGCTCGAAACCGAGCACCACGACCGCCGGGGAATCCTCTGCGTGAAGGCGCTCGATCATGGCGCGCATCGTTTCGGTGCGCACGAAAGGCACATCGCCGTAAAGGATCAGGACATCGCCGTCGAAGCCCTGCAGAGCGCCCTGTGCCTGCTGGACGGCATGGCCGGTGCCCAGCTGCGGCTCCTGCACTGCGAAAGTCACGCTTTCGCCCAAAGCCCTTTCAAGCTGCTCCAGCCCGTGCCCGGCCACGACGACCTGCCGCTGCGGGGAGAGTTCGGCCGCGCTGGCCATGAGATGCTCCAGCATCGGCCTGCCCGCAATGGGGTGCAGGACCTTGTGCAGGTTGCTCTTCATGCGGGTGCCCTTGCCGGCGGCAAGGACAACGACCGCGAGCGGGGCGAGGGGGGATGAGTCTTCGGCCATGGCGCTCATGTGCCAGCAAAATGTTGCGGTTTCCACATCAAGTCTTAACTGGGGACGCGATGAGCACATTTCCATTCGATATCGTCGGGTTCGACCTCGACGGAACCCTTCTCGACAGTCACGGCGACCTGGCAGCGGCAGTGAACCACGCGATCTCGAAGGAGGGCAGGCAGGCGATCCCGTCGTCCGAAGTGCGCGACCTGATCGGCGGCGGAGCGAAGAAGATGCTCGCCCGCGCGCTGGAGGTTACCGGGGAGCCGGTTTCCGATGCGCGTTTCGACGAATTGCACCGCATCCTGCTCGATTTCTACGAGGCCAATATCGCGGTCGAGACGCGCCTGTTTCCGGGCGGACTCGAAATGCTGGACGGTCTGGCTGCGCGCGGCGTGAAGATCGCGGTGGTGACCAACAAGCTTGAGCGCTTCGCCGTGCGGATCTTCGACGAGCTTGGCCTGTCGGATCGCTTCTTCACGGTCATTGGCGGCGATACGCTGGGGCCGGGCAAGGCCAAGCCCAACCCCGATCTCATCTACGAGATGCTCGATCGGGCCGGTGTCTCGCGGCAGAAGGCGCGCGCTGTCTATGTCGGCGATACGACTTACGATACCGGCGCGGCTGCCGCTGCGGGGCTACCCTGCGTCGCGGTGAGCTTCGGCTTCTGCGACAAGCCGCCCCGCGAACTGGGTGCCAATGCGGTGATCGATCACTTCGACCAGCTCATTCCTGCGCTCGACTATCTGGGAACCGCCTCCGTGCGCTGAGCCGACAGGCGCGGTTACGTTGCAGATCAGGGCTTGGGCGGATCGACGCCTTCCGGAAGGACCAGCACTTCCACGCCGGCATCCGGTTGGAGGTAGCGCTTGGCCGTCGCCTCGACATCGGCGGCGGTGAGCGCCATCAGTCGCTCGCGCGCCTTGACGAAGCGGTCGATCCGGTCGCTTTCCGACTGGGCGCGATCGACCAGCGAGAGCCACCCGGTGTTTGACTTCAGGGCGTTCTGGAAGGCTTCGTAGAGCGGTTGGCGTGCCCGGGTCAGGATGTCGTCGTGGACCGGGGCCATGCGCAGCGCGGAGAGCACCTTGTGGATCGCCTTGCGGGTTGCCGCGACGTCCGCCACGTCGACCGAGGCGTTGATCGAGAACGTGCCGTATCCCTTCCACTCGCGCGAGAGATTGCTGCTGGCCGAGGGCGAATAGGTCTTGCCCAGCGCTTCGCGCAATTCGTCGGTCAGCTCGATGCGCATGATCCGTTCGAGCAGTTCCAGCTCGAGCGTCTGCTGCGGGTCGCTGTCGTCGCGGGTGGGGAAGGTCAACCGCAGCAATGCCTGGTCGGATGCGCCGGTGTGTCGCAGGACGCGCGGTTCCCGATCTGGCGTGAAGGTGCGCGGCGGCTGGTTCGCATAGTCGCGGAATGCCGCTTCGCGCGGCGGCAGCGCCCCCAGCGTTTGGGCGACAAGAGCGATTGCCTTGTCCTCCTCGATGTCGCCGACGATGCCCAGTTCGATGGCGCCGTGGGCAAGTCTGTCGCCGATGTCGCGCTTGAGTTCGTCGAAAGTACGGTGGCGATAGGCGTCGACCGGCTGCAGGCTGAAGCGCGGATCCTTGTCCGAAAGGATCGCGCCGAGGTCCGCGCTCAGGGCCGAAGCCGGGGTGGCCCGCAGCTGGGCGAAATAGTTGTTCACCTGTTGGCGGTACTGCACCGCGCCTTCCGGGCGATAGCCGGGGTCGGTGATGAGCGCGGCGATGAGGTCAAGCTGCAGCTCGAGGTCACGCGGCGTGGTCTGGTAGCGTCCGTCGAAGCTTGCATCTGCGCTGGTGAGGCCGAAGCCGACAGTCCGTCCGGCGAAGATCGTGTCGAGATCGTCGCGGCTGTGCTTCCCGAGCCCGCCTTCGTCGAGATAGGAGACCATTTCCGTCGCCAGCGGGTCGCTCCTGGTATCGAGCTTGTCGCCGCCATCGATGCTGATGCTGACGCGCACCTTGTCCCTTTCGATGTCGGTGCGCTTGAGATTGAGCATTACGCCATTGGCGAAGCGGATCTCGCGGATGCCGAGTTCGGGCCCGATCCGGTCGCTGACCACTTCTCCCGGGGCGCCGAAGTCGGTGTAGCCGAAATCGCTGAGCGCGGTGATTTCGCTGCGCTCGACCGGGGCCTTCATCGCCTGTTTCCAGCTCTCCCGCAGCGCTTCGCCGCCGCCTTCGGGCCCGATCCGGCCTTCGAAACGCAAAAGCGGTTTCCTGAGCGGGATCGCTTCGCGCTCAAGCGCGGCGAGGACGGCTTCGGGGGTTATCTGCGGCGCAAAGGCCTCGAAGCGTTGCAGCACGGTTTCGGGCGTGGAGGGCACGGTCCGGTCGGTGACGAGCGCCAGCGCGGACTCGGCGAGCGCTGGGTTGCTGCGCGTGTCGGCCGAGCCCAGGGCATCGACCAGTGTGTTGCGGATCGAGGCCACCTGCTCGGCGACTTCGGAGGCGGCAAAACCGTAGGCGAGGGCGCGGCGATATTCAGCCACGGCGGCCTGAAGTCCCTCGCGCCACTTGCCGTCGACGGTATCGACGATGAGGCGCGTCGAGCGCGCGGTTTCAAAAACGTCGCCGGTGCCGAACCCCGCGCCTCGGAAAGGCGGGGACGCCTGGCGCGAGAGGCGCTGGAGGCGGCGATTGACGATGTCGTAGCCGATCGAGCGCAGCAGGTTTTCCTGCCGCTGCTTCACGCTGTCGGGTTCGTAGAGCCAGGGGCCGTTGCGCAGCGCGGTTATCCGCTCGGAAAGAGCAGGGTCGACGTAGATTTCCGTGCGGCTCTTGTCTTTCGCCCGAATCGGTCCGGCATCGGGCTGCGGTTCGGACGGTTCGGCCTGCCAGTCTCCGAAATGGCGCTGTATGCCGGCGACCATCTCGTCGATGTCGAAATCCCCTACGACGACAACGGTAACGTGCGCCGGCACATACTCGCGGTGGTAGAAGGCGCGCAGGCTTTGAGACGTGGCGGCATTGAGTGACTGTGTCGTGCCGATCGGCAGGCGATTGGCATAGAGCGAGCCGGGGTAGAAGAACTTCAGCCCGTCGACCGCATTGCGAAATCCGAAGGTGTTGCGATCGCGCATTTCGGACAGAACGACGCCGCGCTCGCGCTCTACTGCGCCCTGCGAGATGGTCAGTTCGCTGGCGGTCTGGCGCATGAGCATCAGCGCCGTGTCGAGCAGGGTGGAATCGCTGCGCGGCAGGTCCAGCTTGTAGATCGTGCGGTCGAAGCTGGTCGAGGCATTGGTGTCCGCGCCGAAGGCGAGGCCGTCGCGCTCGAGCAGGGGAATCATCTCGCCTTCGGGCACGCGCTTGCTGCCGTTGAAGGCCATGTGCTCCACGAAGTGGGCGTAGCCCTGTTCGCTGTAGCTTTCGTCGAGCGAGCCGGCTTCGACCAGCATGCGCACCACGCCGGTCCCGGCAGGGGTGGCATTGTGCCGGACGACGTAACGCATGCCGTTGGCGAGGCGCCCGAAGCGATAGTCCGGATCGAGCGGAATGTCGCTGGCCTCGAAGGCCCAGGAAGTGTCGTCGCGGGGGGGCGTGTTCTCCCGGGCTGCCAGCGGGGCCGGCAGGAGCAGGAGAAGCGCAATCAGGAGTCCTCTCATCGCGCCCAGACCTGCCCCAGCGGCGCGCATATAACAAGGGCCCGGATCGCGATTGCCACCGCGTTCCGGGCCCTGAAAGGCTTTGTCAGCGCCCCGATCGAGGCGCGTGGCCGGTTACTTGCCGCGCAGCTTGCGGTGCTTCGAGAGATCGAAGACTTCGCTCGGGCCGTTATCGTCCTGCAGCAGGCCGAGGCGGCGCGCGACTTCCTGGTAGGCTTCTTCCTCACCGCCGAGGTCGCGGCGGAAGCGGTCCTTGTCCAGCTTTTCGCCGGTTGCCATGTCCCACAGGCGGCAGCCGTCGGGGCTGATTTCGTCGGCGAGGATCACGCGGCTGTAGTCGCCGTCCCAGATGCGTCCGAACTCGAGCTTGAAGTCCACGAGGCGGATGTTGATCGCCGCGAACATGCCGCACATGAAATCGTTCACGCGGATGGCCATGGCGGAGATGTCCTGCATCTCCTCGTTGTTGGCCCAGCCGAAGCACGCGATGTGCTCTTCGGCGATCAGCGGATCGCCCAGCGCGTCGTCCTTGTAGTAGTACTCGATCAGCGTGTGGGGCAGCGGCTCGCCCTCGGGAATGCCGAGGCGCTTGGAAATCGAACCAGCGGCCACGTTGCGCACGACGACCTCGATCGGAATGATCTCGACCTGGCGCACGAGCTGCTCGCGCATGTTGAGGCGGCGGATGAAGTGGTTGGGAACGCCGATGTGGTTGAGGCGCGTGAAGACATACTCGCTGATGCGGTTGTTGATCACGCCCTTGCCCTGGATCGTGCCCTTCTTCTGCGCGTTGAACGCAGTGGCATCGTCCTTGAAGTACTGGATCAGCGTGCCGGGCTCGGGGCCCTCATAAAGGATCTTGGCCTTGCCTTCGTAGATCTGGCGGCGACGGGACATCGGATTCGTCCTTGATACGGTAAAAGTACAAACCCCGGCACGATGGAGTCGCTTTCACGACTGCGCGGGCCGGGGCGTTCGCTTCGCGCATATAATGCAACACCGATCAAAAGCAAACTGCGCGGCTTTAGGGCTGGTGACAGGCGGCCGAGCGGGCAAGTTGGCGGCGCAGGCTTGCGGGCGCAGGCTGAGTAGCGATGCGGTTGAACGCCGATGAAGCAGCCTTTGCATTCATGCGCGTTCCCAGGAGCGCGCTCGAAGTTCGGCTGGAAGTGCCAACATGATTCGCACGAAAGCGCGAGGGCGGCGCAGTCCCGGGCAGGCCGGTTAGTTAACTGAAAGCATCGTCCAGCATGGCGGACACAAGATGGCTCGCCGCCAGAGCGACTTCCTGCCAGGTCTCTTCGAAGCCTTCGGGGCCGCCGAAATAGGGATCGGCGACGTCGCTGCCCTCCATGCCTGGAACGTGATCGAGCAGCATCGACAATCGCGCGCTTGCCCCTTGAGGGGCGAGGCGTTGCAGATCGGCAAGATTGGAGTGGTCGAGCGCGATCACATGATTGAAGCGCTCGAAATCTTCGCTGCTGACCTGCCGCGCGCGGTAACGGGAGATGTCGATGCCGTGACGGCGCGCTTCGGCCTGCGCGCGCGGGTCGGGAGGGTTGCCGACATGCCAGGAGCCGGTGCCGGCCGAATCGATGTACAGCTCGAGCCCGGCTTGCTGCGCTTCATGGCGCAGCGCGGCCTCCGCCAGCGGCGATCGGCAGATATTGCCAAGGCAGACGAAGAGGACTGACGGCTGGGTCGGTTCGCGGCTCATATGCCCGCTTCTAGACGGAGCGGGATGCCGCGTCATCCATGCTTGCACGAAGGGATCGGCTGGGCACCGGGGGAGGGAGCGCCGTTTGCAAGGTTCGTTAACGATTGCACGGTATTGAACGCTGCTGATCCGATGGGGAACTGAGGCAAACCGGGAAACCAAATGCGCGATTTGAGGGCCTTGCTCGCACAATTCGTGCGCGAGAGGGAGGGAAACGTCCTGCCTCTGGCTGCGATCGGCATGCTCGTCGCCGCTGCGGTGGTGGGCTCGGGCATCGACCTCAGCCGCGCCTACAAGGTGGAGAACAGGCTTCAGTCCGCTTGCGATGCGGGCGTGCTTGCCGGTCGCCGCACGGTCACGACCAACGGCTTCGACGCGGCTTCGCAGAGCGCGGCCAAGGCGTTCTTCGCCGCGAACTTCGACGACGGTCGCCAGGAAACCCATTCGACGGCCTTCACGGTCACGGCGGACGAAAAGGCCAACACGGTGACCGGCAAGGCCACGACCGTGCTCGACACCCTGATCATGCGCATTTTCGGTTACAACGACTTCACGCTGTCGGTGACCTGCGGATCGTCGATGGGCGTGGGCAATGCCGACATCATGATGGTGCTCGATACCACCGGATCGATGAACAGCTCGCTGTCCTATTCGCAGACCCGCATCATGGCGCTGCGCGACGCGATGAAGAATTTCTACGACACGCTTGCCAATGCGACGTCCGGCACCAATGCCCGCATCCGCTATGGCTTCGTGCCCTATTCTTCCAGTGTGAACGTCGGTCGGCTGCTTTACGATGAGGACCCAAGCTATCTTGTCGATACGCGGGCCTACCAGTCGCGGCAGGCCTATTTCATAGACTACACTTCGGCAACGAAGAGCGCCGGTACGCCGAGTTATCAGAATTACTCTGGCGCAGGCTGGTATCTTCTCAGCAACACGAGCTACTCCAACAACAAGTGCGGATACCAGGTCCCTTCGAACGATGCGGGCTATTCGGATTATGGTTCGCCCAGTTCCAGCACGAGTAAATCGGGAAGCGGATCCAGCTTGACGATAACCAAGACGACGACACAGGGGCAGAGAAAGGCGAGTTACCAGTGCTCCAGGTCGAGTCATGGTTATAGCTACTATATATGGGTATATTATGACACCCGGGATAAAGTTACGTCTGACACGTATAGTAACGCCGAGGTGGTGACAAAGCCGACGGCAAACTCGGATTTTTACTATTGGGAATACAAGCCGGTTTCTTATTCCACCAGCCAGTACAAGGCATTCTCGCCTGTCACGACTTATACAGGTGAAAGTGGCGCGACTGTCTCCTCCACCTGGGCCGGCTGCATCGAGGAGCGCAGTACGACCGCTTCGTCGAGCTTCAGCTATTCCTCGTCGAACGGCTATTCGCCCTCGGGTGCGCTGGATATCGATATCGACACGGCACCGTCCTCGGCGGATTCGACCAAATGGGCTCCGATGTGGCCCGAAGTGGCCTACCGGCGCTTCAACCAATATGGCTATCGCACGACTGCTACTTCGGATTCAGGGCGTTCCGCGTCGTCCTATTGCCCGGCAAAGGCGCAACTGCTTACTGGAATGAGCGAAGGCACCTTCGATTCTTATGCTGATTCACTGTCGGCGGAAGGCAGCACCTACCTCGATATCGGCATGATCTGGGGCGGTCGAATGCTGTCCCCGGACGGCATTTTCGCGGACAACGTCAACACCGAGCCATCCAATGGTGGTGAGGTTTCACGCCACATCGTGTTCATGACAGACGGTGTGATGGAACCCAACTACGACATCCAGCAGGCCTGGGGCATGGAATACTGGGATCGCCGGGTCACGAGCGATGGCTACAGCGACGATACTGCCCGCCATACCTCCCGTTTCCTCGCGGTCTGTAACGCGATCAAGGACAAGGGCATCCGAATCTGGGTTGTCGCCTTCACTTCCGGGCTGTCGGACGACCTCAAGACCTGCGCGTCGGACAACAGTTCTTTTACGGCGAACAGTTCGGCCGAACTCAACACCGCCTTCCAGGAAATCGCCAAGCAGGTCGGCGAGTTGAGGATCGTGGAATGATCGTGCGCAGTCCCCTGGTTACCATGCTGCCCGCCATGCTGCGTCGCTGCCGCCGCGAGAGCGACGGCGTGACCGCGGTGGAATTCGCCCTGGCATCGCCGGTGCTGATCATGCTGCTGGTCGGGATCTGGGATATCGGTCACATGGCCTATCTGTCCGCCGTGATGCACGGGGCAGTGCAGCAAGTTGCGCGCAAGGGCACGATCGAAGGCGCGGACACCTCGGCGGACGACGACTACGTGAAGAAGGTGGTGTCCGGCGTCGCGCCCGGCGCAAGGATCACGACGAGCCGCACCAGCTATTACGACTTTGCCGATATCAGCCGCCCTGAATCGTGGAACGACAACAACGGCAACGGCGTGTGCGACAATTCCGAAAGCTATGTCGATGAAAACGGCAATGGCCAGTGGGACGCGGACATCGGGCAGGACGGAAACGGCGGTTCGGGCGATGTCGTGCTCTACACGGTGAAAGTCACGTACGAACCGGTGTTTCCCTTGCCGTTCCTCGATAGCATGGACAACACGCGCACGCTTTCGGCCACCGCAGTGAAAAAGAACCAGCCTTATGCCCTGCAGGAACGGTACGGTTCTTCGGCGAGGACCTGCACATGATTGCCCGCGCCGTTCTGGCGGATCGGATCGCTCGTCTCGGCCGGGATAGCCGCGGCGTCTCGATCCTCGAATTCGCGCTGATCCTGCCGATCCTGATCACGCTGGGGCTCTACGGCACTGAACTGGCCTACATGGCGACGATCAACATGCAGGTCTCTCAGATTGCGACCTCGGTGGCCGACAATGCCTCGCGCCTTGGCCAGACGGACAACAGCTCGGTCACGCCAACGGTGACGGAAGACCAGATCTCCTCGGTCATCAAGGGCGCGTTGGTCGAAGGCAATGCCTTCGACTTCGAGACGAATGGCCGGATCATCCTCTCCAGCCTGGAGAAGAACGGCGCGACCGGCGGTCAGTACATCCACTGGCAGCGGTGCAGCGGGAGCCTTGCGAAGAACTCCGCATACGGCAAGCAGGGGGACTCGGTTACGGCCATGGGGACTTCTGGGCACACGGTCACCGCACCCAGCGGATCGGCGGTGATGTATGCCGAGGTCTATTACCAGTATCAGCCGCTGTTCGGCACGATGTTCACCTCGAACACCCAGTTCCACCAGGAAGCGGCTTACGTGGTCAGGGACGATCGCAACCTGACGCCAGGCGTCACCGGAACCAGCGGCACCAACAGCTGCAGCTAGGTTCCCTGGCCGATCCGCAGCGCTCCGGCAGCGGCGACCAGCAGCGTGGCGGCGGCGAAGGCCATCGTCCAGATCGGCTCGCCCGGGAAGAAGGCTTTCATGATCGAGCCCATGACGGTGGCCACCAGCAACTGGGGCAGAACCACGAAGACGTTGAACAGACCCATGAATATGCCGAGCTTGGCCTGCGGCAGGCTGCTGGCGAGGATCGCGTAAGGCATTGCGAGGATCGAGGCCCAGGCAATGCCGATGCCGATTTCGCACAGGACCAGCGCATCGGGATCGCGCAGCAGCATGAAGCCGGCAAAACCGGCTGCACCAGCCGTCAGGCACAGGGCGTGGGTGCGCGCCTTGCCGATACGACCTGCAAGCCAAGGCAGGATGAGCAGGGCAGCCAGCGCCGCGACGCCGTTATAGACGGAGAACAGCACGCCGACCCAGTTGCCTGCCTCCTGATAGGCCGCGCTTGCAGGGTCTGCAGATCCGAAATGATACTGAGCCACCACCGGCGTCGTGTTGATCCACATGATGAACAGGGCCGACCAGCTGAAGAACTGCACTAGTGCGAGGCGCTTCATGATCGGAGGCATGCCCGAGAAGTCACCGACAATTCCCGCCAGCATGGAGGCGGAACGACCGGCACGCGCCAGTCGGATCGCGACGATGACCGCGGCTCCATAGGCTGCCAGCAGGGCCGCGAGCAGGTAGACTTCCTTTTCCAGGCCCCACCCGCTTACTGCGAGCGCGACAAGTACGCCTGCGGCAATCCAGACCAGTCCGCCGAGCGGGCTGCGCGCTGCCAGCGCCTGTGAGGTAGCCGTGGATTCGACATCCTGCGCTTCGGCAAAGGCGGTCTGTTCCTCCGGTGAATATTCGCGCGTGCTGAGCACGGTCCACAGCACGGCGGCCAGCAGCGCCGCCCCGCCAGCCCAGAAGCTGAAACGCACCGTATCGGGAATGCCGCCGTCTGCCGCCGTATTCGAAACGCCCAGATGGTCGAGGACGTAGGGAAACAAGGATCCCACCACCGCACCTGCGCCGATGAAGGCAGTCTGCACTGCGTAGCCGGCGGTGTGCTGGTCCTTGCGCAACATGTCTCCGACGAAGGCGCGGAACGGTTCCATCGAGATGTTGAGGCTGGCATCGAGCATCCAGAGCAGCATGGCCGCCATGAGCAGTCCGCCGCTTTCGGGCATGAGCAGGAGTGCGATCGTCGCGAGGATGGCTCCGGCAAGGAAGTAGGGACGGCGGCGGCCGAACCGGCCCAGCCAGGTGCGGTCGGACATGTGTCCGACGATCGGCTGAACCAGCAGGCCGGTAAGCGGTGCGGCCACCCACAGGGCGGGGAGGTCATCGATGCTGGAACCCAGAGACTGGAATACCCGGCTCATGTTTGCGTTCTGGAGAGCGAAGCCGATCTGGATGCCGAAGAAGCCGAAGCTGATGTTCCACAGTCCGGCAAACCCCAGCCGGGGTTTTTCGTTCACCGCAGGCATGTCTCCCTGCACGGGCATCTCCATGGCATCATCCCCAAAGGTCGGCGCGGAATGCATCGCCCCAAGGCGCGGCCGCGTCACAAGAGCAATCGCGTGGCATGCGGCGCAGCGCTCGGCAACATGCATACGAATGCCTAATATGCATGGCGTAACTGCCGGATGGGCATGGAGGGGGCGGGCGGCAGGCTCACCCCGCCGTGCTTTTGCGCGGGATCAGCCGGGTGCCGATCTGGCGGGGCGGAGGGGGGGAGTCCTCGATCTGGGCTACCAGCGTATCGACCAGCAGTTCCCCCGCGCTGCGCAGGTCCTGCATCACCGTAGTCAGCGGAGGATTGGTCATGCTGGCTGCCGGCAGGTCGTCGAAGCCCATAACTGCCACGTCTTCGGGAACGCAGAGGCCTGCCGCTGCAAGGGCCTTCATCGCGCCGATGGCGATGAGGTCGCTGGCGGCGAAGACGGCATCGAAGGGGGCGCCGCTTGCGATGATAGAGGCCATGGCTTCGCCGCCCAGTTCCTCGTGGCTGATGACATTGCGCTTGAGCGCCGGGTCAGGCGCTATTCCGGCCGCTTCGAGCGCCATGCACAGGCCGCGGTAGCGATCCGCGAATTCGGGATAGTGTTCGTCCGCCTGTCCCAGGAATGCGATCTTTTTCCGGCCCAGGCCAAGCAGGTGTTCGCCCGCAAGCTTGCCCGCGCCGAGATTGTCAGATCCCACGGTCGCGCCGATGTTGTCGTCGTCCACAGAACCCCAGCGCACGAAATGCGTGCCTTGTCCGACAAGTTGTTCCAGTCGGCTTTCATAGAGGGTGTAGTCGCCGTAGCCGAGCAGGATCAGGCCGTCGGCACGGTGGCTGTCCTGATAGCGCACGTGCCAGTCATCCTCCATCTTCTGGAACGAGATCAGCAGGTCGAGGCCGCGATGGGCGCATTGGCGCGTGATCGACCCCAGCATCGAGAGGAAGAAGGGGTTGATCTTGGAATCGTCGGGGGTCTGTTCCTCGAAGAAGAGCAGCGCGATCGTGTTCGAACGCTGGGTGCGCAGCGAGGATGCGTTCTTGTCGACCGAGTAGTTGAGTTCGCGGGCGATCTCCTCGATCCGGGCGCGTGTGGCGGCGCTCACGGACTTGCTGCCACGCAATGCGCGACTGACGGTGGGCTGGGATACACCGGCGCGATAGGCGATGTCGAAACTCGTCGGTCGGTTGCTCGGCTTGCGTCCCACTTTTTTCTTCTCCCACGCCAGGTAGCCTGGATTCCGGCAACCCCATCCTGACGATCACCAAGCTAATGCAATCGAATGAATTTCTCAGTTTTCCGACATAGTACGCTGGCACGATGCGGCGAGCCATGCCGTACCTTCGCATACGTATGCCATATTATGCGTAATGAAAACGTCCCTTATGCAAGGGTCATCGAGAGAGTCGCGGATGGAACTTCGGGCCTCATCGAAGCAGTTGTGGGTCACCAGTTTTCCGGGTCCCCGCAGGTAGGTTTAGGAGAGGACCAGAATGTCGCTTCGCAAAGAGTTTTCGGCTGCCCGGACTGCGTCCGGAATGGCCATTGCCATCGCGCTTGTTGCCGGCATTCCCGCCGCGGCGCAGGCGCAGGATACCGCCGCGGCCGATGATGCGGACACAGCCAATCAGGTGATCATCGTCACTGGTTTCCGTGCCAGTCTCGAGAATGCCATCAACGAGAAGAAGCAGGCCCAGCAGATCGTCGAATCGGTCTCGGCCGAAGATATCGGCAAGCTGCCCGATGCCTCGATCGCGGAATCGATCGCTCGCCTGCCGGGCCTGACCTCGCAGCGCGTTTCCGGCCGTTCGAATGCCATCGCCATTCGCGGCTTTGCGCCGGACTTCTCGACCACGCTGCTCAATGGACGCGAGCAGACCTCGACCGGCGACAACCGCGCCGTCGAGTATGACCAGTATCCGTCCGAGGTGATCAGCCAGGTCAACGTCTACAAGACGCCGATGGCGAGCCTTGTCGGGCAGGGTCTCTCCGGCACCGTCGACATGCGCACGATCCGTCCGCTCGAGGCGGGCAAGCGGGTCGTCTCCTTCGGTGCGCGCGGTTCCTATGCGGATCTCGGCAAGCTCAACACCGGCTCCGATGACATGGGCTACCGCGTCAACGGCATGTACGTGGACCAGTTCGCCAACAACACGATCGGCGTGGCACTGGGCGCCAGCTACACCGACGAGCCTTATCAGATCGAGGAATTCAACGCCTGGGGCTATGCCGACACGCCTGACGGCAACAAGGTGATCGGCGGCTCGAAGTCGTACAACACCTCGACCAAGCTCACGCGTCTGGGTCTCAACGGTACGCTGCAATGGCGGCCCGACCCGCGCTTTACCTCGACGATCGATGCGTTCTACTCGAACTTCAAGGACGACCAGATCAAGCGCGGCATCGAGCTTCCGCTCTACTGGGGTAATGCAACGCTCAATCCCGATTATACCGCCAGCGACGGCCTGATCACTTCGGGCAGCTTCGACGACGTCAAGGGCGTGCTGCGCAACGACGTGTTCCAGCGCCATGCCAAGCTCTACTCGTTCGGCTGGAACAACAAGTGGGAAGGCGACGACGGCTGGGATGCCATGTTCGACGCCAGCTACTCCAAGACCGACCGCAACGAGCTTTCTATCGAGAGCTATTCGGGCACGGGGCGCGGTGATCTGGGAGCGACCGATACCATCGGCTTCACCAGCAAGTCGAGCGGCACGGGCTTTACCCATGGCCTCGATTACGGCGACTACGACCTGATCCAGCTGACCTCGCCGCAGGGCTTGGGCGGTACCCAGATCGCGCAGGATGGCACCAGCATCGTCGGTGGTCAGGACGGCTACTACAACAACCGCATCGTCAAGGACGAACTCTGGCAGTTCCGCGTCGAGGTGCAGAAGCACATCGAAAACGGCTGGCTGGATTCGATCCGTGCAGGGTTGAACTACAACAACCGCTCCAAGTCGCTCGTTCCGGAAGAATACTTCCTCGGCCTTGCCGCCAATACCGACGGGCTCACCAGCGTTCCGGTGCCCGAGGAATACCGCCTCGGCACTACCGACCTGAAGTACCTCGGCCTCGGTCCGGTGATCAGCTACAACCCGATCGACCTGATCAACGACGGTATCTATAACCTCGTCGCGAACCCCTACGGCGATGTCGTGGTCAAGAGCTACTCGATCCGCGAGCGGATCATGACCGGCTATGTCCAGGCCAACTTCGATGCCGACATCGGTTCGGCCAACCTGACCGGTAACATCGGCGTGCAGGCGAACTGGACCGACCAGAACTCGAAGGGCGCAACGGCTGTCCTGCTTGGCACCAATCCCAACGGTTCGCCCAATGTGGGTTCGCTCGTGCGCAACGAAAGCACGGACTATCTCGACGTGCTGCCGAGCCTCAACCTCTCGCTGCGCCTGCCGAGCGACTTCGTGATCCGCTTCGCCGCATCGCGCGAGATCATTCGTCCGCGCCTTGACGACATGCGCGCTTCGCTCAGCACGAGCTACACGATTACCGGCAATGTGGCTCAGGTCACCGGCGAATCCGGCAATCCGGACCTGCGTCCGTGGCGCGCCAATGCTCTCGACCTGACCTTCGAGAAGTACTTCGGCGGCAAGGGCTATATCTCGGCCCAGTTCTTCTGGAAGGAACTCAAGAGCTACGTCTACAAGCAGGACATCACGATCCCGTCGAGCCTGCTGGCACTTGCCGATCCGGGCAATGGCGTGACCATCTCGCCGACGGCGCAGATCCAGGTTCCGATCAACGGGCAGGGCGGCAAGCTCTACGGCGTGGAGCTGGCGACAACGCTGCCGTTCGACACGTTCGTACCCGCGCTTGAAGGCTTCGGCGTGACCGGCAGCGTCGCTTACACGAAGACGAAGATCCAGCCCGAGCCGGGCGCGCCTTCCAGCGACCTTCCGGGCTATTCCAAGTGGGTCGCAAACGGCACCGCCTACTTCGAGAAGGCTGGCTTCAACTTGCGCGGTTCGGTTCGGTACCGCTCGACCTTCATTGGCGAGGTTTCCGGTTTCGCGGCCAATCGCGTACGTCGCCGGGCGGCTTCGGAGCTGATCGTCGACGGCCAGATCGGCTACGACTTCCAGGAAGGCAGCGCACTCGAAGGTCTCTCGCTTTACCTGCAGGGCCAGAACCTGACCGACGAACCTTTCATCACCACCAACCCCGGAGGCGATTCGCGCCAGATCATCGACTACCAGCGCTACGGTCGTCGTTTCCTGGCCGGCTTCTCCTACAAGTTCTGACGAATGCCCCGGCCCGGGCGCAACCCCGGGCCGGACCAGAGAATTCGGCGCCGGGAATCCCTCCTCCTCCAGCTCTCGGCGCCGGGCGGCGGAACCGCAATTTGGGACACAGTTTTGCGGTTCCGCCGCTCCCTGCGCAGGGGATATGAGGAGGCACTGCCGGTGAAGCGCGCCGGGCCGAACCAGACGGGAGAGCAACAGGCGTGACCCAGACCCGCTTCAGCATCGTCATTGTCGGCGGCGGAACGGCCGGCTGGATGAGCGCCGCGGCACTCGCCCGCTTTGCCCCTCCCGGATACGCGGTGACGCTCGTGGAAAGCGAGGCGATCGGTACCGTCGGCGTCGGTGAGGCGACGATCCCGGCCATCCGCCTGTTCAACAAGGCTCTCGGCATCGACGAGGCGCAGTTCCTGCGCGAGACATCGGCTTCCTACAAGCTGGGCATCGCCTTCGATGGCTGGCTAGGCGAAGGGCACAGCTACATGCACGCCTTCGGAACGGTGGGCCGTCCCCTCGGCCTGCTGCCCTTCCGCCATTATTGGGCGCGCGCGAAGGCGGCGGGCAATGCCAAGCCGCTGGCACATTACGCCGCCAATGAACTGGCCGCGCGCACCGGACGCATGGCAACCGGCGTGTCCGGTCCCGGCATTCCCGAATTGCCCTGGGCCTATCATTTCGACGCCGGTCTCTATGCCACCTTCCTGCGTCGCCTGGCGCAGAGCATGGGCGTCACCCGGCACGAGGGACGCATCGCCCGGGTCATCCGCAAGGATGAAGGCGATATCGCAGCGGTGCAGACCGAGGGCGGTCAGACGCTTGCGGCCGATTTCTTCATCGATTGCTCGGGCTTCAAGGGCCTGCTCATCGAAGAGGAACTGCAGACCGGCTATGAGGACTGGCGCCATTGGCTGCCTTGCGACCGGGCCGTTGCCGCGCCTTGCGAGGCGGCAGGGCCGTTCACGCCTTACACCCGCTCGATCGCGCGCAGCGCGGGATGGCAGTGGCGCATCCCCCTGCAGCATCGCATCGGCAACGGGCTCGTCTATTGCAGCGAATACCTGAGCGATGAAGCGGCTACCGAGTCACTTCTCGCATCTCTCGAGGCGCCGGCGCAGGCCGATCCGCGCCTGTTGCGCTTCACGACCGGTCGGCGCCGCAAGGCATGGAACCGCAATGTCCTGGCCGTAGGTCTGGCGAGCGGATTCATGGAGCCGCTGGAGTCGACCTCGATCCACCTGATCCAGTCCACGATCATGCGGTTCCTGACCGTATTGCCCTGCGGTCCTGCAAGCCCTGCCATCGTCAGCGCCTTCAATCGCCGGACCGCGGAAGAATTCGAGTGCATCCGCGACTTCCTGATTTTGCACTACAAGGCCAATGCCCGCGCAGGCGAACCGTTCTGGGATCGGTGCCGCGACATGGCCGTGCCTGATTCGCTGGCTGCCCGCATCGCCGAGTTCGAGGAAGCCTGCCAGATTCAGCCTGCCGGTGACGAACTGTTCCAGGAGGCGGCCTGGCTGCAGGTGATGGCCGGGCAGGGGATCGAGCCGAAAGGCTGGAACCCCATTGCCGATGCCCTGAGCGAGGAAGATCTCGCCGGCTTCCTCGGCGCCGTCGAACAGGCTTGCCTGCAGACGGTAGGCCCGATGCCGCGCCACATGGATTTCCTGGCGGCAACTTGCGCTTCGGCATTGTCCAGCTCCCCCGAATTGGAGACACTTCCTTGAGCAGATTTACCGCTTCGCTGGCCGCGATGGCCACATGCCTGCTTGCACAGACGGCCTCTGCCGCTCCGGCGGCACAGAGCGATTTTCGCGCGCGCAAGCCCGAGCAGGAAGTGATCTACTTCGTTCTGCCAGACCGCTTCGAGAACGGCGATCGGTCGAACGACAAGGGCGGGTTGAAGGGCGACAGGTTCTCGACCGGTTTCGATCCGGCGGACAAGGCCTTCTACCACGGCGGCGACCTCAAGGGCCTGATGCAGCGGCTCGACTATATCCAGCGCCTTGGCGCGACGGCGATATGGGTCGGCCCGATTTTCAAGAACAAGCCCGTGCAGGGCCCGGAAGGAAACAAGAGCGCAGGGTATCACGGCTACTGGATCACCGACTTCACGCAAGTCGATCCCCATTTCGGCACCAATGCCGATTTCAAGGCCCTCGTCGATGCGGCCCATGCGCGCGGGATGAAGGTCTACATGGACATCATCGCCAATCACACCGCCGACGTCATCCAGTACCGTGAAGGCAAGGAGGGAAACTACGCCTATCGCAGCAAGGCGGACTATCCCTATTCGACCCATGGCGATGCCAGCGGCAAGGCGATCAACCCGGGCTTTGCCGGTGACGACGTGGCGACGCCTCGGAACTGGGCGAAGCTGACCGATCCGTCGTTCGCCTACACGCCCTTCGTGCCCAAGGCCGAAAAGAACGTGAAGGTTCCCGCCTGGCTCAACGATCCGATCTACTACCACAATCGCGGCGACACGAACTGGAAGGGCGAATCCTCGCAATACGGCGATTTCGTCGGGCTGGACGACCTGGCGACCGAGAATCCGCGCGTCGTGGAAGGGATGATCGCGATCTACGGGGACTGGATCGACCGGTTCGGCATAGACGGCTTTCGCATCGACACGGCCAGACACGTCAATCCGGAATTCTGGCGCGCCTTCGTTCCCGCGATGCTTTCGCGCGCGCGACAGAAAGGCATCCCCAATTTTCATATCTTCGGGGAAGTCGCGACGGGTGAATACGACCCGGCACTGCTGGCGAGCTGGACGCGCAATGCCGGTCTGCCCGCCGTGCTCGACTTCGCTTTCATGCACGCCGTCATCGCTGCTGTGGACGGCAAGGCGGGGACGCAGGAACTGGCGCGGCTGGGAGAAGACGATGCACTCTACCAGGGCGGAGCGCAGG
Organism: Novosphingobium pentaromativorans US6-1; assembly: GCF_000767465.1. Lineage (NCBI taxonomy): Bacteria > Pseudomonadati > Pseudomonadota > Alphaproteobacteria > Sphingomonadales > Sphingomonadaceae > Novosphingobium > Novosphingobium pentaromativorans. The sequence goes on from NZ_CP009291.1 coordinate 3,777,466, forward strand.
CGGCGTTGCAACTGCCCACGTTCCTCGGCAACCACGATGCCGGGCGCTTCACCTACTTCATCAGGAAGGCCAATCCCGGGATCGCGCCTGAAGACCTGCTGGCGCGCGTAGAGCTGGGCCACGCCATGCTGCTGACTTTGCGCGGCGTGCCGACGATCTACTATGGTGACGAGCAGGGTTTCGGGGGCGAGGGCGGCGACCAGCTATCGCGGCAGGACATGTTCCCCTCGCGCACCGCGATCTACAATGCGGACAGCCTGGTCGGCACAGACGACACGAGCGCAGCATCGAACTTCGACGAGAGCCATCCGCTCTACAGGTTCATCGCGAAACTCGCAGCGCTGCGGGTGAAGACGCCTGCCTTGACCTCCGGCACCACCAGGCTGCGCGCAACGTCGGAAGGCCCGGGGCTCTTCGCCGTCTCTCGCTTCGATCCCGACACCGGAAAGGAAGTGCTGCTGGCCTTCAATACCTCGGCCGAACCCATCTCCGCGCAAGTCTCTGTCGAGACCGGTTCGCTCAAGTTCAAGACGCTGGCCGGCGCAGGGTGTCCTTCCATGGCAACGGCCCCGGGCAGCGCCGCCGTTTCCCTTCCGCCGCTGGGTTTTGCCGTCTGCGCGGCTGACGACTGATCCCCCAGACCAGTGCAACTCCTCCCTCCTGGACAACGATGACAGACGATATCATTTCATCCCCCCCTGCTGCGACCGGGCAAGCGGAATGGTGGCGCGGAGCCGCCATTTACCAGATCTACCCGCGCAGCTTCGCCGATTCCAACGGCGATGGCGTAGGAGACCTGCCGGGGATTACCTCGCGGCTCGATTACGTGGCCTCGCTTGGCGTCGAGGCGATCTGGATCTCTCCGTTCTACGCCTCGCCGATGGCCGACTTCGGATACGACATCTCTGACTATCGGGCGGTCGATCCGATTTTCGGCACGCTGGAGGATTTCGATGAGCTGGTCGCCCGTGCGGACGCACTTGGCCTGAAGGTCATCGTCGACCAGGTCTATGCTCATACATCGGACAAGCATGTCTGGTTCGAACAGAGCCGCGCAAGCCGGGAAAATCCCTTCGCCGACTGGTACGTATGGGCCGATCCCAAGCCCGACGGCTCTCCGCCCAACAACTGGCAATCGGTGTTCGGCGGACCTTCGTGGTGCTGGGACGCGCGGCGCCGCCAGTATTACCTGCACAATTTCCTGCCGCAGCAACCGCAGCTCAACGTGCACAATCCCAGGGTTCAGGAGGCGCTGCTCGATGTCGCGCGGTTCTGGCTCGACCGGGGCGTTTCCGGCTTTCGCATCGACGCGCTCAACTTCACGATGCACGATCCCCTGCTGCGCGACAATCCGCCCGCACCGGAGGACGGCAAGCTGCGCACGCGCTCGTTCGATTACCAGCTGCAGACCTACAACCAGTCTCACGCTGATATCCCGCAGTTCATCGAAAAGCTGCAGGCGCTGATCGCCAGCTACCCAGGTACGTTCTCGCTCGCCGAAGTCGGCGGTCGAAACGCCGAACGCGAAATGCGCGAGTTCACGGCAGGGGCCAAGCGGCTCGACAGTGCTTACGGGTTCGACTTCCTCTACGCCGACGCGATCTCTCCCTCGCTCGTCGAAAGCGCTCTCGAAGGTTGGTCCGAGCAGCAATCCGCCGGGTGGCCGAGCTGGGCCTTCGAAAATCACGATGCCCCGCGCGCCCTCTCACGCTGGTGCAAGGCGCAGGATCGCGCGGCTTTCGCGCGGATGAAGGCGATGCTGCTGGCCTCGCTGAGGGGCAATCCGATCGTCTACCAGGGTGAGGAACTGGGCCTGCTGCAGGTCGATGTGCCTTTCGAAATGCTGCAGGACCCCGAGGCCATCGCGAACTGGCCGCTGACCCTCTCACGCGATGGCGCACGCACGCCGATGCCATGGCAGGGCGATGATGCCGCTGGCGGGTTCACCAGCGCACAGCCGTGGCTTCCGCTGGGTGAAGAGAACCTCGCGCGCGCAGTGGACCGGCAGCAGGACGACCCGCAATCGCTGCTTAGCCTGACCCGCCACCTGATTGCCGTGCGGCGCAGTAATGCGCCCTTGCGGCGGGGTTCATGCGAGGTTCTGTTGGCCGTCGAAACCCGCCTCGTGCTGCGCCGCGAATGCGAGGGGCAGGGCATCCTGGCCCTGTTCAACATGAGCGCCGAGCCGGCCGCATGGCCGGTCGAGGTGCCGACGCAGGCCAATGTTGTCGCCGCCGTCAATGGAGCAGAGCCCGGCACCTTGCCTGCCTGGGGCGCGCTCTGGATCAACTGAGGAATACCGATCATGAAACCGACACGTATTCTCGCTGTGGCGGGGTTTTGCCTCGCCGCGATTTGCGCCAATGGCGCCGCAGCGCAAGAGGAGCGGCCGAGCGTGACGGCGTCATCTCCGGATGGCTCGCTGGTGCTTTCGGTCACGACCGACAACGATGCGCGCCCGACATGGTCGCTATCGCGTAAGGGCAAGCTGCTGATTGCGCCCAGCAAATTGGGCTTCGTCCTGACCGATGGCCTCAACATGGTGCGCGGCTTTTCCATTTCCGGCAGCGAGAAAGCGTCTGCCGACGACACCTGGGAGCAGCCCTGGGGGGAGCGCCGCTTCGTGCGCGACCACTACAACGAGGTCGTTGTGCGTTTCCAGCAGTCGCAAGTGCAGGGCGCGCGGCGTATGAACGTGCGCTTCCGGCTTTTCGATAACGGCATCGGCTTTCGCTACGAACTGCCCGAGCAGCCCGCGCTCAAGACCATGCGCATTGCCGAGGAGACGACCGAGTTCGACATCGTCCCCAAGGGCAAGGCCTGGTGGATTCCGGGCGGCGAATGGAATCGCTACGAACAGGTCTATCAGGAGACGCCGATCGATGCGGTTTCCACCGCGCATACGCCGATCACCATGCGGCTGGATGACGGCACGCACCTCTCGTTCCATGAAGCGGCGCTGGTCGACTATGCCGGCTACTGGTTCAAGCGCGCGAGCGGGCAGCTCTTCCGCACCGAGCTGGCGCCGGGATCGGACAGCGCGAAAGTCGTGCGTGACCTGCCTTTTGCCACGCCATGGCGAACGGTCCGCATTGCGAATGACGCTGCCGGTCTGGTCGAGAACGACCTCGAGCTCAACCTCAACGAGCCCAACAAGCTGGGCGATGTGAGCTGGTTCAAGCCGGCGCGCTATATCGGCATCTGGTGGGGCATGATCCGCGGCGACTGGAGCTGGGCGGAAGGACCTCGCCATGGTGCCACGACGAAGCGGACGAAGCAGTACATCGATTATGCTGCGCAGCATGGCTTTCGCGGCGTACTCGTCGAAGGCTGGAACAAAGGCTGGAACGGCGACTGGTTCGGCCACGGCGATGATTTCAGTTTCACCCAGCCCACGCCCGATTTCGACCTCGAGGGGCTCAGCGCCTATGCAGCCAGAAAGGGTGTGCACCTGATCGGCCACCATGAGACCGGCGGCAACATCGCCAACTACGAACCGCAGCTCGACGACGCCATGGCGCTTTACGGAAAGCTGGGCGTCGACGTGGTCAAGACCGGCTACGTCGCCGATGCCGGCGGGATCATCGCCCCCGGAAACAAGCCGGGCGAAACGAAGATGGTCTGGCACGATGGCCAGCGCATGGTGAACCACTATCTCGATGTCGTGAAAGTCGCTGCGCAGCATCACGTCGCGGTCAATTCGCATGAACCGGTGAAGGATACCGGCCTGCGACGCACTTATCCCAACTGGGTCTCGCGCGAGGGTGCGCGCGGTATGGAGTACAATGCCTGGGGGACTTTCGCCAACGGGCCGGACCATGAACCCACGCTCGTCTATACGCGCATGCTGTCCGGGCCGATGGATTTCACTCCCGGCGTGCTCAGCCTGGAGGGGGCGGAACATGCCCCCTTGGCCTCGACTCTGGCCAAGCAGCTCGGGCTCTATCTCGCGCTCTATTCACCGATCCAGATGGCGGCCGATTTCGTTGAAAACCTCAAGGCCCATCCGCGCGAGATGGAATTCATCGAACATGTGCCGACCGACTGGGCCGAAAGTCACCTGATCGCAGGCCAGGTTGGCGATTATGCGATCTTCGCCCGCAAGGATCGCAACGGGCCGGAATGGTTCGTGGGCGGCGTGAACGATGCCACCGCGCGCAAGGTCACGCTCGACTTCGACTTCCTCGATGCTGGCAAGACCTACGAGGCCAGGATCTGGAAGGACGGCGAGGGCGCAACTTACCAGACCGAGGCCCGCCACCGAATTGCCTATGACACCCAAGCGGTGCGCAAGGGCGACAGGATCGAGATCTGGCTGGCCCCGGGCGGCGGTACGGCCATGCGCCTCATCCCGCAGGATTGACGGACCTGCGATAGCGCAAAAGCACAGACGGGGGCGCAGGGCACGGCTTTGCGCTCCCACTGGTACATGGGAGCTGCAAGAAAGGGCGAGCCGGGCTGATCGGAAGTCGAGTTGGTCGGGGAGACAGGATTCGAACCTGCGACATCCTGCTCCCAAAGCTGCATAGATACCAGCCGATTCAATGGCATAGGCGTAAACCAGTGTCCTTATCGGGACAATGGAATCAATGGCTTACTAAACGAGTGTAAACCGCTCGGGCCTCTTTGTCATGCGTGATTGGCAAGCCGACGCGCCGCGCATGATAGCCGCCATTCATGCTGATATGCCCGGCTGCACGCCGGACGAATTGCGCAAGGCGCTGCGCAAGAAGGCGTGGGAATTCCACTGCGGGACATCGTGGGGGAAGCGCGTCTGGTCGAAGCACTGTCGGATCTACCTGGCGAAGCTCACCGGCAACGGGGCCTATCGCGGCGACGGCCGGGCCACCCAATGGCCAGACGACATCATCTTCCCGTTCAGGGACGTCAATCCTGACAATTGAAACTGCGGCGCCGCAACGTGCGGCCCCGCCCGTGTGAAGGGTGTTAAGACATGGAAAACGGCGAAATTACGTCAGCCACTTCCGGAACAGATCATGATTCAAGCGAGAACGAAGCGCGATCTGCTGACCATTTGCTGACCACCGATCATTCTGTTGATGCCATCAAGATGATCGCCGACCAGTGGTCTCCTGACCTGATCATATACCACGACAAATGCGCCGATGGTATCGTCGCGGCCTGGGCATGCTGGCGCCGCTGGGGAAATCAGCCTGCCTATCTCGCGTGCAACTATGGCATGTCGCCGCCGGAGGTCGACGCCATCCTCGGCCGCAACATCCTGATCGTCGACTTCTCGTTTCCCGAGGAGGATTTGCGGGCGATGATCGCGCTAGGCGCGCAGTCGATCGTGATACTCGATCATCACAAAACAGCGCAGGCGGCGCTTGAGCCTTTCCAGGTATTTGCGGCGCGGCCCGAACGGTTCACGCCCGAAGTCGCCGCATCGATGTTCAACGACCTGCAGATCGGAGGATACCCTCCAATCCTTGCACTGTTCGACATGGAGCGCAGCGGCGCGCGCATGGCGTGGGATTTCGCCAGCCGGTTCACGTTCACGCCGCGACTCGTCGAACTCGCCGAGCAGTATGACCTCTGGCGCTTCCAGCCGGGCGAGCACTCCCCAGCCGAGGCGCTGCACGTCGAGATCCAGGCGGGCGAGATGACGGTCGAGCGCATGGAGGTGCTGGACGGACAACTCACACTCGATGATCGTCCAATCGAGCGCGGCCGGGCCATCTTGCGGTGGAAGGACCAGCTCGTGCAGGAGATCGCTGCACGTGCCCACCTGCGGACCGTGGCGGGCGTTCCGGACGTAATTGCCGTCGAGTGCCCTTACTCGCTCGTGTCGGCCGTCGGGCACTACCTCCTCGACCAGCATCCCGCCGCACCGTTCGCCGCGATGTCGGTGAGCGGAGAGAAGTCCGTCACCTGGTCTCTGCGCAGCCACGACGACCGCACCGACGTCAGCGAGGTGGCGAAGAGCATGGGCGGCGGAGGGCACCGCAACGCGGCAGGGTTCCGAGAGAACATGGTCGACGATGCTGCCGCATTGGCAGCCAAGGTCACGCAGCAGGGCGCCGATCTCGTCTATCAGGCGAAGATGCTCGAGCGCGTGCGCGACGGCCTGCTTTTCATGGACGAACTCGATGACGAAGGCGACCGCGTCTACTTCCGCAGCACCAACCACGCCGACCACTTCCGCGATCTCTACCGCGATCTACGCGATTGGGATATGGAGCGCGCTGTTTTCCCGGCCGAGGACCGTGACCTCTATGCTGAGATGCGGGCGCTGCGGGCTGAGAATGACCGGCTCTACGATCTAATCAAGAATCCGCCGAAGCACGATTACTGGAAGCCCGGCGATCCCGACTGCCCGCGCGAGATTAAGGCCGGCAACGGCGAACTTCACACGCTGCGCTGCAAGGTATGCGGGCAGGACAGTCCGCGCGATGTGATCTGCCGTGCTGGTTTGGGAGACGTGGCATGAAGAAGCCGAGCAAGCGCAAGGCCATACGTCAGCAGGAATCTGACAACGCCTATCGCCTGCATTCCAGCCGGGCGCGGCATGCGGCGCGGTATCGCTCAACATACGTGCGCGAGAACTGGCGGGATTACAGGCGCCCAGTGCAGCCGAGCGCAGGCGTGGGACTTGGTCTCGCATTGGAGACGGCGCCCACCGGGACTGATCCTCTTTGGATTAGTATAGTCAATCTGGTACCGACCTCTGATCCGGAGTCGCGGCCATGAGGGGGCGCCTGTGCAAAAGTTCAAGATCGCGGGAACTCTTGCCTCGTCATTACCAGCCGGCATTGGCTCTTACATCATTCAGCGCGCGCTCGCGACATCTAGGGTTTTTGACCCTCTTGCAGATGCAATCGGACGGAGGCTGGCTGTGACGTTTTCATCAGAAGCGGCCGCATGGGTTGTTGCTTTGGTCGTGTTCCTGGTCTTTTATGCTTTCTTGTGTTGGCTTATCTGGAGAAGGCCAAAGCCCGACGATCCGGAAAAGATAACGCAATCTGGGCCCACATTGGGGGGTGACCATTATGAGCAACATAATGTATTGGGACCCAACGAGATGAATATCGACCGGAAGGTGTGATGGGCGACACATTTAATCAAAGCAATGTGCATGGGGACAACATCATTAACTTGGGTCGCCAGCCTTTTCAGTTAACTCAGGGATTTCTTGAGCAAATTGCGGGCGAGCTGAATAAAGCGCAGCTGGTCAACCTGAAAACAGCCGGGAAAGACAAAGATAAAGTAGAAATGGGCAAATCCGTTGCCGGATATCTGGCGGCTCAGGGCTTCAAGGTAGCCCATAAACATGCCTATGATTTAATTAATATTCCACCTCTACCTAAACCCCTCTACATTGCCGGCAATAATGTGACATTCGATCCGACATGATCGATCCCAACAACTAAAGAGCTTGGGCAAGCCAGATACCCCTATTCCTCGCCGCGGCAGCCTGCATCGCCTACGTCCACGACGGCGACACGGTGCGCCTGTGTGATGGCGAGCGGATCCGGGTGGAGAACATCGACGCGCCGGAGCTCAGCGGGTCCTCTCGCTGCTCCGCGCAGTCACGCCAGCGCCTGGCCGGCTCGAACAATCCGCCATGGTGCGACTTCGCCCTGGGCGAGCGGTCGCGCGATGCACTGGCGGATTTCTTGTCGCGTGGTCCGGTGACCGTGTCGCGCAACGGCACCGATCGGTACGGCCGGACGCTCGCCACACTGTCAGTCAATGGCCGGGACGCTGGCCGCTATCTCGTGTCGCTGGGACTGGCGCGCGTCTGGCAATAAAAAGGGCCCGGAGTCACCCGGGCCCGAGTTGGGAGTCGGCAGTTGAAATTACGGAGTGGCCGAGCGCTGGCCCTCCGATCTACTGCGCCGCAACAGTAATCCTTTCGCAACTGCGAAGTAAGCCCCTTTTTGGTAACATTTTGATCTCAGGGGATGAATGGCCGATGCAGAGGCTTGGACAAGGGGGACCCGGTGCGGTCCGGGCCCCTAGTCTGAGTGCGAAACCGCCTTATTGAAGGAGGCCGGACGAGCTTGTCCTTCTGGCGACCGCCCTCTGATTTTACCCCGCCATACCCGCTTAGGCCACAGTCCGACTCCGCTATGTCTGGTCGCTCTTTCGGAACATAGTAGGAACATGTAGAGAGCGGGCATGACCTACCTCTCCCGATTCTCCACCATGTCCGACGACGAGATCGTCGACGAAGCTCAGCGCCGCTTTGATCGCGTGAAGGAATCGACCAGCGCCGACATGGGCCTGATCGAGCTGCGCAACATCATGCCCGAGATGATCGGACGGCTACGCAAGCATGCCGACACGATGCGCGACCTGGTCGAGATACCCGAGTACGATCTCAGCGATCCGGCGCACGTGCAGATGCTGCTTCAGCAGGCCGGGAAGATCCGGCAGCCTGACTAACCGCGGTTCACCAACGCAGGGCGGTCGCGATGAGAACGACGACGGCAACCACAATCAGCACCAGCGTCATGCCCAGCCGGATTTCGCGCGAGCTTTGATCGCGTCCTATGTCCATCTCAGTCTCGCTGGGATGTTTTATTTCCTCAATCACGTCGTCAAGGTCTGGCTTGTCCACCGTCCGCTCCTTCGCGCCCGATCCCTACGGACACGATTTAAGCATTACTTGCCGTGAGTTGAAGGCCACGCCTCGACGGTTCGATGATGGCGGCCGGCGCACTCGCCATAGAGCGAAATAAGCGCGTTCTCCCAGATCGATCGCTCAGGGTCGATCAGCGGAACCGGCGCCACCGGCAGTGGCGGACACGCCTGGCGCAGGTTCGCCTGCAGCTCGGGCGTTGGCGGAACGGACGGCGTCGTTGAGCACGCCGCGGACATCATCACCAACAGCGCAATCGGCAGGCACCGGCCGGTCGCGATAGATCTCGCGGATCGTGCTTTCGCGCACGTTGGTCTGCACTCGTGCATCTTCTCGCTCCTGCTCATAGGCCTGCGCCGCCGCGTCGATCGTTGCAAGCTGCTCGTTGACGAGCTCGGTCGCCTTCTCGATTCCGGCGAGGACTTCGCTGTCCCGCTTCCAGTCGCGGACCGTCCAGCCGCCCCAGGCGCCAACGAGGGCAGCTGCTGCAGCCCCGCCGAGGCACCAGCTGATGGGGATAGGGTTCATTCTCCATCGTCCTTGATAGAGGCGGGATCATCCTTGCCGAACTGCAACTCGCGGTCGCCCCACTTGGCGCGCAGCCAGTCGGCACCGAAGACGATCAGCCCCAAGATCACGGCGAACCATGCGACGAGCGCGGAGTTGAACCGCATTTGCTCCTGGATCAGATCGAAGAGCGGCCGGTAAGCCTCGCCCTGAGCAACAGCGCGGCGGGCGAAATAGGTGTAGATGAAGTTCTGCCCAGATAGGGAGATCATCCCGCCGATCATGGCGAGCGAGAACAGCGCGCGCATCTGCTGGCGCGTCAGGTTCACCAAGACAGTTAGGGCGGAGACGACAGCCCGCAGCGGATGGCCGAGCCAGTGCAGGAACTCGCGGACCGTCATCGCATCGCACTCGCCAGCTTCTTGTGATAGTCGAACCGCTCGTAGGCCGGGCCGTTGTAGCGACGGGCGAACGCGCGGCAGTCCTCGGGATCGGTGCTCAAGGCACGCAACTCGTCGGCAAGACCGAAGGCCTCGATGTACCGGCTGAGCAAATCATAGTGCGCGGCCTCGCTCTCCACCGTCGACACGGCCAGCGCGAACGGGCTTTCATAGCCGAGCTTTGACCAGTGCAGGCCGAGCACCTGGAACTTGCCCCACGAGCACGAGGAAAAAGCCGCGTCTGGGTCTTTGGCGCAGGCGAGCAGGAGTTTGCCCCAACTGTCCTCGGAATATCTGCCCCCCGTAGCCTGGCTAAAGGATGACGGCGACCATCGGCCTCCGGTCTGCCTGTGGAACAGGTGGCGCTCGAACAGGATCTTGGGCCGTCCGCGATCGTCGAATCCGCCGCCTGCGCTCTCAACCTTGGCGACGGCAGCGAGCTGCTTGCCGGAGCAGTGTAGCCGGGAAGCGAAGCTGATCAGATCCGCGCTGTTCACGGCCGGCGCGGCAGTGTTGGTAAAGCGTGCGATCAGCGCGGCGCGGCTCTTGGGACCGAACATGCCATCGGCCGCAACGCCAAGTCTCGACTGCAGGGCGCGAACGTCCATCACTTCGACCTTTCTCTAATCGACAGGACCTCAGCTGCTTGCTCGGTCGCGATGCGCTGCCGGGCATCACCGTATCCCTGCATCATCGCCTCAAGGTGCTTGTTGCGAGCCTCGGCGACAGCGTGCTGTTCCTTGCATTCGGAAAGCTCTTGCTCGACGTGGTCGAGCCGCTTCGTCAGTGCATCGATCCTATCTTCGAGGCCTTTGATCAGCTTGTCCGTACTCGCGTCGAGCCGGTCGGCCCTCTTGTCCATTCGTCCCCCGAAGTATTCGATGATCCACCGCGCGGCGCTGCCCAGAGCACGCATGATCCCGATGGCGAGCACGCCGCCTGCACCGAGCCCGACGCCCATCGGCAGCGTTGTCGACGCAAGAGAGGCAAGGTCAGGCACCGTTCACGCCCTTTGCCTGTAATATGCGGCAAACACTGGATTGCGCAGTTCTTCGGAGATCTGCGCCTCGCTCATCTGCCCCGAACGGATGCAGGCAATCAGGCGTTCGAAGTGGCTCATATCTCGCCCGTTCCCAGAGGACGCCCACCGAAGGCCGTGACAGGGCTCCCGCATGCGCAGGAGATGCGCCAGTGATGCTTGACCCGCCCGATGGCGTCAGATTGCACCTCCACGCAGTCGGGATCGTCGCTGGGCCAGGTCACGCGCTCGCCGCAGGACTTGCAGACCGTGTTGAAGGCGATGACCATGCCTTGCTCCTCACTCATGTCAGGCGCACCTTGACCGCGCCGGATGTGTGATAAAGCCCGCCAACAGGAACGCCCCCGGCGGCGGCGGCTGTGTCATCAGCAAAAGAGAATGACGGCAGGTCAATGATTTGAATGCCGCCGCCGATAGGAATTACAACACGATCAAAAGCAGACGCGCCAACGCCATATCCGAATGTGATTTGAGATGTCCCCCCGGATAGCCCACGAAACGACATCCACGGCGAGCTTGCTGCCGCGTCGGAACCATCCACGCTGCCGCGAAACCTGAGTTCCGTAGAGGTCCAATCCGAGCCTGCGGCATAGCGGTTGAACTCGACATGTCCGGCAAGGGCGTTGCCGCTTGCCGCTTCAAGAAGGTAGCACTCCTGACGCGCGTACTGCCCCGTTTCAAGGTCACCCGGATTGACGTAGACTCTCCCATCCCCATCGACCTGAAAGGCTGTCCGCCCTTCGAAAATAGCGGTGATGTGGTTGCCGAACTGCCCGCCGCTGACTTCGGTGATGAACAGCAGGCCATAATCGATCGTTCCGGTATTTGGCGTGGCATAGTAACCGAACGAGGTATTATTGACCGTATCGATGACGCCCATCTGGGTTCGGATATCGAGCAGCGTAGTGCCGCCGCCATCGATATGCTTCGTCGTCCCCTCGTGCTGTCCCCAGAAGCCGGTCCCACCGTTCCAACCGGCAACATCGGTCAGGATCGCGCACGCGTCCGACGCCGTACCGGCCTGACGGACAACGATATTGAGGCCGTCAATCTCACCGACATTTGTGCCGCCCTTGATGACGGAAATATTGAACCCGATATCGGCGTTGGCCGGTCCATTCGCCAGAGAACCGGTAGGGCGAAGACTAAGCCCAAGACCGGAGAATTGCTCGCCACTATGAGAACCCCTGTCCGCAGGTTCCATGAGGTGCCGCGCGGTGCGGCCCGATTCACCGCTTGTCTCGTACACACTCCACGAGGTCGGAGTTTGACCAGCTATCGTATAGGTGATGTTGTACGGCGTGAAGTTGACAAGGGTAGCCCCTTTGTCTGCCTCGGTCGAGGCGAGATCCTCGTTTTTGGCATATGTCGCTTCAGAGTATGCAGTTGTCGCAAGCGTCCGTTGGGCAACTGCAACACCAAGATTGTTCAAGTATACAGTTACAGTTCCGTCGCCATTATCGACAGCAAATGCCTCTCCATCGCTGGTTGAAGCGAGACCTGCAGCTGTGCTGCTGTAAGTTGGACCAGCTGCAGATTCCGCCGTTGCCGCCGAAATGGTCGCGGACGCTTCCGATGCGGCTGCTCTGGTCGCAGATCCAATTGCGAGGCGAGCGCCAGGGCCAACGAAATCAAGTTCAATGTCGGCCATCAGATAGACCCCTTGATTGGAAAGGCGCCGTACATGAGGGTTGTTTCGGCATCGCTTCCCGTCTCACCCGCGAGCGCAGAGACGCGAAATTCGTAGTAAAGGTTGAGGTTTGCGCCTTCGTCAGAAGGTGCCAGCACCGCCTTTGCCGCCTGCACAGCCGCTTTCGAAGCGTATGCCTGCAATATCGATGTCGGCACGCCATCGTCATCGTAGATGACCTCGATCAGCGTTACAGTTGCCGCTATAGCCGGTGACGCCTCTGGGGCCGTGGCAATGTTGAACACGCCGGTCTCGCCAGTCATATCAACGCCGACGAGCGAGAAAACGAACTTGAGATCGCTGCCCGTGAATGCCGAAAGGCCATCAACCCTGCGCGCGATAGCCATTAGGAAACCCCCACTGGTACGGATTCAATGAAAGTGATTGAGCTCTCGGAAAACCGTCCGAAGTTGATAGGACTCTCGAAATCCTGGGCGGGCTGCATGCGGCACCTTACGACCGGCCAATCGAAATTGACTGCGGCGCCGGCGGTTACAGCCTCGCGGAGCGGCGGGCGGATCGAGAAGATCCCCGCCGAGGTTTCGCGCACAATGCGATAGGCGTAGTCTCCAATGCTGAACTTCTCGCCACCGACAATCTCGCCCTGAGACGTCAGGTTGATCTGCAGTGAAGTCGCTCGAAGGGCAGCGTTTGCTCCAATTGATGCTGACATATGCGAAACCGAATAAGCTGCGCTGGTCGGAAACACGTCGTTATCGGTGACCAGTTTCGAGACGCGCACCGCCTTATCCCATGCGAAGGGCCTCGGGCCTGTCGGCAGTGAAAGGATCGGGACCAGACACTCGGTTGCCCCGCCATCGAGATAGCCGGCCCATGCACTCCAGGCACGCTGCTGTGCGGGCGTGGTCAAATTGATTCCGGAAAATTCAATGATCCAGCGACCGCCGCCATCTGTGGCAATCACGTCCTCGACGCCAGACAGAGACGCGCCTCCCGAGATCGTCTGTGAAACCGGGCGTGCGTTCACGATCTTCGGCTTGAAAAGATGAGCGGGCCAGATGAACATGGCCGCATCTTGGCCACGATGGAGCGTGTCGCTCTACGGACGGCTAGGTGACGGTTACCGGAATAGGGCCGGTCGTTGAGTAGGCGGTGCCGGCTGAATTGTAGGACACCGTCCACAGGTAGTAGTCATCGGCCGACAAGCTCTCTGTGAACACCTCTCCTTCGCCAGCGCCACCGGTATAGTCACCGCCGAGCTGCGTTGCGCTGCCGAATACCGACGTCGTCCCATACCAGAGTTCGGAGTGCCCGAAATTCGACGAAGTGCTGTTCGACCAGCTACCCGATACCTCGCCGGTGCCGCCGTTCGCGGTAAAGGCTGTGTTGGGCGAGGGGGCGAGATTTTCGGTCGTCGTGTCGACGGTTTCGGTGCTCGCCCAGTCCGAAGTGCGCCCGTCGCCCACTTGGTAGGCGACAGAGACATCGACGCTGGCGTTCGATGGCACGGAATCGGAAAGCAGTTGCACCGACGTCCCCGCATCGATGTCGGTATACTCAGCCTCATTCCAGACCGTGTTCGCCGAGAGTTTCCAGCGCAGGAACCAAGTGAGATCGGATCGGTCTTCGGCGTCGACGGTCACGCTGATTTGGGCGAAAGACCCATCCGATGACAACACGGCAGATGCTGTATCGATCGTCGGCGTTGTCAACGGCTCGAGTGCGACGCGGTTACCTACCGGGGCCGGGTCGCCTTCTTCGGTCGCTGGGTTCCATGCATCGATATTCGGGTCGACGGCCACCCATGAGAAGGTGACGCCGCCTGTGCTGAGATTGCGCGTGACCGCGGTGATCTCGACGGGACCGTCATAGAACGTGGTACCGGCCTCGGTGAGCGTCAGGTTGATAAAGCGCTCTCCGCGCACAACGCGTCCGGACGCATTGGTCGTAACAGTGCCGCGATAGAGGGCGTTCTTGCGAGCCATTTGCCGCTTGGCAAGGCGGCGCACCTGACCCCATGACGGCACCTGTGGCTCAAGCGAATCCGTGAGTATTTGACCGCGCTCAGCGATGTCGTCTTCGTCACGCCAGGCATTGGTCTCCACGGTGTTGTAATCGTGGTCAGCCGAAACATATGAGCAGATGATCTCGTTGATGGCTTCGTCGTCATCGACGCCGACACCGTTCCATTCAAAGGCAATGATTTCATCTGCGCCGATGCTTATTGTCGGGGTGTAGTATTTCCCCGCGTAGACGACATAAGCACCGTCAGAGCGGGTGGCGATCCACCCGTCGCAGCACTGCATGATGGCTGACTTAACCGAGGCATGCGTGTCGGTATGCTTGTGAGCGACACATGACCGCCAACGTTTTTCAGTGCCCCCAGCCTTGAGCGCGATATCCTCGTCGCATACGTCCGCAGCGGCCTTCCAGTAGTCCAGTGCCGGCGCGATCTTGGTCGCATAATCGATCTGCTCATGCACAAGCATGTAGTGCATCAGGTGCCGGATTGCGTTCTCGGTCCAGGTCCATGCGCTTTCGTCGGTTGGATCTGTGGCGTAGGGATCAGGGCACTTCTGCCATTTCGCCGCCATGGAAGCGACGGGCACGCCGTTAGGGTAGATGTCGAGGAAGTGTTTCGACTTCACCGCCTCACAGATGACAGCGAGTTGCACGACTCCATCGCCACGGTGAGCGGTGCCCCAGATCGATGAACCGAGTTTCGTCGTGACTGCCGAAATAGAAGCGCCAGGCGAGGCACCTGTCGTGCTGTAGATTTTGACCGTGCTGTCGGCGTAACGACCATCATCGCCTTCATTCACCACACTTCCAGTGAGCGTCACCGCGTCATCGGCGAGGTAATATTGGAGGATCTGGGTGAGCTCTCCGTCATGTACCGCGTAGACATCGACTGCGGCGCCATCAGGTGCGGTCTCGTAGAGGATATAGGCTCCGTAGAGACGGCTCGTGCCGTAAGCTGAGACACGCGGCGGGCGGGAATTCTTGATCGCCGTTTCTGCCTGATCTGGCTTCGGCGCCGATGGCCCGAGACCGAGGATGCCACCAACGGTCTGCAAGCCATTAATGGTGAGGCCCGTCGTGAGCGCGAACGCCGCCACCTGACTGAAAGTCAGGGCCGCAGATGCGGCCAAGCCCACCGTGCCGGTTACAGCACTCAGGCCGCCGAAGATGGCGCCGCTGATTGCCTGGCCGACACCGGGAATGACGTTGACCGCGACAGCCAGGCCGACCGAAATGATGGCGCCTACCGTCTTACCCATGGTCGCCAACCGCCCAAACGGTCACGATGCAGTCCTGATCGACCGACGAAAAGCCGATGCCGCGCTCGCCTACAAAAACCCAGCGGCGGCCAGTGTAGATCGAGCCGGCCTCCTGTTCTCCCACGCGCAGGACTGCTACATCGCCCTCGCGTGGCTCGTCGTAGCGCTCTTCGATGCCGATCGAGGCATATCCCGCCGCAAAAAGGCTTTCGAGGCTCCCGGCCTGCTCGATGATCTCGAGCGCACCTTCTTCGGTATCGTAGGTTCCGCGCCAAGCTGCCATCGGATCGGGAAGACCAAGCGCAACGGTCCAGTCCGCAGGCAGCGTGACACAATCGTGAACGCCGGGCTCGCGCCGCTTGGCGTTGAGGGTGAGAAGGTAGTCGCCGAGGGTCATTTGGGTCCAAACCTGCGCGAGGTGCCAAGCGTAATTCCGCCGACGTGACTGAATATCGCATCGTCCGAGGAGCGACGGCGTTGATCTGAATCGGTGAAGAAGGCGATCTTGGCGCGGCTCCGCGTTGTCGAACCCTGCACGATCGTCAGGGTTATGGAGCGCGTCAGGTTGCCCGAACTGTCGGATTGCGGACGGCTGACGGATAGCGAGCGTGCCTCGAATACCTGCTCCCATGTCACCGACGCCAACTGCCAGTCGTTGTCGAAGCGAATGGTTCCGATATCGACCCTGGCGCCGCGGACTGTTGCAGCATCATCGATGGCAAAGCGGACAGTCTCATCGGATACGCCTGAGACAGTGAAGTCTAGCCGCTCAGCAGTGCCGCCGATGAGTTGCTGGAAGTCAGGAACGCTGACGAGCTCACCGCCACCAAGCGCAATTGCGTCTGCTGGAATGACATCATCAGCCGGCATCAGAAGGTTGCCGATCCCGGACCAGAGAAGGGCTGGGGGATCGCAATCGATGCGAACCACGACGCTCTCGCGGTAGCTTGCCATCAGGTACCGTCTCTTTGGAAGCTGCTCAGGCGGCTAGGGATGCCACGCATGACGGCCTGTCCCATTGCTCCTGCCGCCTGCGCCGCTTTCGCGCTCGCCGTGTCGTTGACGTACTGCAGAAGCTCAGGCGTCGTGATGCCACCGCGCGCGTCGAGGACAAAAGTCTGGTTGATCTGGGCGGGTGCGCCTCCACCGCGTGAAAGGCTCGGATTGGTTACATGAAGAGTTTCGCCGTTCGAGACTTTAGCGATGGGCGAGCCATTGAGCGAAAGCACGTTCTTGTCGATGCCGCCGCGCCCGCCGATCGAGAGTGATCCTCCGCTTGCGAAACCGGGAATGGCTGAACTGATCGCAGACGTAAGCGCTCCGCCCAGGCTAAATTCGCCGCCTCCAATCTTGGCGATCGTGAAACGCGCGAGAACCTCGGCGATGACGCGCAGCCCGATTGCCTTGAAGTCAGCCCAAATCGCGCTTGTGCCGCCCCGAAAGGCATCTTCATAGATCGACGCGAGTGAACGGACCTGCTGCTCCTGCTGGTAATGCAGACGGGCATCGGTGCGTTCGCGCTCTTGCGCGCGGAATTCCTCCATTCGCCGAACTTGCTCGCGAAAATCGTCCCAGTCGGCATCGCTCTGCTTCTGAAATGCATCAGCGAATGCGACGAGCATGTCCTGCTGTGCCTGCGCAATTACATCGTCGAGAGATTCCTTCACAGGTGTCGTATCGACGCGGGAGGAGCGGGCGCCGCGACCGGATGAGCTGGAGGATCTGGGCGACGGCGTGCGCGTTGGTGTTTGGCTTTGCCGAGCCCGCGCCTCGGCTTGCATCTGGGCGACCTGCGCATCGCTAGCGATTTGCTTCAGATCCTTGCGAGACTGCTGGATATCAGCATTGATCCGCTCCTTCTCGCTATTCAATCGGACCAGCCGATTATTTAGGATCTCGAGCGAGTTGCCACCTCCGGCCGAGCGCGCGGCGTCCTCCAGAAGGTTCTGCGTCTGGGCAATATCGCGGTTGGTCTTCGCCAGCTCGCCGAGATTGCCGACCAGCTTCTTCGTTACTTCGTCTGCGGCATTTGAGGCGACCGAAGTCGTGTTGAGGGACGCACGCAGTTTGTCCATCGCGTCCTGCGCAGCGTCTCCTACGCGATCGAGCGCATCTTCGGTATCAATCAGGCGCTCCACCAGCGGGGCGAGGACGGCAACTGCTGTAGTTAGGGCGATGCCCCACGGCCCACCGAAGAACGTTGCGAGTTTGCCTGCCTCACTGCCGGTATTGCCGAGTAGATAGGCGATGTCGGGGAGCTGGATCGCGAGTGCCTGGAACGGGCTCGACCCCGCGGCGACCTGCTGGCCCATCTGACTGAATTGCGCGCCGAGCATGGAGGCATTGCGGCCTGTTCCCTGCATTGCCTGCCCGGAATTGCGAGCTGATTGCACGATGGCCCGCTCTGATCGCTCGACGGAGTTCGTGATTTTGGCTGCGTTCGCGTCGACGACACGGGTGGCGCCGGTCATTTCCTTTTCGAGTTGGTCCAGATCTGCACGAACCTCGACGGCGATCAGTTCAAGCGGATCCATCAATGCACTCCTTGCGATGCTGCCGTGATGAGAAGTTCGTCAAACTCTTCCGGGGTGAGAGCCTCGACCTCATCATCATCGCTACCCTGAGCCTTCGCCCAGTGATGAAGGGCGGCCTGGTAGTCATAGAGGGACATCGACAGCACCTCGGAGGGCGCGATGCCCATTACGAGGCCATTGCCGACGACTTGCCCTCGGTCGAAGCGGCCTTCGGCTTCCGACTGGTACGTTTCACGGTTTTTTTTTGAGCCTCGGCCTGCGCCGGCTCGTAGCCGTTCACGCATGCGCTCATGATGACCTCAGCGAGATCCCATGCTTTCGTAAGTGGGTTGCCGGAGTCCGGTTCGAGATATGTTCGGACAAGGTGCGTCGCCAGATGGTCGGTGACCTTGATGTCGCGGCCATCGACGAAGCCGGCACCGCCGCCGATCAGCCCTTGCCGACAGATCTCCATGACCTCGCGCAAACCGAAATTCGCCTGCAGGCCGTACCCGAAGCTGACGCCATCCTTCTGGTAGCGGCCATCCATGACATGCGCATAGATCGCGCCGATTCGGGCATTGCACTTTTCCTCGATGGCAATGATCTGTGCCATGCCGAGGCGGAAGGTGTAATCGCCATCACCGAACGGGATGTCGCGATGCGTCTGCATGGATCAACCCTTGGTAAGAACGCCGTTGCCGGAGAGGGTAATGGAGATCGAGCACTTGTCGCCATTGACGGCCCCAAGCGTCAGGTCGGTCATGATGGCGTTTCCGGTGTAGGAGCGGACGGTCGTGCCGGAACTGTCGACGAAGTTTAGTTTCCAGTTCGAGGCTGCGTCATACGCGGCCTCAAGATCATCCAGAACCGAAAGCACCGCTTGACCGGAGCCGTTCATCGTCCAGTCGCCAGCGAGAATCTCGCGCTCGGTAATAGGGCTGGCTTCCGGGTCGGTGCAGTCCCACAGAACCGTGTCCTGCGTCTGCCGCGTGCGCTGCAGACCCTTCGTAGTGATGCCGCAGACGGTCGTGAATGCCTCAGTAGGGGTTGCGCCGTCGCCGAGCTGGAGAAGGACGCGCTGGCCCTTGATTGTGGTCGGATAGGTCATCTGTCAGCGTCTCCGGTCATTTGCCGGAACGCTATGGCTATGCTGCCACGCGCTCTACGGACGCTTATGCGGCCTCGGCCCGGAAGGTGACGAAGGAATGCCAGGATGATGCATCGCCATCCTGCATGCACTGGACCTGCTGGACATAGACGTTGAGTTCGACACCGTCCTCGAGTGAGATCGAGGTCATGGCATCGAGAATGCGCGCGATGTGCGCGGCAATGGTCGTCGCCATCTGCCGGCCGTCAGGCGTGGCCGTCGTGGAATCGGTGAAGCAATGTACGGCCGCAGATACGTCAGCGCTGTCCCCGCCATCCACTTTGCGTGGGGTAATGATCGGAGCCCCGAACCTGACGAACGGGCGAACCGGCTCTGTCGGCGCCTGCTGAGGGTAGATGCGCGATGTTAGGGCGGCTAGTGCCACGTCATCCGCGAGAGCCTTCAGGATGGCTTCCTGCACTTCATTGGCTGGATTGAGGCGGGTGATCATGGCGCAGGCATGCGATGGCCGCGTGCGCGATGATACGGACGGCTATTCTTTGATGACGCGAATGCGCTTCCTCATGCGCTCCGCGCGCTGTTCCGATGAGGTTGTCCCGGCCGCCTCGATGGCCCACAGGCGCAGCGCCAGAGCAATACTCTCGTCGTGCCCATCACCATCGATCTGATCAGCCAGATTGAGGATTGTTTCTTCAGAGATACTGCCCGACCGGATAAGTGCCGGGATCAGCTTCTCAAGTAGCTTCTCGGCCCAGCAAGGTTGGTCATGGCTCACGATGCGGGAACATACGCCATACAGTCGCCAGCGGCAATCTAGCGCCGGTACATGGCCGCGCGGTTGCAGTCCATCGACGCAATCCCAGACCAGCGCGAGACGTTCTCGGTGTCGTGATCACGTACATATGCCTCGCGCGCCCGGGTCGCTGCGTCGCACATGTCCTGAATGTTCGTGGACGGGCTCGACTTCGCGAATTCGTAGTCCTCGGCCGCCTTATCACCTTCGCTTGCGCACGCCGTAAGCGCAAAGCCGACCAGAAGAATCGCTCGTCTCATGGGCTTATAGTTTACCGGTCTTGAGCACCCTAGCAACCGCGGCCTTCATCAGCGCCTTACCGCTCTTCTGGTTTTTGATGCCTGCAGGACGCATGAAGGGGCGCTCGGGCAGCGTGATCGTGTGCGGCTTCGTCTTAGGTAAATGATGGAACGCACCATACCCGCTGTTGCTCACGAAAACGGGCTTACCATCCTTCATGAAGTACGGAGTGCCACCGGGGTGATTGATGGTCCCGCCAAGCTCCTGAATCGCCGCGTACTCAGCTTTCGCAACGACGCGGGCGCGCAGAGGCCCCATTTCCTCGACCTCGATACTATCGGCAAGATGGCCGGTGTCGCTGTTCGGCGGTGTGCCTGGTGCGCTTGGGACGTGGCCAGCACCGGATACCGCTCCGGTAGATAGACTGATCTGCGCATCGGTCTTTACTTCGTCCGCTATCGCATAGACGACCGGCCGCAATGCCGCCTCGATCTCCGGCGTCAGCTTCTGGATCTTGATCGCGATGTTGCCTGTGCGCTTCACGGGCATCAGGTCGGCACCTTCCGTCCCCGACAGACCCAATGGCTTGCCGCCGCATCCAGCTCGACCGACTGCAGGCTGTACTTCACGCCCGCGACAGTGACCGAGTGATCCGAGGTGACCGCCACGCCGTTGGCAAGGATGATCAGCCGGACATCACCTTCTGCAAAGCCGTCCGCCTGGCGCATCGCCTGCGTCGCGGCGTCTACTTGCGCCTTCGCTGCCTGACTGCTTCCAGAATAGCCGGTGATGACACCGCCGGCGCCGTAGATCGGTTCGCCAGTGCCAGCATTGACCGTGGCGTCGAGATACATTCCCGAGAAGGCCGCCGAGAACAGCGCGGCAATATCGCCATCAAGCAACCCCATCAGTATAGCCCGCCATAGTTTACCGCGACGGGGAAGGTGCCCGTGCCGGTGACCGTGGGCCCACCGAGATAGTTGAGGATCAGGCCGTAAACCTCATCGCCGTAGCGCGAGCCGGTCGACTTGACCGACGAATCCCATGCCAGCTCGAGAGATCCGGATTTCACGCGCGAGGCCCCGGCGAAGTTGGCCCAGCGCTGGCTATCGGCCTGAGAGCCAAGGCCCTGCATCACTAGGTAATGTGCGGTGAGCAGCATCGTCGCGTGCTGCTGGTCGTCTCCGAATGCATCGGTGATGACGCGCTCCGCTCTGGCCTTCCAGTACGCGATCGCCTCGCGCGAGGCTGACGCGAAGGCCGGGAAGATCGCCTGAAACGAAGACGAGAACCCGGCATCGCTTGCAACGATGGCGATGAGGGCGGTCTCTTCGAACACGAGGCCCGCGTCCGTGGTCGCGCGCAAGGTGAGCGCCGCGGCTTCTCCCGAGGTGCCCCCAGAAAGAACGACGGTCACTGAGGTGTCGGTCTTGCTGTCGCTCTCGATAGCCACGGTGCCGGTTGCGACGGTCGCGGTATAGCTCGCGATTGCGTCACCGCTGTCGTTCCCCGGCTGCCAGGTGTAGTTCAGGACCTCGTCAGGGTCTTTCGATGGCCAAGTGATCATGCGGCTATCCTCTTACGCTTGAGGCCGTTCGCGATACGGACGGGGTTGCAATGTCGCGGGAAGGGCGGAGTTATGCTGCTGATCGGCTTGGCCGGTTGGATGAGGCTAGGCGCGTCGTCGTCGGGTTTGCATCGACCAGAACGGTCGTCGCGAAGGTGTCGGAGCCTACTTCGACCGCATAGAGGGCGCCGGTTACCCTGGCGGTGGCTGCGCCCGCCGCGAAGTCCTGTCCCGTCTCTGCAGCGACGAGCGATCCCGCGATGGAAACGCCCCCTGTCGCCGCAAGATTGTCGTTCGCAGCCTCTTGCGCGGCGAGGGCGCCGTTGATCGCCACAGAACCGGAAGCAGCGGCACTGTCTGCCCCCGATTCCTGAGCCGTGAGAGTGCCGGTGATGCTCGCGCCGTCAGTTACCGTGCCGCTCGCACCGAGATCATCGGTTCCGGTCTCCTGCGCGGCCAATGCACCCGATATTGCAACTGACCCGCTTACCGATGGGCTATCCTGCCCTGTCTCTTGCGCCGTGAGCGCCCCGGTGACAGCAACAGCGAGTGTTCCCGTTGCCGCGTCTGCACCTGCCTCGATACCGGCGAGCGATCCGACGATTGCCACACCGCCCGATGCGCTGGCCGTGTCGCTGCCCGTTTCCTGCGTAGATGCCGCTCCCGACACTTCGACCGTACCCGAAGCGCTGGCGGTGTCGGTTCCGCTTTCCTGCGCGATCAGGGTGCCGGTGACGCCCGATACGACGTCATAGACCAGGACGATGTAGCCTGCGCCCCCAGAGCCAGCCGTGACGCTTCCGGTATCACGGGCACCACCGCCACCGGCACCATAGGAGCCGTTGGCACCGTTCTGCGAAGATGGAGTGCCGCCCGAGCCCCCACCGCCGCCGCCGCCAGGGCCGATGGAAACGCCGTCATTTGCGCCGCCGCTATTGTCGGTCCAGAGCGCCTCGTAGGAACCAGCGCCGCCGTTGCCCGAAGGTGTCGCGGCATCGCCACCTGCACCGCCACCACCTGACGAGCCTGCACCAGATGGCGGACTACCGCCTCCTGTCGAAAAGCGGTTGTTGCCTCCGGCGCCGCCGGCTCCGGATTGGCCTTCGCTTGATCCGGTTGGGGTGGACCCGTTGCCGCCCGCGCTGCCCCCGTTCGCACCGCCGCCACCGCCAGCGCCGCTGCCATTGTAGCTTGCGTGCTGAGAAGATCGCCCGCCATCGGCACCGGCCCCATTCGGCCCTGCGGCACCGCCACCGCCTCCACCGCCGTAGCAGTTCGAGTTCGTGATGCGCCCGCCGGCACCGCCTGAGAACTTCGTGCTACCGAACGACGATGCTGCCGAGCCACCTGGCGCAGCCGACCCCAAGGAAGCATTCGCGCCCGCCTTCGCCATGACGGTCGAGGCCGACGAGAACCAGGTGTCCGTTCCGGAGCCACCGGCGCCGATCTGGATCGAGACTGGTACACCAGCGGTAACTGAGACGGTTCCGGACGCGAAGGCGCCGCCACCGCCACCATTGCGCGACCCGCCGCCACCCTTGACGCCATTACCGCCCGGCGCGCCGCAATGTGCGACGACGCTTGTGACACCGGCAGGCGGTGTCCATGAGCTGCCGGAAAGCAGGATCTCGGTGATTGTGGCCATGTCGGTCGCGCGGCGTCAGTGCGCTCAGGCGTGCTGGATCGCGGCGCTCGATAGAGTGACGTTTTGCCCGTCTGCGATGTTCACGTTATCGAGAACAATGTCTGTGCCTGAAATGCCGACGGTCAGGCCCGTCAGATGGGCATTTCCACCACTGTCCTTGATCTGTGCTTTGGTCGCATCTGTTCCGGCGCCCGCACCAGCCTCAGCCGCGACCGTGTTGGCATCAAATCCCAGCGTCCAGGTGTCAGCCGCGATCGAACCGCCGGAAGCCGACAGGTCGAAGATCGCGAGAACGGCGTCATTCGCTGCGAGCAGCTCAAGCGTGCCGTTTGCAAAATAGTCGCGCGTGGCGGTGATCCGGGCAGTCTTGACCGCGGTATTGTAAGTTACAGCCATTCTATCCTCCTACGAAAAAGGGCGGGCGCTGATCGCCCGCCCTTCCGGTGGTTCCCATGGAGGGGGAACTTATTTCGACGGCTTCGTCAGGTCCTCGACCTGCTTGGTCAGCGCGTCCTTGTCATGGGCGAGCTCGTCGCGTTCCTTCGTCAGGTCCTCGACCTGCTTGGTCAGGGCAGTTACCCTGGCCTTCAGTTCATCGATTGCGCCCGTATCGACTGCGGCTTCGCTAGCCTTGCCGAGATCCGGGAGCGGCTCGACGATGTCAGCCTGCTTGAGGTCAATGGACTGGCCGGGTTCCAGCCACTTGATGGTTCCGTCCTTGAGGCTGATGCCTCGCGGACCGCGCGCGTGATTGGTGAACTTAGCCATGGATCAGATCCCGTCCCGATAAGTGAGCGCCTTGGGCAGCCGAATTTCGGTGCCACCGACGTTCATGATGCCCGCCACTTCGTAGACCATGCTGCCCTTTTGGAAGGGCGGCAGGAACTCGTGGTCGCCGGGCAGGTGGAACTTCGACACCTCTTCCGAATTGTCGTAGGCCACCATGCGGTCGGTGCTGCCCGAGCCAGCGCCAGCCAATTCACGGATAGGCACGAAGTTGATGTTCTCGCCACCGTCGCGGTTGCCGCGAATGTAGGAGAGGATCGTGCTGCCGGTGTCCGTCATGCGGGTCTGCTCGATGTAGCGCAGCTTCTGGGTCGGAAGGCCAACCGTGGTCGCGGTGTGCGTTTCGCCAGTTTGCGTTTCCACTGCATTCACCGCAGCCCAGATATCGCGGCTGATCTGATCGGGCGTCTTGTTCGCCCACGGAGTGGTCGAGCCAGTACCATCTGCGGTGACGTTCGCGGCCGGTACCGATGCGTTGTTGACCAGTCCGGTCCAACCCTTCTCGCTGGTCGCGGCACCGGGAGCCTTCCCGGTCATTGCGATCGAGCGCTTGAACGCAGCGGCCGACTTGCGAGCGGCGCCCGCCTTGTCCGCAGAAAGCGCGCGTCCCAGCTTGGCGGCGCGCTGCATGTCTTGGATGTTCCACTCATAGCCGATGCCGGCCAGGTAGAATCCATGGACATGCTGGTCATTCAGCACATCGGCGTAAGGCACGTCGAAGGAGCCGCCAGCAAGGAACGCGGCCTTGCCGACCTGGTCCATACTGTAGAAGACGGTGCCGACATCCCACATGTCGCCGTCTTCGTTGACCGAGAGAATGCCAGTCAGGTCGAAGCTGGGATACTTGCGCATGTAGACCATGGTCTCGATGCGGTGCAGCTGCGGCGTCAGAAATGCCCGGCCGACCTGAGCGTCGACGAGGAATTCATGAACGCGATCAGCAAAAGCGAGTGCCTGCTGTGCGTCGTACACCGCCCAGAGATTGAAGATCCGGCTCTGGGTGGCGTCATCGGCCATCACGAACGCTTCAACGTCCGAGATCATGCCGTCCTTGAAGGTGATTGCGGTCATTTCAGCCCCCTTAGCGCTTCACGATGCGGCAAACGCCGTCCGTGACGGTTTCGTCAGCGATCCAGCCGGTCGCGATGTGAGTTGCGTCGGCGGTGGTTGCGCCGATGTCGTCAGCGGCGCCTGCGCCAGTACCGATGGTGATCGGATCGCCGTCGTTCACCGATCCAGTGACTTCAACGAAGATCGCCCCGCTAGTCTTGATTGAGACATTGTCGTACTGGGCGTAGGTGTCCGCAGATTGGCCCGCGAGGAGGCCGAGGCCAGAGGTTGCGCGGGTGAAGCCCAAGAAAGTTGCGAGTGTGCCGACGGTCCCGGTCAGACCGTGGTCTCCCGATCCGCGATACGCTGGGCGGCCGAAGGCAATACCGGCAGCGTCTTCACAAGAGCGAGTGATGCGGTTTTCGGTTTCGCCATCGGCGTCCATGCCAGCAAAGCCCGAAGCAAGCTGGTCGGTGTAGCTAATCTGAAGCTCAGCCATTGATCGGGCTCCTTAGCGGTTGCGCGCGGACTTAGCCGCGGCGTGAATCGAGGCGGAATCGTTCGCCACGAACTGCGGGTTGCGGATGCTGTCGAGCACCTTGGGCTTGTTCGGCGACGCGTCCTTGAGCGCATCGAAACGCGCCTCAACGTAATCGTCCGACTTGTCCTTGGTATCGATGCCCTTGGCGTCGAGAGCCATGCGGCGAACGTCAGCGACGGTCTTACCGGCGGTATCGCCAAGCTTGTCGCCCGCGATCTTCTTGGCATCGGCGACGACCGCAGCCTTCGCATCGGCGAGGGCGTCAATCTGCGCCTGGTCGACGACCTTGGACTTGAGATCGTCGATCTCGGCATCCTTGGCGGCCATAGCCTTGTCATGGGCGGACTGAGCGTCGGCGAGGGCCTTGTCGCTCGTGGCGATCTTGGTCTGCAGCTTGTCGATCGCGACGGCGACGGCATCCGCATCCGCCAGATCGACCTGCAGACCGTCGAGCACGATCTTCTTCATGTTGCTGTCCTTTGTCAGGGATGCCTGGAGCTTCGCCAGCTCATCGGCGGTGATGGCGTCGCAGATCGCATGATCCTTGATCGCGCATTCGGGACCGGCTCGGCCTGCGTCGACGAGCGCGACGTGGTTGCCGGTGATCTTGGTCTGACGAGCGACACAGACTGTGCCGTCCTTCGCCGTGAAGTTGCCGATCTCGATATCGGCGCTGTAGCCGTTCGAGAGTTCGCGCTTGCCGCCATCGACCTTACGGATCGCACTGGCGTCGGTCAGCAGGAGGTCGAAAGCGAGATAGTCGCCATCGCGCATCGCTCCCATGACGGTGCCGCGTGCATGATCGCGCCAATTCTCGGATGTGACTGCCTCGCGAGGGTGATTGTCGGTAATGGGCTTACCGATGAACGAGCGGGCCGCTGTCTCGTCGAACACGGTCGCATCGTCGCGCAGAACGTTGACGAGACCCTTGTCGCGCAGGCCGTGCTGGTTCTGCGGGTCGATCTCGCTGCCGAGGTACTGGTAGACGCCAGTGCGAGCGGCCCGCGCGCGAACAGCGAGAAAGCCGTCCTTGGTGCGGCGCGGGGCGTCTAGCGTCAGGGTGTCGCGGAACTGTGCCATTGCCCGTGTTTTGCGGGCAGGGCGGTGGCAACTCTACGGACGGTTAGGCGCGAATGACAGGCGCCGTGCTTTCACCCTTCACAATCATCACCTTGTCACCATCGGGCCCGACAACGGACCATCCTTTCGTCTCGGCCAGCGCTGCTTGCTCGGCAGAGACGATGACGCGGCCGGAGGTGATGAACCCGCGCCCGTCCAGATCTATCGAGCCATTCTCGAGGACGTCACCGGCGGCCATCAGGCGCCAATCTCGGCCATGATGGGGAGATATGCCTGCTCGCGGCAACCGCACCACGGCGGCATGCCTGCACGATCGTCGGCTTCAATCACATCTCCGCCTTTCATCGCGGTGCCGTCTGGGTTGACCTGCTTTCCGGTCGCGCTGTCGTAGATCTTGCCGTCGCGGGCCTTGTGCCAGGGGCGAGCGTGGACCTTTCCCGAATGCCGGTACTTGAACAGCGAGACGCCAGCCTCATCGCGGCGCTTACGGTCTAGTGCGGCACTGAGTTTGCTGTTCTGGTCTGCAGCGATGCGCAGCGATCGATCCCGGCCCATAGCTACGGCTTCGCGGATGTTTTTCGCCACATCTCGCGCCGGCAAGCGCTGTTCGTATCCACGATAGACCGCATCGGCGATCCTACCCTGCGCCTGGTCGGAGACGTTGCGCACGAGCGCGACGTTGCGAGCAATGAACGCTTCGACCGTTTCGGACACGTCACCCATGGTGAGCATCATGGACAAGTCGATGTCGATGGCGGCCTTGACGGCATCAGTCCATTTTCCGCGGTGCCAGCGTTCGGCGCGCACAACCCATTCGCGCAGGCCCGCTGTGAACTCGCCGATCAGGCGGGTTGCCTCGCGCTCGGCTTGCTCAATGTTCGCTGCCTGATCGGATGGCGCGTCCAGCACCATGGCATCGGCCACGCCCTTGGCGGGCTGTTCGTAGCCACGCATGAGGGAATCGACATCCCATGCCTTGAGGACGGGCAGGTAGATCGCTGCGAGGGCCTGCGCGTTCGCCTGTGTCGGTTCGATGGGGCGAAAAGTCAGGTTGCGCTTGATGCCGCGCTGGCGGGCCATGGCGGCTAGGTTGTAGGCCATCAGGACCAATGCCACCCGTCTGGAAGGGTATCGCGGTAAGCGCTCCGCCAAGCGGGTTTGCCTCCCACGAGCGGCATTCCATCCCCAGCCAGTAGCCACGGCCAGTCAAGCGGAGAATGCCCAGCCATTATGCGGATTGCGGCGCGCTGGCCTGATAGGGTGTTGATGGAATAAGCCCACGATCCGGCAGCTTTGCACCGGCGCCATGCGAACAGCGAGCGGACCCACCGGATCACGCCTCGGTGACCTTGCTTTTCCAATCGAGGTCGAGCGGCTCAAAAATCTCCGGTCCGAACTCCAGCGCGCCGCTGAACGGCTTGACCGCCTCAAGATCGAATTCAGCCGGGACCTCATACGACAGGGTGATGTGGGGCTGATACGTGTCAAAGTCGTGCGAACCGCCTGCCTCGACCATGGACCGATGGCGGCTCTCAATCTCCCACGACGAGAACAGCAGCACGACGGCGCTCTCGCCAAGCCGCTCGATCGCGCGCGGGCCACCCGGCTTGATCCGGATCCGGCCTTCATCGTCACCGGTCCAGCTGTCGCCCATCTTCATGGGATCGACCGGCGTGCGCGAAAACAGCACGGTCACGTGCATGTCGTCGGCTGCAAGCGTCGACTTGAAGCCGTTGGCCTTTGCCCAGGCAATCAGTTCGCCAGCGTTGAGCAGCTTGCGCTGGACATAGAGTGGTCGGGGCTGAGCGTCAGCGAAGAACGCATCCTGAGCAGGGCTGGGCGAGCCGCTTCCAATCGACCCGCCGACACCCCGAGACGATTGACCACCTCCTTTCGCTCTGGCCACGAGGGCGCTTGGATCAGGCAAATTCGGATCGGCCTCGGGAATCTCCGGCATCTTCGCCAGTTCATCGCCGAGCTCAGGCCAATTGCCACTGTCGACCATGCGGGCGGCCATGGACTTCGTGAGCGGACCTTCGGGGAATCCTGCGTTGACCAGTTTCGTGTAGGTGTCCGCTTCCTTGTTCTCGACTTCGGCGCGCTCCTTCTCAGTTGGCGTGTCGAGCGGGCAGAAGTCCCAATAGGTGTCCGAGGCGATACCGAGGCCTGGCAGGAGAAGACGGTCGAGCTTGTCGAGGGCAGGGCGCAGCGTCATGTCCTGCTTGGTCGCGATGCTGGCTCGGTAGTTCTTCTCGTCGCTCTCGCCTGTGCTGTTCATGCCGTCGGGTGACTTGCCGAGAAGGCGGGTGGCGGGAATGTCGGCGGCACCGGCAACGATCGCGAGATAGGTCTTGATCATGTCGGGCATGCCAGCCCAGTTGATCTGACGCTGCTCCCAGTCGTCGCCCGCATCCATGATAACAGCGCGGTGCGTTGACTTCGCCATGTTCATGGCCTCGACCCGCGCTCGAGCCTTGTCGAGGCCTCCGGGCTGTAAGAGCAAATTCGCTAGTTCGGCGAGCTTGTAGTAATCGATCTTGGCTTCATCGATCAGAGTGGCAAAGCCATCCGTCGCCGTGTCCGCGTTCTTCACCGCGCGATCAATGCGCTCGATCACGCTGTCGCCCCAGAATTGCTCCTCGCTGGTCAGGCCGGTGAGTCCGGGGACACGCTCGCCCTTGAACACGATGACGCGAGAGGGGTGGATTCGGTCAGATCCCCGCGCGCCGTTGATCGTGAACCACGCCGGTTCGCCGAAATTCTCACTGGTCACGTCCCAGTCGGTTTCGCCCAAGCCGATCACGCGGCGGGGTAGTGCCTTGACGTACAGCAGCTTGTCGCTGTCACGGGCGGGCGCGGCCATGTCGGTGCCGGATCCGAGGATGACGACTCCGCCGCCGAGCCTGCCGTAGATGAGGCCGGTCAGGATCGCCTGACGAACACCGAGGCGCTTCTCGGCCTCCTCGACCTTCTTGATCTCTTCGGCGTCGAGTTCCCATTCACGCCACTCGCGCACCATGTCCATTGCGGGCAAGTCGACGATCTTGCTCATCAGCCAGGACGAGCGATAGGCCGCCTCGATCTGCTCGGGCGGCATCGGAATGTGGTGCCAGAAGTTGTGCGACGTGCGGTCGACACTGGTCCCGCGCCCGGTGAGCAGATTGACGATGCTGTCGTGCGTCATGGACTGCGGGACAACCGCGCGCCCGTCGAAGACGAAGCCGGGTTTCGGTCGGACGTTGCGGATGCGGACTTCGGCCATGCGGCCGTGATGGCTTGGGCGTCCGTACTATTTCTACGGACGACTACATGCTGTCCCAGATACTCGCCTTGTTCAGCGAGACGATCTCGAAGGCCCGCGATGTAGCGTCTACCTCGTCGTCATGCTTCGCGACCGGGAAGCCCTCAAGGGCATTGAACCATCCGTCGTTCCATACCCCACGCAGAACATCCACGTTGCCCGCCTCTGCCTGAGCAGAAAACGGCCCGAAGCGCGTCGCCTTATCGCCTGTCTCGGTTGAATAGCGAACGGTGTACCCGCTCAGCATCTTCACGAGCTGGGCGACCTGGCTCTTACCTGCCTGACCCGGATCTTGCGGCAGTGAGATTTCGACGGAATGCCCGTCCTCGGACGCTGTGTTGAGGATAAAGCGCTCCATGCCAGCGGGACTGGTCCTCGTCGTGCGGCAATCTGTCACGATGTACCGGCCATCTGGCGTGCGGCCAATCCGAACCGATGCGAGGAAGTCAGGGTCTGGGTTGTCGGGAGTCGGTATCGTTGCCGCCAGGTCGTAGCCACGCCCCCATACTGTTCCGGCCGGCACCGCATCGACGACACGGCACCATGATCGCTGGAAGTACAAGCCAGCTGCGGGTCGGATCTTCCAGTTGCCGCCTAGCAGGCGCTCGCGCTCGACCAGCGGCAGGGCGAGCAGCGACGCCATGTAGCCCGGGTCGGCTGCCATTAGCGCCTTGTTGTCCGTCAGCTTGGCAGGGATGAAGGTCAGCGACTTCGGCGGGATCGGAACTTGCTCGCCCGCGTCGTTGATCATGGTGTAGCATGCGAGCTCGTCGGGGCTGTCTGCCCACTTGAGGTCTTCGCCAACGCGAACGAACCAGCGCAGCACGCCGGACCGTTCCGGAATCGGCAGACCAGTGTCCTGATCGATCCACCATGCGATGAGTTCGGCGACCCAACTGTCTGCGTCAGGGTTGCAGGTCGCGCGGATGTAGGGCCGCACGCCGCACATCGAGCGGTTGCGGCTGACCATGTACCAGAACTGGACCGCGCTGAAGTGCGTGAGCTCGTCGAAGCAGATCAGTGGGATCTGCGAGCCCTGCCAGTTGAAGCGGGTCTTATCGTGCTCCAGGTGGGCGAAGCTGACCGACGCGCCGGTCGGGAAGTCCCACGAGAGCACATGCTCTTTCGGGCTGCCTCCGATCTGCGGATACAGGACGGCGCTCTCGTCCCATAGGCCGCCCTCGTTGCGGATCTGGACCGTCGACCGGCGGAAGAAGACCGCACCGAAACCGGGATTGCCGATGTGCCGCAGGGGCTCCATGAGCAGGCCCCAGGTCTTCCCACCGCCAGCGCCGCCACCGTAGATGACGATATCGGCGGGAGAGGAAAGGAACTCGGTCTGGGGACCCGGCTGCGGCTTGATCGTGGTTTCGGTGATCGGCGGGCCGCCGTTGTGGCCTATGCCGGGAGTGATCGAGGTGTGGGCATTCACAGGTGGATGCGATCCTCACGCAGCGCTTCCGCGACACGGCGCAGGTAGGCGTAGTGCATCCCCGCCCGGCCGTCCTTCGGGAGCAGGCCTTCGATCATGCGGGCGGCCACCAAGTGCGGCGCGCTGTCGAAGCACCGACCGTCCATGGTGCATCGGCCTTGGTCCGAGCAGGATGGTGCGTATCCTTCGCACGCGAGGATAGCATTGCCGAAGCGTACCGAATCGGCGCCGTGGCGTAGGTCGCGCTCGGTGACTTTGACCTTCACCCATCATCTCCGTTGGCAACCGTGACGACTACCTCAAAGCGAACTCCATCCATCGTGAAGCCCCACTTGGCCTGCGTGCCGGGCAATACCTTGTGGCCTACCTTCACGCGGTCAGCCATCTCGGCGACCTTCATGCCGATTGCGCATGCGTCATCGAAACTCAGGATTCCATCATCCTCAGTCATGCATCCCTCCCATTGTCCGGTAGCGCGAAGATCGCCACAGCAGGTGCAGCGGCAGGCAGATCCTTCCCGTCCTTGCCGGTGTGTTCACGCCGGTTTGTAAATGAGTTGCCTTCCTCCATTGCTGCTTGCTTTGCGGCATCTAGTACGAGGGCAAGGTTCCCCATCTCCTCCGCCTTCTCACCAACGCGTTGGATGACGCGTAGCCGGGTGGATCGATGCGCCCAACCAATGTGAGCTGTGTTTGTGATGAAGCCGTCGCGGGTCGCTTCGAATATCGCCTTGAGCTTTTTCGATAGGCTTTGCCCTGCGCGCTTTGTTGGGTCGTATTTCTCGACCTGTTGGCGCGAAATCTTCAAGCCAAATTCCTGGTTGACGGCCTTCACTACTGTGCCTGGGCTGTCGAAACAGGCAACAGACTGAACGATAAAGATTTTCACGTTGTCAGGGAGTCTCGTTCCATTCATTTTTCAGTCAACCCAGCATCAACTTGCGCCATGATTTTACGAAACTGTTCGCCCGCCTTTCGCTCGGCGATACGATTGGACTTCATACTAGCCTCTACTTCTTTGTCCTTGGCGCACAGGAGAGATCGCGCGCTGCGTGCCAAGCTCTGGAACAGATCAGCCCGTTCTTCTTTCGTCATGTCATCCAACATATCCAAAGGAACTGATGGATCTGCATTCTCGAATACGGCGAGTGACCACTGCACCGAAGCATGGAACCGCTCGACATCGCCGAGCTGGCCCGGTCCGATATTAGTCAGGCGATGCTTGGCTGCCTGGATGATTCGCCGCTCGATCGAATACGCGTGGCCCTCACTCAGGCCATCCATCACGACAGCTACGATGAGCGGAGAGCCCGACGCAGCTATGGATCGCAGTCGTTCTGCCTTCGCAAGGTTCGGCTCTTTCCCTTTCAGGGCAAGCGGCATGTGACTGAGGGCACGTTTGCCTTTCCCCTTGCCGATATAGAACGGGAAACCGGTGCGAGGATCGGCAAGCACATAGACATAGAAGCCTCTTTCCGCTCCGAAACCGCGATATGGCAGACCAGCGAAATCGAACGCAGCCGCCAAGGTTTGACCATCCGCTAACGCGGCGGCGAAGCGATCTACAGCCTCCGTCATGCCGCGGCGCGCAGGCATGTGCCGCACGCTCCTGCGATTGATGCCCGGCCAATGGTGGGCCCGCGCTGCGCGGCGTCGACCATCGCCGTGACCTCTGCAGCCCCTGCGCCGTACCGCTCTACGACGCCTACGAACTGCTCGACGTCGTGGCCCCGGATCTGGAATTGCGGCCGTCCGTCGCGACCGAATGCGGGCATGCCGTATTTGTCGAGCTTTTGGGCGCAGTGATAAAGCTCATGCTCAATAAGGGCGCAGAAGGTCGGATCATCCATTCCGGACGCAGCCGGCGCGCTGAACGTCAGCAGGAAATCGGGCATCCCGTCGAACCATTCTTCGATCTGCTGAATTGCCCGGGCCTTCTGCCATTTGCCCATCGCCATGGGGGGCATGATCTCCGCCTGGCCGATTACTGAGCGCATGTTCCGGCTGTTGTTGCAGTTGGTCCAAAGGACGCCAAGGTGGGCTTCCTGTAGATGGGCGTGCTCGTGATTGTAGAGCGGGCTTGCCTCGTCGAGGAACGTGGTGCGGATCCAGCTGAGCAGGTCAGGCGCAGGCACGAACCGGTCAAGCATCTCGATGTCCGAGAAGGTGGCGAGCTCTTCGGGTGGGTGTGGCCTCACAGCATCTTCTCCGAACCAGTTCGCCGAGCGAGCAGGAAATCCGAGCTCACTGTCTCTCCCAGGTCGGGCCATGAAATCGACAGGCCGTCGCCTGCGATTTCGAATCCGTCCAATTGCCCGGCCTTGGCCGCGTTGAGGATTGGGAACCACTCGAGCGGGGCGCAGAGGAGCCGACCGTCGCCGAGCTCGACGCACAGGGACCGGCGCTCGAAGCGCACATCGCAAATCGTGTGATCAAGCGGCACAATCATTCTTCACCTCTCGAAGCCTTAGTCGGTACTCACGGCGGCGCTTGATCAGGTCGCAGCCTCCACATTCCTGCACCCAGCGCTTGTTGCAGTCGGTGCGCGATCCGAAGACCGTTTCCACCCCGCGCCATCCCCAGCGGATGAAGACTTCGGGAAAGCCTGCGGGCGGCGGTTTGCGACGAGTGGCGGCAGTGGCCATTTCAATTTCCCCCATTGCTGCAAAGGTGGCGGCGACGGCGGTTGAGGGTCCACATCCAGATGTCTTTCGGAAGGACCGTGACGACGGCGCCGTGATCGATGACGATGCGCTGTCCGGTACCGAGCTTCACGAAGGGCGCGCCGATTTCGGCTGCCTTCTCGACGGCTGCGGTGGAGAGGGCCGCGCGGGCTTCGTCCTCGGTTACCGGGCGAACTCGCTCCTGGAAGCGCTGAACGGCATGGCGCGTGATCCGGATCATGAGATCGGCTCCTCGGTTACCGGATGCTGCTGGCGCCAGTTGAAACGCCGGCGCTCGTCTTCGCGGATCTCATCTTCACGGGCGCGGCGGGCGGCGGACACCTGTTCGTCGTCTGTGAGCATAGGAATGCCCGCGCTACCGACGATCCAAATCAGGCCTTTACCTTGGGCGGCAAGCTCAGCATTGCGCCAGGCGCAGTAAGCGTGAGGATCCGAATATCCGTTGGGGCACTGGTCCATCACGCGGCGTCCCCTTCAGCCCATTCGAGGCGCCCGCCACGCTCCACGATCCATCCACGGTTCAGGCCCATGCGTCGCAGGCTCGGCATCAGTGTTTCAGGGTCCGGCAACGGCAGTTCCGAGAGGGGCGGCACCTCAGCGACGGGGGCTACAAGGCGAAGCGCTGGCGGCACCTTCGGGCGGTTATACCAGGCGAGCTCTTCGCGAGTTTCCTTCACGATCGCGGGCACGATCTGCGAGTGATGCGTGCAGGTTTGGCGGGCCGCACGGCAGCCTGCCTCGAAAATATGGAGCGGAATGTGTGCCACGGCTTCGAACGCAACTTCGAGCCAATCCGCCGTTTCCTGAGCAGTCATCCCTACTGGACGGACCAGAGCAAGGCTGGCTGACAGCATGGCGACCATCGTGACTTCAGCTTCATCTTCCACTGATTGCGATCCTCTTTTCTTGCTCCTGACGCGACGCTCGACGGCGGGCGGCGATCTCCGCGCCGATCTCGCTGACGGCTGCGCGCTGCGGACGCTGTTCCATGGGTTGCGGCGCCTGACCGGCCGCACGTTGCTGTTCGGCTTGCAGGGCCTTGGTGACCCACTCGACAGGGTTAGATGGCTGGGCGGTCTGACAGCGGGCCAGAACGGCGAGCACGGATCCGTCGGAATAGGTCTTCCGCCAACGGCCGATGATCGAACGGGCATTGCGGTCGTCGTGACCGGTGGCCTTGAGGATCGTCAGACCGGTGCGAAAAATGATCGCGCAGGCATCCAGAGCAAGAAGATCCGGCGCGCCGCGCCCGTCACCGTCAGGTGACGGAATATCTCTTGTTCCCTTGTTCCCTTGTTCTTTTATGTCCCGCTTCTGTCCCAACTCTGTCCCATTTTGCGGTTCAGATGCTGTCCCAGCTTCCGGGGAGAAGTCTTGATATTTTCTGTAATTACATACAGTTATGATAAGTCTATCTGTCCCAGAGCTTGTCCCGCGCGCTGTCCCGGTTTTTGCACGGGTCAAGTTCACCATGCCTTCAAGTTCAAGGCGCTTGAGAAAGCGATCCGCTGTAGACTTGGACCAACCCCACTGCTCCGCCAGTTCACGGATCGAATAGGAAAGCTGACCACGCTCCAGAGTGATCATCTTTCCGCCGACGTCGAACGGTGCGGACTTCCAGCAGGCCTTCGCCACGATCCAGAACCACGCACGGAACTTCTCCCCATCCTTAAGGAGGGGATGTTCCAGGGCTCCACGGTCCAAGGCGATAAAGCCGCTCACAGGCTGATCTCGACCTTTCCCGGAGCCTCAGGCTCGCAGAAGACGAAGGATGGCACGAAGCGGCGATCGTTGACCTTCAGGGCATCGGCGATGCCGTCGAAGATCGGCTTCATGCGGTTGGGAAAGTTGGTGCGGTCACTGCGCCTGTCAGGCGGATAGAAGCGCACGACGATCTTGATGTCGCCATCCGCCGGTACTTCGACCTTTGCCTCCAGCGCGGCTGCGAAGGCCCATGCGCGCCACTTGCGAGTGACGGTGGCCTTGCGGCGCCAATGACCATTACTGTGACCAGATAAGGAAGCAGGAGGGAAAGGCATGGTGATGAGCGTCACGAAGCTCTCCCATGATTAGGATGATAGCCATGTGCGGATTGAGCTGTTCGGCGGGCTGCAACAGCATCATCGAATGCATCAAAGTACCCGATATGCGTTTGAGGCCGAGTGCCTATATAAGCGCGCCACTTTCCCTTCGAACGAGAGAAGCACACGCCGATTACGCCGCTGCGATTGTGAGCGGGAATCGCAAGGTTCCGCTTGTTCTCGGCAGACGTTACGGCCCGCAAATTCAATGCGGCATTATTGGTTTTATCACCATCGATGTGGTCGATTTCACAATCAGGATCGTGGCCGGTGTAAAGAGCAAACGCAATCCGATGAGCGCGGTAGCGCTTGCTATTGATGATGCCGTGCAAATAGCCACGAATCAGTGTCGAAAACGCCGGAGTGCCAGAGAATTGGGTATTCCATGACGCTGCGGACGCCTCGCTACGGAAGTGGGATGCTGGTCGACGCCGCCATGTCATCAATCCTGTTCTGGGATCGATTGATATGGCTGCGCGCAGCACGTCGATGGATGGTAGCGGACATCTTCTCATCGCTGTGCTCATGTAAACAACGCCTCCCGAAGTGCTTCGGAGCCACGCATCATCATAAGTCGATAATCGATGTCAGCGCGCTCGATGTGATCGAGTTCTTCGGTGACGGGTTCGGCCTCGGCCGCCTTGATCTTGTCCTGCTCACGCCTGAGCCGCAGACGGGCGCGATTGCGTTCCTGAGCAGCGGCCTTCACGGCAGCGTAGTCGGACATGGCGAGGGGCGTCATGTCGATCCCGACAGAAGGCCGCCAGCCAGTATCGGCAAGGAATGGCTCGCAATGCTCGGCATAAGCTCGCATTGCGTCCATGAGGGGGGCTAGGTTCGGAAATATGCGCTCATATGTCGGGATCTGTCTCACGCCATTGATGACGCTGGAGTGGTCGCGACCGCCGACGAAAGCCCCGATCTCCGGGAAAGAGAAACCCTGGTCGCGAGAGACAGCGTAAACAGCGAAGCGGACCGCGATGTACTCGCGCTTGCGACTGGCGCCCCGGATGTGGTGCTCGCTGACGCCAGTCAGGCGCGAGGCGATCGTAATGATGTCAGCAACACGCGCCATCAGATCGCCTCCCAATCGATTGGAGGTAGGTCATGACCCTTGCCCCGCAGGTCAGCGCGGATCTTGTTCGTCATGTCTCGAACGAGCGCGCGGCTCTTGTCGTGGCGCACCTGCCCAAGAGCCCGGCCAGCTTCACTTGCACTGGCCCGAACAGGTTCACGCCTTCGGAAGATGCTGAACATTATGATGAAACTCCAAGCGGGAGGTCCAACTGCATTCCGAGAGCGCCACAGTAGGTATCCAGGAGTGCGTCCATCTCCCGGCGCGCATCATCCTGCATCTTGCGCAGTTTGATCACCTTTCGCACGATCTTCGGATCGTATCCGACCGCTTTCATCTCCGCGAAAACGTCTCGGATATCCTCTCCGATTCCCTTTCGCTCTTCTTCGAGTCGCTCCACCCGTTCGACGAGCAGCTTCAAGCGTTCATCGATGTTGCTCATGCCACCGC
Source organism: Novosphingobium pentaromativorans US6-1 (assembly GCF_000767465.1). Lineage (NCBI taxonomy): Bacteria > Pseudomonadati > Pseudomonadota > Alphaproteobacteria > Sphingomonadales > Sphingomonadaceae > Novosphingobium > Novosphingobium pentaromativorans. The sequence continues at coordinate 3,815,337 of NZ_CP009291.1, forward strand.
CCTGAGCCGTATGGCCCGGTTGCGTAGTTCCTCACGCTCGCATGGTGAAAGCTCACGACCAGCAGGGCTATCGACGTGATGCGCCTTGCCCTTCGCTTCAAGGAAGCTGCGAGCCTCGTCCTCGATGTCGTCGTAGTCGAGGCCATCGGGCTTGTGGAATGCGACCTGGCCGACCGGTGCAAGCCACTCCGAGGTGAACTCCGGCCCGAGGAACGACATGAGGGAAAGCATTGCGCCCATGTCGAGCGGTCGGTGGTCGGGGTGGCCGGAACGATAGGACCGGAAGCAGTCGATACGGCGATGCGAAATGCCGGTCGCTCGCTCTACCTGCTTGGAGGTGTAGCGGCGCCCGCGGCCGACGAACAGGTTCAACGCCGAGGCGAACGCGTTCTCAGATTGTTCGCGGGAGAAAAGCGGAGACAAATCCGCTGAGTGGTTCTCAGTCATGGGATACACCCCGATCATGGAAAGGAGAAAAAACACCCGCGACGGTCTGAAAAGCAGGGCGGTTCACATTGCCGTGCACCGTCGCGGGCAGGTTGGCCGCTGCGAGGGGATTGCAGCGGTTCGGAGAAGTGTGGCCGGCACGACTTGTGACGCTACCGGCCTGCGACCCGCTGGGCGGGATTGTCTCAGTGATTTCGGAAAGGCCCCCCATTGCCTGCATGGATCAGGACGCGCCTTTGAGCGCGAAGTATACTGCAGCCCCAGCGAGGCAGAGCATGATGACGCAGAAGGCGAAGGTGAGGTCGGACATCGGTCAGCCTCCCAAGCCTTCGTCGAGATCGATCGGACCACGAATGGCCTTGCCGATCAAAATCCCCAGCCCGAAGGCGAAGGTCAGCCAACTAAGGCCGATGCCGGTCGCGATGGCGATGCTCTGGGCGGCGGTCATGCTGCGGCCTTCGTGTCGCTGGCGTTGCGAACATGCGGCTCGATCTTGCGCAGGACATCCAACGTAGGATTCCAGTCGTCTCGGTCGCATCCAAGTAGGGTGTTGCGGTGAAGGCCAGTCAGCCGTGCGAGCTTCGCCTTGGAGTTTCCGGGTGCCCCCAGCCACTCGCGAATGTCGATGATGAGGTTCTCAACCATGGCCTCGACAAAAGCATATCAGAATATGCTTTGCAAGGACAGAATGCATACCGCAATATGCGATCGTATTGCTACTCGCGACGAATGGAAAAGACGCCGGACGAAAGACGCGCTATCCTGCGCAAATATATTTCGGACAACCGACTGAAGGTCGCGCCGTGGGCGAAGTCTGCAGGTGTCGATAAGAATTCGATCTACAATTTCCTGAATGGTCATAGCCAAGCGCTCGATCCAATGACCTACGCTAAGCTTGCCAGGGCATCTCGCGTGCCCTCATGGAAGCTTTCGGGCGAGACGCCGGAGCCGCCGTCGCCAACGGCAATTTGGGTTATTGGGAAGGTGCAGGCAGGGGTTTTCGTAGACGCCGTGGAATGGGATCAATCCGACTGGTACGCGATCGACGTCCCCGTGCCTCCGCGCTTTCGGTCGAAGGCAAAAGCGCTGCTGGTAGCAGGCTCATCCATGGACCTGGAGTACAAGGAAGGTTCGATCGTGATTTGGGTGGATATGCTCGACTTCCGTCCGCCCCAGCACGGCGATCACGTGATTGCGTTCGCCTATGACCATCATCGCGAGGTTGAAGCCACTGTGAAGGAGCTTCGCATCAGCGAAGATGGCAAGCGCTGGCTTTGGCCCCGCAGTTCAAAGCCTGAATTTCAGGCGCCGATCTGTGTCGATGATCTTCCGCCTGACATTATTGATGTCGAGGTGAAAGGGATTGTCATCGGTGATTACCGCCCCCGCGTGAACTGAATTTCGTGAAAAATTCGAATGACCCGAGTACCCTTTGGTGGATTCTCTGGTGAGCTGGTGAGAAACAGGCATAGGGCAAGATAGCCCTGCCGTAGCAGAAGCTATCCCGCACCTGTTTGAAGCTGTCGTACCCTTCGGAGCCATCCCCCGGAGCCGCTGTATGCTTCACAGGCCCGAACGTAGCTCGCCAGCTCGTCGGTCGGTCGTTTCTTCACGGAGGCAGCTTTCGCTGTGCGTTCCTCCGGCGTGGCTTGGGCATCGACCTTTCGGGCTACCCTTCTTGCGCATCCACGCGCCCCGGCATACAAGTCTCGCGTCGTAGCCGCCGGTCATCGCAACCCTAGCTACGCGCACGCCCCAGATCCGCAGCAACGGGTCTGGGGCAACTTGTTTCTGCACATCCCTACACCTCAGCACAAGTTGCGCGTCAGGTTTATGCACATCCTGATGTGCTGATCGTGATTCGGCCCAGCGCAAGAGCAAAAGCATATTGAGATGTGCTTTTTCTCTTGCGCGGCATATCAGGATATGCTTTTTAGAACTCCATCAGCCCGACGGTGAGCCGCAAGCGCAGACCCCGAAGGCTTCAGGCATCACGCCATGGAGGTTTCCTTGCAAATCACCACGATAACCGCAGAGAAGTCCGCAGACGCGCACCTTCCTGCCACCTTCTTCCCGCCCTATGCGGTCAATGCGCTCCGTGAAGCGCTGACCGAGGCGGAATACATCGTCGCCAAGGACAATGACCTGGCTGTCGAGCAGCGTGCCGGTTTCGTGATCGAGCGCTGCGAGTACGCGATCTGCCGTCTCCGTGACGCGCTGGATCGCGCTGACGGCAGGGCTTGGATTGCCGCGCAGTTGGCGGGGAGGGCGCAGTAATGCCCGGCACCCGTCAAACCGCGCGGCTGTTGAATGCCAGTGCATCCGATCTGCACTTCGCTCTCGGCAAGTCGCTGTCTCAAGGTCAGCACACGTTCCACGCAGGCGATCACAACTATGACGCCGATGTGCGGCGCTTCGACGGTCTGGCACTCGAATGCACGGTGCGTCGGATCAATGTGCCGGAGGTTCCCGCCAGCGCAGCCGCGATTGATGCTGACTGGCTCGAAACCGAGCGCCTTCTCGACGAAGTCTTCCGCGAGTTCCGGCCGCTTCTCGCCACTGGAAATCAGGCTCACAAGGCTGCTTACCGCGCAGCGTGCCGGAAGGTCATAGACCGATGAACCGCACGCTCTCCGGCAAGCCCGCCATGCGCGAGGCCCGTCGCCAGCACGTCCATGGGCCGCTGCAAGCGCTCAACGACGATAACCTCTGGCGTTCCATCTACTCCGGCTTGGTCTGGTCGAACGCTGCCATGTGGGGCGTTGCCGCTGTGATCGCCGCTTTCGTCATTTCTCACTGAGGGAGCCGGGAGCGGCCAACAACCGCCCCGGTCAGTTTCCATGAATGCTCAGACCCCAATCGAAGCTGCGACTGACGCTAACGTGCCGGCTGTCTACATGGCGATTTCGAACGTCATGGAGCAAATGTCCAAGGAAGGCATCGGCAAGGGCCGGCGCAACACGCAGCAGGGCTACAACTTCCGCGGCATCGACGACGTGTATAACACGCTCTGCGGCGTCCTGGCTTCGAACCGCCTGATGATGCTCCCGTTTATGGTCAATATGGTGCGGGAGGAACGTCCGACGCAGAAGGGCGGCGTCCTCAATTACACGATCCTGACTGTCGACTTCAAACTCGTGTCGGCTCTGGATGGATCGAGCGACACTGTGCGCATGGTCGGTGAGGCCATGGATAGCGCCGACAAGAGCAGCAACAAGGCTCAATCGGCAGCGATGAAGTACGCTGCACTTCAAGTATTCATGATCCCGACGGAGGGCGACAACGACGCAGACGCGACCACGCATGAGGTCGCTCCACGCAGGCAGCGCCAAGATGCGCCGGAGCGCATCAGCCCGGCTCAATGGTCGCGGGTTATCTCGTTGCTCGAAAGCACCAATTCGAGCGCCGACGCCATACTCAAGCACTTCAAGGTCAAAGACTTGAAGCACCTGACCGCCCCCCAGGCGATCAAGGCCATCAACCAGCTCGAAGACAAGCTCGCCGACATGGCGAAGGAAGAAACCAACCGCGCCGGTCAAACCGACGGCGGTGGCTTCGACGACATCAACGACAGCGACATCCCATTCTGAGGAGCCCCATCATGTTGACCCATTACAACTCAAGCAGCGGCCCGAAGGAAATCGCCAAAATGCCGCTGTCCTACGCCAAGAATGCGCGCAACAAGCTGCAGCGCAATGAACCGGAACGCGCCGACGAAATCGAGGCGCTGACCGCTCACGTCGACAAGCTCGAAGCCGAGGCCACTGAGAAGGCACTGGCCGGCGAGGCTCCTGTGCGCGACGGCCCGGCCCCCAAGGGTGACAACGGCGGCCCTGATCTGGATGAGCCAGCGCCTCTTCTCAAGGGCCGCGCTGCCATCGATGCACATGTCGATGACCTGCTGTCCGAGGCCTCGAACTGGGCCGACGGCTTTGTCATCGCCAATCAAGATCAAGCCGATGCTGTGGGGCGCCTCATGCGCCAGCTGCAGCAAGCCGCCAAGCTGGTGGACGATGCCGCCGCCGAGGAAAAGAAACCGCACAACGACGCTATTGCCGAAATTGCGACCTGGCAGAACGGCTATACGTCGAAGGGCAAGAAGACCATTGCCGATGGCAAGCTGACGAAGGCCATTCTCGCGACCGGCAACATGTCGACGGCATGGCTCAACAAGCTGGACGATGAACGCCGCCAGCGTGAACAGGAGGCCGCAGCCGCCGCTGCCAAAGCGGCACAAGAGGCAATCTCGGCCCGCGAAGAGGCGAAGACCTCCACCGATCTGGCCGAAATGGAAAAGGCCGACGACCTGCTCGCCGGTGCAGAAGCCCTGATCAAGCAGGCCAAGGGCGTCAGCAAGGAGCGAGTGTCGGCAGGAGGAGGGGAGGGCGTCCGCGCGCTCGGCCTGCGCTCCACATGGCATGCCGAGATCACCGACCAGAAGGCCGCTCTCCTGCACTACCTCAAGGCGCAGCCCGAGGCCTTCCAGTCGCTCATCCAGGAGCTGGCCGAGCGTGACGCCCGCAATGAGGCCACTCGCCGCACCATCCCCGGCGTGAAGTTCATCGAAACCAAGAGGGCCGCATAATGTCCGAGATCAAGTTCGCCCGTAATTATGGACTCGCCCCTGCCGCGCCGTTCTGGCTCGTCTGGAATGAAGACGGCTTCGCTCCTCGCTTCAAGCACCCGAACCTTGCGTCGGCGGAATGCGAGGCCGCGCGCCTGGCTTCCGAAAACCCCGGCACCGCGTTCCATGTGCTTGGCGTGCTCTCGACTATCACTACGAGCGCCGAGATCGTCGGAACCCGCTTCGACCCGATGCGCGATCCCCCCGTGGCCATCGAGGACATTGCGCCACCGCCGCCGGAGGAAGCCTCCCCGGTACCGGCGTTCCTCGCCGATGATTGTGAGCAGCCATTCTGATGGCAAGCCCTCATCATCATCCCGATTGCCCGCGCTGCAAAGGGCAGGGCTTCTACCTTCGCCGCGAGGGGCGCGGATACTACCGTGACGGTAGCTTCGGCCACAACGATTGGCAGGATTGCGACTGCTATCCGCACATGCCGGTCGATCGCCTTCCCGCCGCCGTCGATCCGACGCCACGCGTAGACCTTAAGATTTTTGGAAGGACGTCAGCATAATGGCCAGCGTCAACAAGGTAATCCTCGTCGGCAACCTCGGCGCTGACCCTGAGGTGAAGTCTTTCCAGAACGGTGGCCGCATCGCGTTGATGCGTATCGCGACCTCGGAAAGCTGGAAGGACCGCAACACTGGCGAGCGCCAGGAGCGGACCGAGTGGCACAGCATTTCGGTCCAGTCGGAAGGTCTGGTCGGAGTGGTCGAGCGGTACCTTCGCAAGGGATCGAAGATCTACGTCGAGGGCCAGCTCCGCACCCGCAAGTGGCAGGACCAGAACGGCAATGACCGCTACTCGACCGAAGTCGTGCTTGCCGGTCCGCGCGCGGTGCTGGTCATGCTGGACGGCGCGCAGGGCAACGGCGGCGGCCGTGACGACTGGGGCGGCAATCAGCAGCGCCGCGGGACATCACGGGGGCACGGGCAGCGCGAAGGCGACCGCGAACTCTACAATTCCGCAAAGGGTGGCTGGCAAGACGATCAGTCCCGTGGAGGCGGTGGCCGCAACGACTGGGGCAACGACGGCGGTTTTGGCGACGACCTCGACGACGATATTCCATTCATCACTGATCGGAGCATCTGGTAATGGCGCTCCCAGCCCGCATCGCGAAGCAGCGCAACCGGTCAGAGCGCTGGCGCTCACCGGCGCACTGTAACTTCGTCCGCTCACATCACTGCGTCGTCCCCGGCTGCGATAGCATGCCGATCGAGGTCGCCCACGTCCGTGGCGGTTCTGATGCGGGAATGGGACGCAAGCCGAGCGACTGGTTCACCGTAAGCCTCTGCAGGGATCATCATGCCGAGCAGCACCGCATCGGCGAAGGGCCCTTCGAGCGCCTCCACGGCATCGACTTTCACGCGCTGGCCGCCGAGTTCGCCACAGCGAGCCCGAAAGCAGCGGAAATCCGTATCGAACAGATGGAGCGCCGCAATGTCTGCTGATCGCCCGCCACTCATGTTTGAAACCCGCTTGGGCATGCTTCGTCCCGCGAACCGAGCTGCCGAAGAAGCGATGCGCGAGATCAAGGGCAAGGTGCGCGTCGAGATCAAGGGCGGCGTCGCCAACCAGCGCCGTCGCGGCCTGTATTGGTCCGTCGCAGCACTGGTTGCGCCGCTACTCAACGATATGCATGGCCTCACGCTCGACGAGCAGGATCTCCACGACATCACCCGGGACAAGCTCCGGGTTTACGATGAGCAAGTCCTACCATCCGGCGAGGTCTACCGCCGCCGTCGCTCGACCAGCAATCGCGCGATGAATGAGGCCGAGCGCGCCGAGTTCACCACGAAGGCCCTCCACCTGTGGAGCACATGGACCGGCGTCGCGGTGGAAACCCTGCACACGGAGGCCCGCGATGCAGCTTAATGAAGAATGGCGGGATATCCCTGGCTACCCCGGTTATCAGATTTCGAGCGTCGGACGCGCCCGCAGTAACCGCACCGGTTCTTGGCGTATCCTTAAGCCTAGGATGAGCAAAGGATATTTGCGAATCCATACGTCTATCAACGGGAAGGCCCAGAATCTCGGAATCCACCGGGCGATTTGCTTAGCCTTTCATGGCGAGCCCGGTCCCGACATGCTGGCGGCCCACAACGACGGCGACCGATTGCACAACGAGGTGTCTAACCTTCGTTGGGCCACTCAGGCTGAAAACGCCGAGGATCGCGGGAAGCATGGAAATCCTTACACAGGATCCAACAATCCCCATGCGAAGCTGTCTGTTGACGACGTAGCCGAAATCTTGAGCAGTTCCGAAAGCGGCCCTGTTTTGGCGCGCCGCTTCGGTGTCAGCCGCACTCAGATCTGCCGCATCCGAAATCGGAAGAGTTGGCAAGCCGTGGACGTCACGACACTCCGGCAGGAGGCAATGCAACATGCAGCGTGATGCCGGTGCGCTGCACCTCACTTACGACGAGGCCGAGAAGGTCGCAGCTTATGTCGTCCGGGTCTGGCCCGGCGCGACCGGCCTGTCTGAGGCCCCGAAGGTCGAGAAGGTGGCCGACCTGATCCAGCTTACGCTGCGCAAATCCCGCGAAGTGATCGCTGAACGAGAGGAGAGCGCCGCATGAGCTGGTCTCCGCAACAGGATGCCGCGATCCGCAATGTTCGTGGATGGCTCGCCGACAAGGCCAGTCCGCAGGTATTTCGCCTGTTCGGCTATGCGGGAACCGGCAAGACGACGCTCGCGAAAGAGCTCGCCGATTCCGTCAAGGGCAAGGTCCTCTATGCCACCTTCACCGGCAAGGCGGCGCTGGTCCTGCGGAAGAAGGGCTGCGAAGACGCTTCGACTATCCATTCCCTGATCTACCGCGTCGAGATCGACGAGCGAACTGGCGAGGCAGAGTTCAAGCTCAACGATGAGAGCGACCTCGCGGGAGCTGCTCTGCTGATCGTCGACGAGGTGTCGATGGTCGGCGAGGATTTGGCGCGCGATCTGCTCAGCTTCGGTACGCGGATCCTTGTCCTTGGCGATCCGGCCCAGCTTCCGCCGGTCAAGGACGAAGGCTTCTTCATCAACGCAGAGCCGGACGTCATGCTGACCGAGGTTCATCGGCAGGCGCAGGACAATCCAATCATCCGCATGTCTATGGACATACGAGATGGCAAGCGCCTGACGCCGGGCACTTACGGGAACAGCCTGATCGCGCGTTCGCGCGAACTTGGCCGGGAACGCTTGGGCGAGCTTGTGCTCGGCGCGGACCAGTTGCTGTGCGGCCTGAACCGGACGCGCACTTCGTACAATCAGCGCGTCAGGTCCATGAAGGGCCTCGCTGGCTCTCGCCGTCCATGGCACCCGACCGTCGGCGACCGGCTGATCTGCCTCCGCAACGACAAGACCAAGCACCTTTTCAACGGCGGCCTTTGGGATGCCGAGTCAATTGAGGACCTGGGCGGAAAGCTCGGGATCACTGTCAACTCGCTCGATGAAAAGCGCGATCCATTGAAGGTCGAGGTCTTCGAGGAGTTCTTCAACGGGACCGAGCAGACCATCCCTTGGCAGGAGAAGCGTGGCTCGCAGGAGTTCACCTTCGGATGGGCGATTACATGCCACAAGAGCCAAGGTTCTCAGTGGGATAACGTCATAATCTTCGACGAGTCCGGAGCTTTTCGCGATGCGAAGAAGAACTGGCTGTACACCGCGGTCACGCGCGCGGCCGAGCAAGTCACGGTGATCGTATGAACGAGCACCTTTCCCCCATCAACGATGCCCCGCGCGACGGCAGCTACGTCCGCATTGCGCGCCCTTCCGGCGGCTTCGTCCTCACTTACTGGGTCCGCGATGCCTGGCGTTACGCCAATGGCTGCGAGCTCAATTTCGAACCGACCCACTTTCTTCCGATGGAGAGCAACGCATGAACCTCCTCGAACAGGCCACCGACTGGACCAATCAGACTTGGCAGGAACGCCTCGAAATGTGTGCTTCCGCGCTCTACGTCCATGCCCTCATGCCTAGCGCTGACCATCAGCGCACGCTGAACCGCATTGCGGCCCGCGCTGAAATCCAGCGAGCAGAGAATGCCAAGACCTCCCCGGTCACCGAGGAAGGCCAGCCGCGCGGGGTGATGGCATGAGCGGGAAGCATCCAGAGACGTTCACCGTCAAGGCATGGGCTGTAAACGCGATCAAGTTCATCGACGATCGTGGGCTCACTCGCGAGTTCAGTGATTGGTGCGGCGGGTGGCCGTGCCCTGTGAAGCCGGAGATGGTGTCCGCCGCGCCTGAGCTGCTCAACCTCCTCGCTGAAGCTGATCGCCGCATTGCGTGGGAAAGCGTTGGCCTGGGCAACACCTTCTCCGATCGCGTCGAAGCCGCCATCGCCAAGGCGGAGGGCAGGGCATGAGCGGGCAGCATACAACCGGACCTTGGCGCAAGTCTGGCGCAGCCATGGACGGCTTTCGTCCCATCATGGCGCCGGGCGGCGTGATTGTGGCGCTGATCTCTACGTTTTTTGGGAGAAAAGCCGACGAGGATCTGATCGCCGCCGCGCCTGAGCTTTACGCTGAGCTTTTCCTTGCCCGCGACGAGGTCGCCGAGAAGCGCGACGTAATTTTCGATTGCCACACGATAGGTGGTGATCCTGACACGCTGGAAGACGAAGCAAGGCCGGATCTCGAACACCTCGACGCACAGTTAGCTCGCATCGATTCAGCGCTCGCCAAGGCGAGGGGGGAAGCATGACCGACCTGCGCAACGACCCGGAGTTCCTGCGCTATTATGCGCAAGTCCTGATCCGCGAGGCTGTTGCGCGCGAATGGCAGGGCGATCCCAGCTTTCGCGAATTCCTGATCGCTGGTGCCGAGCGCGCCAAGCGGGAAGCCGCTGCCATTGAGGCGGCCAAACCCGACCAGATGGACCTTTTCGGAGCAGCCGCATGAAGAACAAGCTCACCGACCTCAACGATCACCTGTTCATGCAGCTCGAGCGCCTGGGCGACGAGGACATGGACGCTGACAAGATCGAGCAGGAGGCCAAGCGCGCCGACGCGATGGTCCAGGTCGCAGACCAGATCATCCGCAACGCCGACCTTCAACTCAAGGCCGCAAATCTCATCGCCAGCCACGGCGACCGCTTCCGGCCCATGCTCCCCATGATCGGAAAGACCGATGCCGAAGGGTAAGTTCATCCCCTACAGCGCCGCCGAATTGGACTGGCTTGAGGAGCACCGCTCGATGGTCATCAGCGACTATCACCGCGCGTTCGTCGCCGAGTTTGCGCGCGATGATGTCACCGCCGGCCATCTGCACGCACTTCGCAAGCGGAAGGGCTGGAAGACTGGCCGCACCGGGCATTTCGCCAAGGGGCAGGAGCCGATGAACAAGGGCAAGAAGTGTGCGCCCGGCACTGGCGGGCTGCACCCGAACGCGCGCCGCACGCAGTTCAAGAAAGGCGAGCGTAAGGGTGTTGCGGTCAAGCTCTACAAGCCGGTGGGCGCAGAACGCCTGAGCAAGAACGGCTATCGCGAGCGCAAGATCCACGATGACATGCCGCTGCAATCGCGTTGGCGCGCGGTACACCTGATCGAATGGGAAGCCGCCAACGGACCTGTTCCGGAAGGCTATTGCCTCAAGTGCTTGGGCGACAAGCTCAACACCGATCCGAGCAATTGGGAGCTGATCTCGCGGGCGCTTCTGCCCCGTCTCGCTGGCGGCAATCGCTACCGGCATGTGCTGGCCTACGATGACGCTCCCGACGAACTCAAGCCAGCAGTCCTCGCGGTGGCAAAGGTCGAGCACGCGGCGCGGGAGGCTCGCAAGTCATGACCGGGCAGGAATCGAACCCGCCAGCGCATAATCGCTTTGGACACGACCTGGCTCCACACAGCCGCGCTCCACAAACCAGTGGCGGCGCGCCCGATAACACTGATTTCGTTTCGAATTCCAGTGGCAAGCGCAACACCTGGCCCTTCGGCACCATGCGCCCGTTCTCCTACGGCGCGCTCTTGGTCGATCCCCCGTGGCACTTCCGGAACTTCAGCGGGAAGGGCGAGGGCAAGAACCCGACGGCGCACTACCAGTGCATGTCGCTCGACGACATCGCCGCGCTTCCCGTTGCGCACCTCGCTGCACCGGACTGCGCCATGTTCATGTGGGCGACGGCGCCGCTTCTGCCTGAAGCGATCGAGGTCATGAATGCGTGGGGCTTTGTCTACAAGTCGGGCGCGGCCTGGGCGAAGCAGTCGACCACTGGCGCGAAGTGGGCCTTCGGGACGGGCTACGTGTTCCGCTCGGCAGCCGAGTTCCTGATCGTTGGAACGGTCGGCCAGCCGCGGGTGCAGTCGCGCAGCGTGCGCAACCTGATCGTCGCGCCAGTCCGCGAGCACAGCCGCAAGCCTGACAGCCAGTACGAGATGGTCGAGGCCCTCTACGCCGGGCCCTACGCCGAGATTTTCAGCCGCACGAACCGCCCGGGCTGGGACAGCTGGGGCGATGAGGCGGGCAAGTTTGATGAGGTGGCAGCATGAGCTACGCGACTATGGACCACGCCAGATGGGTGGAGTCCAACAACCACTATGCCAACCTCGCCGGGAAGAACCGGAAACGTTACAAGCCAGCTCCGGAGAAGCTCACCCAGTTCCAGGCTAAGGTGATCGAAATCTGCGGCATGGTCGGCGGCGGGATCTACAATGCCCCGATCAATTGGGAGCGCGTTAATTGGGGCGCGCCAGGCTCGAACGGTCACCATTCCGGAATGTTTGTGCCGTGGCGTGATGGCCGCATGGCGACGTTCGATAGCGGCGCCCTGACGATGCTCGTCCTGCTCGCACACGAGGCGCGCATCCGTGTCGAGATTCGCGCAAAGGCGTGGGGCCACATGGAGCTCTCGTTCTTTCAACGCGGCCATGACGGCGGAATTGCCGGCAGACATCCCAACATCGACGAGGCAGTTGCGAGCTTTCGCCGTTACCTGCCTGAGGATCATCGCATCCGATACCAGATGCCAGCCGATGAGGTGGCTTGTGGCTGATCGCGCATCTCTGGTTTTGCTCCGCATGGAAGAGCGCCTTGCCGCCATTTGTGCTGCCGTTCCTCCGATCAATCCCGGGCTTCAATACTGGCTCGATAGCGACGCTGGTCCTTCCTACTGTCGGAAGTGCGTGATCGCGGCACGGGGCAGGGAGTTTGAGCTTGGCCCACCGCTAGAAGACGCACCTTTCTACCGTCGAACCGATCTGGAAGACGCATTCCATGACGGCATCGACGGCGGCTTCGACACAACGAGCGACAGCACGAGCGCTTGTGAAACCTGCGGGACAACCCTCTCGTACATCCTGACGGATTACGGGGTGGAGCAGGAGATAAACTATTACCGCGAGGCGCCAATCTGCGCGCTTCGCGATGAGGACTCCTATGCCCTTGATCGGCTCGCCCTGAATATCTGGGAGGGGTCGCCCCGTCACATGATCCTTGGGGCGTTGGTGGCCGTCAATCAGGCTTGGCGGCTTCTCCAGCAGCGCCACATCGACGAGGTGGACCAATGACCGTCTACGTCGACGACACGCGCCTGCGCCTCGGCAACATGATCATGTCTCACATGTGGTCGGAGAGCCTCGACGAGCTGCTCGCGATGGCTGACCGCATCGGTGTCCAGCGCAAGTGGATTCAGGGCCACCCGACGCTCTCGCACGGGAAGCACCGCAATGTGGCCTGGGTCCACTTCGACATCTCCCTGAGCAAGAAGGAGAAGGCCCTGCGCTACGGCGCGGTGCTCACCGATCGCTACGGGCCGGTCGAGTACACCGCGCGCCTGGACGCGAACTCCGACGATCCGAAGCGCCGGCGCAAGGGAAAGAAGATGCTCGCAGCGGTCGAGCAGGCGCGGGAACGCCGCGCGAAGGAGGCAGCATGAGCGAAGCAGTTGAACCGATCATCCTCGTGGATGCAAACGATCCGGACAAGAAGCCGCTGCTCTACGCCTGCGGTAAGTGCGGCTCTGTCCACTCTCCGGAGATCTACCTAGCCCGCAAAGAGGTGCGGCACGCAACTGCCCTTGAGGCGGCGCGTGACTGCTACAATTGCAAGACCCATAGCAACTGCCGGCACTGCGGCGTCGAATGCGGCAAAGGCTGGACGGCTTGTGACAAATGCCGCCTTGAGCGCGAGATAGAGCGGGCCACTGAAGTTCCCAATGACGGTGGGCCGTACTTCGGCTTCGGCGATCAGCAGATGTATCATGAGATGGATGATGCGCGGGACGCTGGGCACGAGTGGGTTTGCCCCACAAATAAGCAATATCCGCGCATTGAAGCATGGAGGGTCTTCGAGAACTTAACCGAAGACATGTTTGAGGACGCATCCGAGGACGATCTCAATGGCACCGCCGAACTGACCGCTGCGATCGAAGCGTTCAACGAAGCGCAGACCACCTGCACCTATTGGGCCGACCTGACGCGCAAGATCAAGGTTCCGCCTTGTGACGGGGAGGCAGCATGAGCGACCTCGGCAACGATCTGTTCGGCGCGCCCGTCATGCAGCGCCGCGCCGACTTCGACGGAAAGAACCGCCTGCGCCTGATCAGGCAGTGGGGACCGGGGCCGCGCGCTTGCATAATCGGCCACAATCCATCCTCCGCAAATGGCACAGGGGATGACCCTACCTCGCGCTGGTGGAACGAGTGGTTCCAGCTATTCGGCTTCGGCGGCTATGTCGCGGTCAACCTCTACCCGTGGTGCAGCGCCAAGCCAGCTGATGTCTACGAGCGCGTCGATGGCATTGACCGTGGCGATTGGGGCGCGCGCGACGAGCTTCACTACGTCAACCTGCCAGCCGTGGTCGCGGAAGCGAAGAAGGCCGATCAGGTATTTGTGTGCTGGGGCGCGATAGCGCGGGACTGCATGTGGCTCGATCATGTCGTCGAGGAGATCCAGACCGGGGAGGAGCCATATCCTGACCTCTGGTGTTGGGGAAAGACGGCGAGCGGTGCCCCGAAGCACCCTATGGCGCGCGGCAAGCATCGCATCGCCAAGGACCAGAAGCCTATTCTTTGGAGGGCAGCATGATGCGCGGAACCGCCAAGGAGCGCATCCCATACGGCGCGCTCGTCCTGTGCCGCGGCTTCGAGGTGGTCCTTGCCGGGCCCGAGATTGCCAATGGCCGGGCGCGCAGGCCACCGCGTTGGGCGGGCCGAAGTGACGAAGCCTATCACGCTGGCGATTGGGTGAGCGTCGAGCCGATCGAAGGGCTGGGAGATCGCGACCTCAACGCCCTGGCAAATGGTCCGATCATGGATCCGCGCAGGATCTACCTGCCAGCCGGAAAGCTCACCGAGCGCGCCTATCAGGAACGCCTCGATCTGCAGTTTCGTGAGGCTGGAATCAGCCGTGGAGGTAATGGAACATGACCGCCGTCCCAAAACCCCGTGCGCGCCATTACGCCACCAAGGCGAAGGTGCGATCCTACATCGAAACGGCCCGCGAGCTTGGCGTGAAGGTCGGTGGATTTGAGGTGACACCCGACGGCACAATCCGCATTCTCGCCGAACAGGCGGCGCGCTCGGCGACGGGCGCATCGAACGCCTACGACGACTGGAAGCGCGAAGGGAACTGACGTGGCGCAAGGGCCGCACATCGTTGCCAAGAGGAAGCCGGGGCAGCCGGTGCGCTGGTATGTCTATGCCTGGCGCGGCGGACCGTGCGTCCACAAGCAGCAGGGCGGTGCGCGCCCGAAGCTGACCGGCGATATTATTGACGCGATCGGCACCGCCCGCAGCAGAAGCGATGCGTTCATTGCATCCGGCACCATGAAGTCTCTGGTCACTGCCTATCGAGGCAGCCCCGAATGGCAGAAATTATCTCCCACCACGCAACGCGGGTGGCGGCCATGGCTAGACAAGATCGAAGCCAAGTTCGGAAAGGCCCCGCTGGGCGTGTTCAACGATCGCCGCATCAGGGGCGATATCCTCGACTGGCGGGATGCGTACGCGGATCGGCCGCGCAGCGCCGACATGGCTATACAGGTTCTGTCTCGCGTCCTTTCGTGGGGCGTTAACCGAGGCCGGCTCGATAAGAACCACACGTCGGGAATCGATCAGCTTTACGACACAAATCGAGCCGACATCATCTGGACCGAAGAGGACTTCGCGGCCTTCAACGACAAAGCCAGCGCCGAGGTCCGCGAGGGCGTCGAGTTGGCAGCCTGCACGGGCTTGCGCCGCGGCGACCTGGTTAAGCTGCCGTGGTCTGCCGTCGGCGATCACGCGATCATCTGGCAGACCAGCAAAAGCCGTGGCAAGGCGCGCATCGTCATCCCGCTTCTGCCTGAGACGAGGGCGGTGCTGGAAAGGATCAAAGCGCGCCACGAAGCGGAGATGAAGGCGAAGCCCGAAGGCAAGCGCAAGGAACTGCCCGAGACGATCCTGAGCAACAGCATGTGGCGCCCATGGACGCCGATGGGATTTGGTAGCCGCTTCCACGATGCGAAGACCGAGAGCGGAATCAAGGTCAACCTTCACGATCTTCGCGGCACGTTCGCAACGCGCTGCATGATCGCCGGCCTCACCGATCAGGAGATCGCCGACATCCTCGGATGGAACACGAAAGACGTTGCGATGATCCGCGTTCGGTACGTCGATCAGGCCCGAGTCGTGGTGGCAATGGCCCAGAGAATCGCCTCTGGAACAAAGTGAGACTGTGTAAACCGGCTGTAAACCGGCCCAGACAGGTAGGTGCTAAGTGATTGAAGAAATGGTCGGGGAGACAGGATTCGAACCTGCGACATCCTGCTCCCAAAGCAGGCGCGCTACCGGACTGCGCCACTCCCCGACCTCTCGGGCGTCGATATCAGGCGATGGTGGGCCCGGCAGGATTCGAACCCGCGACCTAGCCGTTATGAGCGGCCAGCTCTAACCGCTGAGCTACAGGCCCCAAATCGCCGACCCGGCTTCAATCGACATAGCCGGGCTGAGGCGCGTTAGCTTGCATCATCGAACTACGCAAGCTCCACGCTCGACATGATTTGTGCAACATTGGTGGGCTTGACGCCGCGCCGCTCGAGATGGGCGAAAAGCGTGCGCCACCAGTCGTAAAGCGCGTCGAGATCCTCGTCCGTGCGCACATAGGGCGTGTGGCCCGGCGCGAGCGAAGGGCTGTGGAACGAGAAGACGAGGACGGGCAGGCCTTCGTCGATGGCGATGTCGACCCCGCGAAGCGCTTCGTCCGTCGTCACGCCCTCCGGCGTCATCGGAATTCGCTCCAGAAGTCCGGCACGGGCCAGCACGCCGCGTGCGGTGGGCGCGCGCCACAGCTGCGGGTAGATGACATTGCCGAGCTGGCGCAGCGGACCCCAGTAGACGGTCGTCAGAGGCAGTTCGAGCAGGCGGCGCTCCCGGTCGACCCAATAGGGCTTGAGAGGGTGGCTGCGATAGTTCGGGCCGCCATTCCCGCTGTAGTCGAAATGCGATCGAACCGATGTGTCGATGGCTATGCCGAACTCGGCGAGAATCTCGCTGGTACGTGGGCCCAGTCCGTAACGTCCGGCGCGATAGATCCGCGGCGGCGTTCCGAAGGCGGCTTCGATCGTGTCGCGCAGCTGCAGGAATTTCTGGCGTTCAAGCTCAAAGCCCAGATTTCCTGCGTAGCTGTTGAATTCGTTGACTTCCTCATCGAAGGGCGGATTGACCCAGGGATGAAGCTGGACGCCCACTTCGGCGCGGCCCGAACTGACGGCCTCCCCGAGGACTTCCCGGGTGAGCGCGGACTTGGCGACCGGATAATCGATCAGGTAGGTCGGCACGACGCCGAAGCCTTCGCAGAACTGCTGGAACTTGCGCAGGGCGGGAACCGTCGCGACGCCATGCCTGTCCCGGTTGAGCGGCGCGTCCCAGTCGAATTCCTCTTCGGTATCGACGGTGACAATGAATCGTTGTCCGAATTCGCGGGAAAATATCGCAAAGTCAGCCGCTTCTGGCGGATTCAGCAGGTTTGGCGCCGGCAAGAAAATAGTCCCCTTCGATCCGCCCGCACCTGCCAGAGGGCGCAAGTGTCAGCGCGAATGATTGACAGCGGTGCTATGGCTGGCGGCCGCAGCGGTCAACCCGGGCAGGGTTAAATGAAGATCATCGCCTTCGCGCCGGAGCGCGCCGCCTACCGCGGCTGCTTCGGCGGCGGCGAGCCGCAGGGTGAAGCCGAGGCCGAACATGCCGGCCGAGAGCGTCTGGCCCCGCTCACCGGGCAGTGTTTCGAACATGTCGCGATCGTCGCGCGCGGCGAGCGATGCTGGCAAGGCGATGCGCAGGCCGATGCAGTCGTCCGCTTCGCGCGAACAGGCCAGTTCGAGGATTTCGTCAGGCGCGGTCGATCCGGCGAGTGCGGCCAGGAGGCGCCATACGAGGCGTTCGGCCTCGATCCGGTCGACCTGGATGAAATAGGTGTTGAGGTCGATGTCGACCGGAAGCGCAAATCCGCTGCGCCGCGGATCGGTCCAGGTCCGCAGGCGGGCGACAGTCTGGATCAGGATGTCGCCAATGTCGCATTCGCCGTTTTCGACCTGCATGGCGCCTGATTCGAGCTTTACCAGCCGGTCGAGTTCCTCGAATCCCGCAAGGATATGGGCGCAGTCGCCCGCGATGGCGGCGGCAAGAGCGCGATATTCGTGCGGCGCGGGGCCATAGAGCTGCTGCTGGATGATTTCTGCAGCTACCTGGATGGCATTGGCCGGAGTGCGCAGTTCATGCAGGATCTGGCGCATCCGATCGGCTTCGCTGAGGTTGCCGCTCGACCGTTCGTCGCGGGGGCGGGGGCGGGCAGGGCGCCGCAGCCGTCCGAGGTAGCCGAGGAAGCGGCCTGTCTGTTCATCGAAGCTCGCGATGGCATCGACCTGCCATTCGCCGCTGACGCTTGGAGCACCTGCGATCCGCACGTGTGCGGCGCGCAAGGGCAGGCGGTGGCGGATCGTCGTGGCCATGTCCTGGTTGGGCTTGGCCTGCTGTTCCGCCACTTCGTGCGCGGAGAGGCTGAGGCCGACCAGCGACGGCGCATAGGCGCTGTCGGCCCAGGTAATGCGGCCTTCCTGGTCGGTTTCGAAATCGACCGTGACCGGAAGGCGCGGGGCGGTCGCGGCAAGGTCGCCCAGCGGCAGGCGCGGATCGTCGTTCGCCACTTCGAAAGTCGAGTGCGATTGGCGTGCCCTGCGGAATTCCTCGATGCGCCGGACGATTGCGCCGATCCCTGCCTCGGAATTGCGCGGCCGTTCGGCCTGGACAGCGGCAGCGGCCCGGGCCCATTCCGCTGCGTGATCGGTAGCGACTGGCTGGCTGGATGGCGTGAGTGCGGGCTGCTCGCGCGGAGACGGTGCGGCGGGTTCGGGTGCCGCAGGCTGGGGCGTGGCCTGCACCTCGAGCGCGGATTCGTCGGCCAGGTCGAGGATGTCCTCGAGACTGGGGACGCTCAGTTCGACGGTCGCGGGCGCCGGATTGGTAACGGGAGGCAAGCCGCGATCGCGAATGCCGAGCCTTTCGAGCAGGGCTTCGACCTTCGGTTCCAGGTCGCGGCGGTGGCGCAGGATGCCGCGCGCGCGGACCGGCAGCTCGGGAATGAGCTTGAGCCATTCGTCCTGGTGTAGCCGTGCACCAGTAATCGCCGCAGTGGCGACATCAGGCTCGTCGGCGGCGAGAATCGCCAGAAGGCGGGAATTGGTGATCGGCTGCAGGGGATGGCGCAGCAGTCGGGCGCGGTCGGCCGCGGGTATGTGGGCTGTCAGTTCCTCGATACGGGCCAGTCCGGCATCGAGCATCTCCGACTGTGCATCGCAGGAAAGGCGGCCGAGCAGATCGACGAGTTGCCTGTACTGGATACGCGCGAATGCATCGCCGGAGGCGGGCAGGCGCATAACCGTGGCAAGGCGATCGTCGAAATGCATTCAAACTCCAGGCGCGTCCTGTCCGCTTAGAGGGTGACAGGTTAACCACGTCCTTCCACTCGGGTGTCAAAATGACCCGGAAAATATCCTAGCAAAGTAGCGAAATAGCGAAAGCAGGCAGTTTCGGGGCGTTGCAAAGCGGGACGATTACGCTATGGGATAATAATATTACAGCGTGGCCGCATTTTCGATGTGGAAATTGCACTCAGGGGTGGCTGCAGGGGTGCGGCCGACAGGAAGGTCCAAATGTTCAATCTCGATGAAATCGACCGTCGCCTGCTTGCCGAACTGCAGGATGAGGGACGCATCACTAATGTCGAACTGGCTCAGCGCGTTGGCTTGACGGCGCCGCCGTGCCTGCGCCGCGTGCGCAGCCTTGAAGAAGCCGGCATCATCCAAGGCTATCATGCGGATCTCGACGCGTCCAAGCTGGGTTTCACGATCACCGTTTTCGCACTCGTCAGCCTGAAAAGTCAGGCGGAAGAAGCCTTGCGGGCATTCGAGGAGCACATGCAGGGTCTGCCCGAAGTGCGCGAGTGCCACATGCTCAACGGTGAGATCGACTTCATCCTGAAGATCGTCAGCCGCGACTTGCAGAGCTTCCAGGAATTTCTGACCTCCAAGCTCACGCCCGCGCCGAACGTCGACAGTGTGAAGACCTCGCTGACGATCCGCACTTCGAAGAGCCAGCCCGGCGTTCCGATTGGCGGCTGAAGGTTGCTGGGGCGCAAGCAGGCGCAAGAGTGCCTGCGCGGATGCGGATTGCCTATTTCAGAGTGCTGCGGCAGCTTCCAGGGCGATCACGTAGCTGTTCGCGCCGAAGCCTGCGATCGTGCCCTTGGCGGCCATGCCCACCCAGGACTTGTGTCGGAATTCCTCGCGCGTGTGCGGATTGGACAAGTGGACTTCGATGACCGGCGTCGTGATGGCGCGGATCGCATCGTGCAGGGCGACTGACGTATGCGTATAGGCGCCCGCGTTCAGCAGCACCGCGTGGGCTTCTTCAGCCTGCGCCTCGTGCAGCCAGTCGACGAGGTGGCCCTCATGGTTCGACTGGCGCATCTCGATCTCGCAATCGAGCATGCCGCCGCGTTCGATGAGCATCGCGGCAATGTCGTCCAGGGTCTGGGCGCCGTAAATTCCGGGTTCGCGCTGGCCTAGCAGGTTGAGGTTGGGGCCGTTGAGTACATAGACCAGCTTCGATGCCATCGTTCGCCATTCCTTTGGGTGCGGCCTTTTGCGCAGCTTGCGCGAGGCCCTGTCTTTCGGCGAACAGCCTTAGCGGCTGGGCATGGCCATGCAAGTCGGTGCGGCGATCGGATCGCTCAGGCGTCGATGGCGGGCAGGCTCGGATCGGGGGGAGGGGCGTCGTCGGCCGGTGCCGAATCGGAATCGGGCGCGTCATCGACATAGCCCTCGTCGCCGCTGGAACCGCCGTAAAAGTCGGAAAGGCCGGCCTGGCGGGCCTGCTCGCGCGCAGCCGCGGCCTCGCGCTCCGCAGACTCGCGGGCCTGTGCCTCCTCCTGCGCCTGGGCCTTGGCCTTGGCGAGTTCCTGTTCGAGTTCGGCTTCCCGGCCCGATCCGCATGCGGACAGGGCCAATACAGGCGCGATTGACAGGAATGTGCGCAAGATTGGGCGACCCACGATTCAGTTTTCCTTGCTGCGTACGCTGCGAAAAGGAGCAAGCTTTGACCTGCTCCTAGAACGGTAAAGCTTAGGAATGTTTTACCGCGAAAATCCGTACGGTCCTGATGTCATGCAGCGGTTAACGGTCGCTTCCTTTGGCTTTGCCCCATTGGCGCATGGCGGAATAGCCAAGGTAGCCGGTACCGAAGAGCGCGTAGAGCGGTTCGGGAATGCCGCGCAGGTAGGCGGTCATGCCCGTGGCAATGGCCTGCGCGGTCGAAGGGCTGAAGGCGCCGATCAGGCCCATCGGCAGGGCCCAGAGAATCATGGCGTACATGACGTAGAGAAAGCTGGGACGGGCGCGGCTCGTCCATGGATCGGTAGATCCGGCCTCGGCGACGACGGCGGAGAGGCTGGCCTGAAGTTTCTCGATTTCCTGCGAATTCTCGAGTCGAAGCAGTTCCAGCTTGGCCCGGTCGCGGGCGTCCGGATCGGGAACGACCTTGTCGATGATGTGTGAAATCGGGCTGATCAGCGAATCGAGCAGCGGCATGGGACACTCCTGCATTGCAATTGGCGATCGCAGGTAGGTAACCAAATCGGCGCGTGTAGGAAAACGCTGCGTTTGCCTTGCGGTACACGCGGGGCATCGCGACCGGCTGCGCCGCGATGCTTCCTTATTTTCCGAATGTCCTGGAAAATCTTGGTCGGGACGAGAGGATTCGAACCTCCGACCCCCACACCCCCAGTGTGATGCGCTACCAGGCTGCGCTACGTCCCGACCGAGGGGTGCGCCTATAGGCACCTCATTCGAGGAGCGCAAGCGCGAAGAACATACTTTTGCGCATGGGTTGAACGGTTTCCCGTCGCACCTATGTTTCGCCCCGTCCCGGTACCGTTCCGAGGCCGCGCGTTGCCAGTGCTTCGCTTTATTGCTAACCGCCCGCGCACTTGGAATTTCCGTGAAGTGAATTTCCCGGGCAGGAGCGCATCGGTCTGGATGACTGCAGGCGAGTCGCTCGAGGGACCACACAAGAAGGCGCATCTGTTTCATGCATAACTCGATTCTTCCCATGCTCGCTGCCGCTGCACCTGCCGGAGGGCCGCCCGCCTGGGTGCAGTACCTGCCGTTCGTGGCGATGGCCGTGATCTTCTGGTTCCTCATCCTGCGTCCGCAGATGAAGCAGCAGAAGGAGCACAAGGCCAAGCTTTCGGGCCTGAAGAAGGGCGACGAAGTGCTGACCGGCGGCGGTTTCATCGGCAAGGTCATCAAGGTCGATGAGAACTACGCCGAAGTCGAAATCGCGCAGGGCGTGCGTGCAAAGACGCTCAAGTCGACCATCGTCGACGTGATTCCGCCCGCAGGCAGCAAGCCCGCGAACGACTGAGTCGATTCTGCCCGGGCCACGTGAGGCCCGAAACACATCCGGGATGCGTCTATTCCGGCGCGCCCTCTCGGAGAGAAGCCCAAGGCAATGCTCGAATTTCCTACCTGGAAGAAGCTCTGGTACTGGGGCCTGACGCTTGTCATCGCCGCAGCCGCGCTGCCTTCACTGTTTTCCGTTTCCGGCCTTCCCTGGCCCAGCGTCCTTCCCGCCCCCGAAGTCAATCTGGGGCTCGACCTTGCCGGCGGCAGTCATATCCTGCTCGAGGCCGACAAGAGCCAGGTCGCGCAGCAGCGGCTGGAGAACATGGAGGAATCGGTTCGCGGACGCCTGCGTCTCGCCAATCCGCGCATTGCCATCGGCGATATCTCCAGCAGCAACGGTCGCCTGAGCTTCATGCTCAAGGATCCCGCGCAGGTCGATGCCGCGCGTGACGAAATCCTCGCGCTCACCTCGGGCGCCGGCCTTACCGGCCAGCGCGACTGGGACATCAAGGTCGAGGACGGCAACCGCTTCGTTCTGACGCCGACCCGCGAAGGCCTCGACCAGGCAGTGTCCGATGCAATGGACTCGGCCATCGAGGTCGTCCGCAAGCGTATCGACGCACTCGGCACGCGCGAGCCCACGATCATTCGCCAGGGTGAGGAACGCATCGTCGTCCAGGTTCCCGGTCTCGACGATCCCGAAGCGCTCAAGAGCCTGATCGGCCAGACCGCCAAGCTCGAATTCAAGCTCGTCGACGAGACGGCTGCGCCCAACGACATCCAGCAGGGCATTGTCCCGCCGGGCGACGAACTGGTGCCCTGGGCCGATCCCAATTCGCCCGGTTCGGGCGGCGTGCCGATGCTTGCGGTCAAGCGCCTCGGCGGCATCAAGGGCGACCAGCTCACCAATGCCAAGCAGGGCTTCGATCCCAAGACCAACGCTCCGGTGGTGTCGATCACCTTCGACCAGACCGGCGGCGCCAAGTTCGCCAAGCTGACCAGCGAGAACGTGAACAAGCGCTTCGCCATCATTCTTGACGGCAAGGCGCTCTCGGCCCCTAACATCAACGAACCCATCCTCGGCGGCAGCGCGCAGATCTCGGGCAGCTTTTCGGTCCAGTCGGCTACGCAGCTCGCCATCGCGCTGCGCTCCGGCGCGCTTCCGGTCGACCTGACCGTCGTTGAGGAACGCACGGTCGGGCCTGACCTGGGTGCCGACTCGATCAGGAAGGGCCTGATCGCGATGGGCGTGGGCTCGCTGCTCGTCGTCCTGCTGATGATCGTGACCTACGGCCGCTTCGGCATCTACGCGACGATCGCGCTGATCTTCAACGTGATGATGATCCTGGGCGTCATGGCGGTTATGGGCACCACCCTGACATTGCCGGGCATCGCCGGTTTCGTGCTGACCATCGGCGCGGCCGTTGACGCCAACGTGCTGATCTACGAACGCATGCGCGAAGAGCGCAAAAAGGGCCGCCGCGTCATTGCCGCGGTCGAGAACGGCTACAAGGAAGCGAGCCGCGCGATCTACGACGCCAACGTCACCAACGCGATCGCCGGTGCGCTGCTATTCGCCTTCGGCTCGGGTCCGGTTCGCGGCTTTGCCGTCGTTCTGATCATCGGCCTGTTCACCTCGGTGTTCACCGGCGTGACGCTGACCCGCATGTGGGTCGCCTCCTGGCTGCGCAAGGCGCGGCCGACCGAACTGCACGTGTAAGGGCCTGCTGCCATGCGCCTCCTGAAACTCGTTCCCGAGAACACCAACATCCACTTCCTGAAGTGGCGTGTTCCCTTCTATATCATGAGCGTCGTGCTCATCGCGGCAAGCTGGGGCCTGGTCATGACCCGGGGCCTCAATTACGGCGTCGACTTCGCCGGCGGCCTGGAAGTGCGCGCCACTTTCACGAAGGAGGCCGAAGCCCCGGTCGCGGACCTGCGCAAGCAGATCTCGGCGCTCGGCTTCGAGGACCCGATCATCCAGCGTTTCGGCGATCCGAACTCGGTCTCGATCCGCGTGCGCCTGCCCGATGAAGCCGAGGGCAACCCGGGCGCGGCCGAAGCGATTTCGAACCGGATCGTGGGTGCCATGCAGTCGAACCATCCCGACGTGCGCATCGACGGAAATGACACTGTCTCGGGCAAGGTCTCCGGAGAATTCCGCCAGATGGCGCTCTATGCGCTGCTGGCCGCGATGCTGGCGATTTCGATCTACATCTGGGTCCGTTTCGAGTGGCAATTCGGCGTCGGAGCGCTCTTCGCGCTGTTCCACGACGTGTCGCTGACACTCGGCATGTTCGCGCTGTTCCAGCTCGAATTCAGCCTGCAGATCATCGCCGCGATCCTGGCCATCATCGGTTACTCGCTGAACGACACCATCGTCGTCTACGACCGCATCCGCGAGGACCTGAAGAAGTATCGCAAGATGCCGCTTCCGGAACTTCTCGACATGTCGGTCAACGAGACGCTGGCGCGTACGGTGATGACTTCGGCCACACTGCTGGTCGCGCTGATCCCTCTGCTGCTGTTCGGGCCGGAAAGCCTCTTCGGCCTGACTGCGGCCATCGTGCTGGGCATATTCGTGGGTACCTACAGCTCGATCTACATGGCTGCGCCGATCCTGATCTGGCTTGGCGTGAGCGGCGACAGCTTCGTGCCGACCGAATCCGCGATCGAACGGCAGGAGCGCAAGGCGCGCGAGGGCGTCGGACGCCCCTGAGCCTGATGTGAAGCCCTGACGAAAAAGGGGCGGTCCGGAGGCCTTCAAACGCTCCGGACCGCCCCTTTTTTTGATTCCGCGTCCGGCGCCTTCAGGCCGGGATGCTGACGTTCCGGTCTTCCAGCACGCTTTTCCAGAAGCGCACGATGTTTTCGGCGTTCACGCCCCAGCTGAAGCGGCTGACATTGGCGGCGACGTCGGACTGGCTGGGCGGATCGGCGAGGATCTCCGCGACGGCCTCGGCGATCGATTCGGGATTGCGCTCGACCAGTCGCCCGGCGCTCGAATCCTTCACGACTTCGCCTGCTCCGCCGATGTCCGGAATGACGATGGGGGTTCCGCAGGCCAGCCCCTCGATCCAGACATTGGCCAGTCCTTCGCTGGAAGAGGGAAGGACAAGGACGTCGGCAGCGCACAGGAGGTTGGGCAGGACTTCGTGGTTGACGAGGCCGAGGAAGTGGACCCGGTCCTCGACGCCGAGGCGTCTGGCGAGCGCTTCGAGCTGAGCCATGTCCTCGCCGGACCCGGCCAGCGCCAGGCGCGCTTCGGGCAGGTGGGTCAGGGCCTCGATGACGAGGCGCTGTCCCTTGCGTTCGATCAGCGCTCCCGGGGTGACCAGAAGCGGGCCCTGGGACCATATGCCGAGGTTGGGCATGGCGGATACGAGCGCGCGGGCCGCGCCGCGCTCGACCGGATGGAACAGCTCACGGTCGAGTCCGGTATAATGCACGTCGATCCGTTCGCCCGGCATGCCCAGTTCGATCATGTCATCGCGCAGCGCCTGCGAGACCGCGAGCAGCCCGGAAGCCTGCCGTGCCGCCTCCTGCATCTGCTCCAGCGCGCGCGGGCGCTGCCCCCAATAGTGGATGTCGGCGCCGCGCGACTTGATCGTGAGCGGCAGGCCCAGTTCGCGCGCGACGATGGCCGCGGCAGGGCCGTCCGGAAAGAAGAACTGCGCGTCGACGAGGTCGAAAGGCTTTTCCTCGTGCAGGCGGCGAACCAGCGGCAGGATGGCCCCGGCGATCCGGCCAGGATTGCTGTCGCCGCCGATCTTGGGGATCGTGGTGAAGCGCGGGTAGTGGACTTTCAGGCCGACGGCATCGCTCGCTTCGGGAATGGTTTTCAGCCGGGCATAGGGCTCGCGCAGCGAAAGCGGCCAGGGTGGAACGCCGATCGGGCTGATCATCGTCAGCTCGGTTTCGCCGCGTGCGACGACCGCCCGCATCTGGTTGCCGACAAAGACGCCGAAGGAAGGCTTCACCGGGTTGGGGAAGAGCGTGGCGATGGAGAGGATTCGCATAACGGCGGCCTTAGGGTGCGCGGTTCAAAGCTTACGTACGAGCATTTCGGCAACGGCCAGCCATGCGGGATGTTCCACGATGATCTGCCTTTGTCCGCTGGCCGGGGGTAGCAGGGCGATGCGGTCGCCGTCGCGGTCTATCAGGCGGCCGAAAGCGAAACGGCCGCCGGGGCGGGGGGCAAGGACATCGCGGTTCATCAGGCGGGCGGCTTCCTCGGGTGGGTGCTGGCGCAGCCAGACCTGGTCGGCGGCGCGATATTCCCCGCAGGAGGCTTCCACTTCGAGCACGAGCCACGGGGTATCGCCGGCAAGGTCGCTGGGCGTGACCGCTTCGAGCCGCGCGCGCGCAGGTTCGGTGCCGTCCGGTCCGAGCACGGCAACGATACGCGCCGGTTCGCTGGCTTCGCTGCGCAGCAGGACTTCGGGTTCCACCTCGAGCGCAGCGGCGATTCGGTTCATCCATGCCAGCGATAGATTGCGCATGCCGGTTTCGAGCCGCCCGATCGTCTGTGCCGTCGTGGGCGGAGAACAGGCTGCCGCGACATCGGCGAGCGTAAGGCCCTTCTGCAGGCGGATGTCACGGATGCGATTGATCATGGCTGGTCCTGTGTAACCGATTTGGTTTTCACTTTCCTACAGACATGCCGATTCGGCAAGGTTCCTGCTCGACCCCCAAGCATCGGAGGCATGTATGAAGCAGGAACTCGTCGAGCGTGAATTGACCAGCGAAGGTCCCGTGCGCAGGCGCGGCGCCAGGGTCGCCCCAGCGCGTTCGCCGCGCACCGTGGCCGTCAATCTCGCCGAATCGCCCCTCAGTTGGCTTCACGCGCGCGGCCATCTGGATGACCGCCGCTTCGCTGCGGGCGAGCGGCTGCGGACCGATTGGGAACTGGCGCAGCTGGCACCGCGCATGACGATGCGTTGGGATCCGGTGCGGGCATCGGGAGGCCCCGACGCCGATTTGACTCCGGGAGAGCGGCAGGTTGCGGCCAAGGCGCGCTTCGACGGCGCCATCGAAGCGGCAGGAGCCGGACTGTCCGATGTCCTTTGGCGGGTTGTGTGCGCGGGGGAAGGGCTTCCCACTGCCGAAAAGGCACTGGGCTGGCCTGCCCGCAGCGGCAAGCTCGTGCTGGGACTGGCGCTGGACCGGGTTGCGGCATTCTACCGCATCCCTTGACCGGGCCCTTGCCGCGGTGCGTCAGCCTTCGACTTGTTCTGCCAGTTCCAGCCAGCGTTCCTCCGCCGCTTCCTTGTCGCCTCGCGCTTTCTCGATCGCGGCGGAGAGGGCGGCGAACTTCTTCGGGTCGCGGGTGTAGAGATCGGGATCGGCCATGGCCGCCTCGTCGCGGGCGATGGACGCTTCCAGTTCCTCGATCCGACCGGGCAGAAGATCGTAGTCGCGCTGGTCCTTGTAGGACAGCTTGGTCTTCTTGGGCGGTGCAGGTGGTGGCGGGGCGGCGCTTTCCGCCTTGGCTTTCGCCTTTGCCGGGGCCGAACGCTGCTTGCGCTTGGCTTCCCAGTCGGCGTAGCCGCCGGCGATCATGTCGATATGGCCGGTCCCGTCGAGGCCAAGCGTGAGGTTGACGGTGCGGTCGAGGAAGTCGCGGTCGTGGCTGACGATCAGGACCGTGCCGTCGTAGTCCGAGATGACTTCCTGCAGCAGGTCGAGGGTCTCGAGGTCGAGGTCGTTGGTCGGCTCGTCGAGCACGAGCAGGTTCGACGGTCGAGCGAATTCGCGGGCGAGCAGCAGGCGTGACTGTTCGCCGCCCGAGAGCGTGCCCACCCGGGCGTCGATCAGGCCGGGGGCGAACAGGAAGTCCTTGAGGTATCCCTGCACGTGCTTGCGTACGCCGCGCACATCGACCCAGTCGCTGCCTTCCGCGATCACGTCGCGCAGCTTCATGTCGGGCTTGAGCAGGCTGCGCTGCTGGTCGATGACGATGGTGGTCAGGGTATTGGCGAGGGTGACCGAGCCTTCGTCGGGCGTCAGTTCGCCGGTCAGGATCTTGAGCAGGGTCGACTTGCCAGATCCGTTGGCGCCGACGATGCCGATGCGGTCGCCGCGCTGGATGCGCAGCGAGAAATCCTTGATGACAGTGCGCTGGTTGTCTTCGGCGCCGAAGCGCTTGGTCACGTGCTCGGCTACGATGACCGACTTGGTCTTGCTGCCGTCGCCGGCGACCGCAAGTTTGGCGGTGCCGGTGGGGGAGAGCATCGCGGCACGTTCGGCGCGCATTTCCCAAAGCTTGGCAAGGCGGCCCTGGTTGCGCTTGCGCCGGGCGGTGACACCGCGTTCGAGCCAGTGCGCCTCGATCTTGAGCTTGGCGTCCAGCTTCTCGGCGGCGCGGGTCTCTTCCTTCTGGACTTCCTCTTCCCAGGCCTCGAACCCGCCGAAGCCCACTTCCTTGCGGCGCAGCGATCCGCGATCGAGCCAGATCGTCGCATTGGTCAGGCGGGTCAGGAAGGTGCGGTCGTGGCTGATGACCACGAAGGCGCCGTTGTAGCGCTGCAGCCAGGATTCCAGCCATTCGATCGCGGCAAGGTCGAGGTGGTTGGTCGGCTCGTCCAGCAGCAGCAGGTCGGGCTCGGAGGCCAGCGCCCGGCACAGCGCGGCGCGGCGGCGCTCGCCGCCCGATGCGCTGGCGGCTTCACGCGAAAGATCGATGCCGAGCTGGTCGGCAATGGCTTCCACCTCATGGCGCTGCGGCGCATCGTCGCCGCTGATCGCGAAATCCAGCAGGGTGTCGAAGCCGGTGAAGAACGGGTCCTGCTCGAGGGTGACGACGCGGGTGCCGGGCTGGATCGAGCGCTTGCCCTTGTCCGCCTCGACCTGGCCTGCAATCAGGCGCAGCAGCGTGGTCTTGCCGGCGCCGTTGCGCCCGATCAGCGCCAGCCGGTCGCGCGGGCCGATGTTGATGTCGAGGTCCTGGAAGAGCCAGCCGGAGCCCTGGATCAGGCCAAGGCCTTCCCAGCTGAGAATTGGTGCGATTGCCATGGCCGGCGCCCTACAGCGAGCAGCGGGGGGCTGGCAAGCATCGTGGGATCTGCGCAACAGTGAAACATTGCTGCCAGCTTTGAGCCGCATTCAGGACTTGTTCAATGCCGCAAGCTTAGGCACCCAGTCAGGATGACAAAACTTCTTGCCTCTTTTCTATCGGTTGCGGCCCTTGGCCTTGTTGCGACCGCCATGCCGGTCCATGCCGAGCCGGGCGCAGAGCAGGGGCAGGTTCGCAAGGAACGCAAGGCAGGCAATGTGCGTTCCCTTCGCGAGATCGAGCAGCAGGTGCTTCCGAAAATGTCGGGAATGCAGTACCTCGGACCGGAATATGATCCTGCGGCAATGGCTTATCGCCTGAAATTCATTCAGGACGGGAAGGTCTATTTCGTCGATGTCGATGCCCGCACGGGCCGCGTCATCGGCCGGTCGCGCTGAGGATACGAGCCTGTGCTTCGCTTGACGCTCGCGGGCTTACGCCCCATCTCGTCGGTGACTTCCAAGGGAGACCTGATTTGCGCATCCTGATCGTCGAGGATGAACCTACGCTCGGCAACCAGCTCAAGACCACGCTCGAGCAGAACGGCTATGCCGTCGACCTGTCGACAGATGGCGAAGACGGCCATTTCCTTGGATCGACCGAGGATTACGACGCCGTCATCCTCGATCTCGGCCTGCCCGAGATCGACGGCCTCACCGTGCTTGGCATGTGGCGCAGGGAAGGGCGCAATTTCCCCGTGCTTGTACTTACCGCCCGTGATTCCTGGTCGGACAAGGTCGCCGGGCTCGATGCCGGCGCGGACGACTATCTCGCCAAGCCCTTCCAGACCGAGGAACTGATCGCCCGACTTCGCGCGCTCATCCGCCGTGCCTCTGGCAATACCTCGAGCGAGTTGATGGCGGGCGACGTGCGCCTCGATACGCGTTCGGGCCGCGTCACGCTGGCCGGAGAACCGGTCAAGCTGACCGCGCAGGAATACAAGCTGCTGTCCTACCTGATGCACCACAAGGGCAAGGTGGTCAGCCGTACCGAACTGATCGAACATATCTACGATCAGGACTTCGACCGCGATTCCAACACAATCGAGGTCTTCGTCACGCGGATCCGCAAGAAGCTGGGCGCCGATGTCATCACCACGATCCGTGGTCTCGGGTACAGCCTCGACGATCCCGCGGACGCACCGCGAAACTGAGGAGCAGATGGACGCTCCGCGAGCAGACGGGGCAGGGAGCGAGGCAACTGTCGCCGAGACGGTGAAGGCCCGCCATACCGGTTCGCTCGCGCGGCGCATGATGCTGATTGCGGCCGGGTGGATCTCGATCCTCCTGCTGTTCGGTGGACTGGCGCTCGATCGCACGCTGACCTCGCTGGTCACCCGCAATTTCGACGAGCAACTCGGCTATATGCTCACCGGCATGATCGGGTCGGCCGAGATCGGTCCGGACGGGGAGGTGTTCTTCATCCGGCCGCTGGGCGACCAGCGTTTCCTCGAACCGAACAGCGGCCTTTACTGGCAGATCCGCGCGAAGGGCCATGAGGATTTTCCCTCGCGCTCGCTTTGGGACCGCAGCCTCGACGTTCCGGAAGATCATTTCGACGCCAAGCCGCACGTTTACGACAGCGACCAGTTCGCCGGCGAACCGCTTCGGATCATGGAGCGCTCTATCATCCTGCCGGGCAGCAATACCGAATGGATGTTCACGGTTGCCGCCAGCCGCGAGGACCTCGACGACCAGATCAAGATGATCCGCTCGATACTCCTCTACAGCTTCGTCGCGCTCGGCTTCGGCTTGCTGCTCATGGCGGGGATGCAGACCTGGTACGGCCTGTTCCCGCTGCGCCATGTGCGCCGCGCGATCCAGAAGCTGCGAACGACGGGCGCCAGCCGCGTGACCGACCCGCTGCCCCAGGAAGTCGAGCCGCTGGTCGACGAACTCAATGCCCTTCTGTCGCATACCGAACTGCAGGCGGAAGAAGCGCGTCGCCACGCCGGCAACCTGGCCCATGCGCTCAAGACGCCGCTGACGGTCATCATGAATGCGGCCACGGCCAAGTCGCCCGACCTGTCCGACACGGTGATCCGCGAAGCGGCGGTGATGCGGCGGCAGGTCGATCACCACTTGGCCCGGGCCCGGGCCGTCGGGCGCCGCGCGGCCGGGATGTCGCGTGCCAGCGTGTGGCCGAGCCTCGAGGCAGTGCTGCGCGCCGTCCAGCGCCTTTACGATGACACGCGCTTCGACCTCGATGGCAATCACGGCGTGACCGTCGCGGTGGAGAAACAGGACCTCGAGGAGATTCTCGGCAATCTGATCGAGAATGCCGCCAAGTATGGCGGAGGCAGCGTCTTCGTCACGGTCGATGCGGGGCACGACCCGCAGTTCTGCGAGATCTGGGTCGAGGACGACGGCATGGGGATCCCGGCTGCCGAGCGCACCCGCATTTTCGATCGCGGGGCCCGTCTCGATACCGGCAAGCCCGGCACCGGGCTTGGCCTTGCCATTGTCCGCGACGTGGTGGAAATCTATGGCGGAAGGGTCGAACTCGACGAGAGCGAGGACCTGGGCGGCCTGCTGGTCAAGTTGCAGCTGCCGCGCACCGCGACTTGAAGGAATGCGGGGTCGGAAGCTGGGGATGCGCGCCACGTGCGTGGTTGCAGCGCCGGCCCTGCCGCTTCATTGGCGGCGTTCGAAAATCAAGGAGTACCCATGAACGAGACCATCAAACTGTCGCTCACGCAGGACGAAGTCGAAATCCTCGTCGATGCCCTCGAAGCCGACATGGAAGGCTACGTCGAGGCAGCGAAGGAAGCGCGCGGCAACGGCAATCACGATGACGTGAAGACGTTCACCGATGCCGCCACGCGCATCCAGACCCTGATGAGCAAACTTCAGGACTATGTGGAAGAGTAATAGCCCGAAAGGCCGGCTCAGCCGGCCTTTGCCTGCTGGTGATGGCGGATCACTTCGTCGATGATGAAGCGCAGGAACTTCTCGCCGAAGTCGGGATCGAGATTCGCGTCCTCCGCCAATTTGCGCAGGCGCGCGATCTGCCGTTCCTCGCGGCCGGGATCGGAAGCGGGCAAGTCTTTCTCGGCCTTGTAGGCGCCGACGGCCTGGGTGATCCGAAAGCGCTCGGCCAGGATGAAGATCAGGGCGGCATCGATATTGTCGATGCTGGATCGGAAGCCGGCGAGCACCGGATCGGTGGCGGGAGTGTCCTGGGTCATGGTGGAGCCCCGCTAGCACGGCTCTTGTTACTGTGCCAGCCTGCGCAAATGGCGCTCCGGGCGGCATTGCCACTTGCGTTCAAGCCGCTGAAAGCGCAATGCGCGGGGCGATGACTGCACAAGTGATTAACCTGCGTTCACGTGAGACGCAGCCCTCCCTGGCTCCCATGCTCGCCCTGACTGCGGCAGGCATGAACAGCGTCAATTCCGTCATTCTCGACCGCATGCAAAGCGAGATCCCGCTGATACCGGCGCTTGCCGGACATCTGATCTCCGGCGGCGGCAAGCGCATGCGCCCGATGCTGACGGTCGCGGCGGCCGAGCTGTGCGGTTACCAGGGTACCCGTCACCACAAGCTGGCGGCGGCCGTCGAATTCATTCACACCGCGACCCTGCTGCACGACGACGTCGTCGATGGTTCCGACCTGCGGCGCGGCAAGGCGGCGGCCAATATCGTCTTCGGCAATCCGGCGACGGTCCTGGTGGGCGACTTCCTGTTTACCCGCGCTTTCGAACTCATGGTCGAGGACGGCAGCCTGCGCGTCCTCAAGATCCTGTCGAAGGCCAGTTCGATCATCGCCGAGGGCGAAGTCGACCAGCTGACCGCCCAGCGCAAGATCGAGACGAGCGAGGAGCACTACCTCCAGATCATCGGTTCGAAGACTGCGGCGCTGTTTGCGGCGGCGACCCGGATCGCCGCGGTCGTGGCCGAGAAGAGCGAAGCCGAAGAGCAGGCGCTCGATGCCTATGGACGCAATCTCGGGATCGCCTTCCAGCTTGTCGACGATGCGATCGACTACGATTCGGAAGCTGCCGAATCGGGCAAGGACAAGGGCGATGACTTCCGCGAGGGCAAGATGACCCTTCCGGTCATCCTCGCCTATGCCCGAGGCACTGAGGAAGAACGCAAGTTCTGGCAGGAAGCCATTGCCGGCTTCCGCACCGAGGACGAGGACCTTGCCCACGCGGTCGAACTGATCAATCGCCACAAGTGCGTCGAGGCGACCCGCGAGCGGGCCCGCCACTTCGCCCAGCGCGCCATCGATTCGATTGCGGGCTTCCCGTCCGGCGAAGCGCGCAATGCCATGGCTGAAGCGGTCGAATTCGCCGTCGCGCGCCGGTACTGACGCGGTTAAGCAACGGTTCGTCAGATTGCGGGCACCTGCAGCAAGGCCGTAATTGCGATGCGCAGTTTCGGTCCCTATTGAGGCCGCCCATGCGCTCCGAGCTCAATCGGGCTGTCACCGGCTACCAGCCCGGTTCGCCCCGCCAACGTATCGTCTCGTCCCTGCTGTCCGCGGGCGTGATCGCGCTCGTCCTGCTTCTGGCGATTTATCAGAGCGGGGTGGTCAGCATGCCGGAGAAGCGCAACAATCCGGTTACCTTCGATGTCACCGGCCAGGAAAAGGACAAGGGCGAGAAAGCCAAGGACAAGCCCAAGGCCGAGGAAAAGAAAGAGAAAAAGAAGAAGGTCGAGCCGGTCCAGAAGGAAGAGGTGAAGAAGCCTCCGGTCATCACGCCGCCGGTTGAAACGCCTGTCGTGAAGAAGCCCGCCTTCACCTTCCTGAAGCTCTCGCACGAGGATTTCGCGTCAGCGGACATCGGACAGATGAAGGCGCCGGCCCCTGCCGTCAGCAGCGAATCGGGGAGCGGCTCCGGTTCCGCATACGGGCCGGGCGAAGGGCCGGGCGGTGCAATTCTCTACCGTGCCCAGTGGTACCGTGAACCCAGCGGTGCCGAACTCGGTGGCTACATTCCCGCCAATGCCCCGCGCACCGGATGGGGCGAAATCGCCTGTCAGACGATTGAGAACTACAAGGTCGAAAACTGCCAGATCCTCGGCGAATCGCCGCGCGGTTCGGGGTATGGCCGCGCGGTGCAGAGTGCGGCGTGGCAGTTCCAGGTGGTTCCGCCGCGCATCAACGGCAAGCCGCAGCTTGGCACCTGGGTCCGCATCCGGATCGACTACGGCTCGAAGCTCGCCGGTTAGGCGCTTTGCGCTCGCCGGACGGTGGGCAGCGTGGTGTTGCAGGTCAGGCGGCGCGAATCGCCTGCGGCCGGACCCTGTCGATATGCTCGATCAGATCATCGAGCGGCATGGGCCTCGCGATGAAGAACCCCTGCGCCAGCGTGAAGCCGGCCACGCGGGCGCTCAGGAGCTGGTTCTCGGTTTCGATGCCCTCGATCACGCAGTCCAGCGACAAAGCGCGGGCCAGACTGCGGATCGCCTCGATCAGCCGTCGGCCCTTCGTTTCATCGAGCCTTGCTGCAAAGCTGCGGTCGATTTTGACCATGTCGAGGGGCAGTTGGTGAAGCGAGGAGAGGCTCGAGTAGCCGGTGCCGAAATCGTCCAGCGCTATGCGCACGCCGGTGCGGCGCAGGCGCTTCAGGGCGCTGCGGGCATTGTCGAGCTCGGCAATCAGGGAGCTTTCGGTGATCTCGAACAGCAGTCGGCGCGGCGAATGGACCATGGCCCTGATCCGCTCGAGCAGGGCATCGATGGTTTCCGCGTCGCCGACGTCCTTGCCCGACAGGTTGAACGTCAGGCCCATGTCCTCGGGAATGCGATCGAGCGAGGCCAGTGCCTTGTCGAACAGGGCCAGGGTCACCTGCCGCGCCCGGCCCACGCGCTCTGCCGCAGCGATCAGCATCTCGGGCGGGACCCGGCCGATGATCGGGGAATTCCACCGGGCGAGACATTCGACGCCCTTGGGGATCATCGTTTCGGTGTTGATGATCGGCTGGAACACGACCGAAAGTTCAGTCATGAGATCGGCCGCCTGAAGCGCTGAATCAAGCGCCTGTTCGGAACGGATGAGCTTCTCCAGCTCGGAAGTGAAGCGCACGCACTGCCCGCGCTTGTTCTTCTTCGCGTGATAAAGAGCGAAGTCGGCATGGTCGTACAGGACGCTCGCTGAACTTGCCGCCGCGGGGTATGGGGCAAGTCCGGCGGAGCACCCGACCGAAACGATGACATCGCCCAGTCTCGCGGGCTGCCGGATCGCAGAGAACAGGGTGTGCGTGACAGCCTCTGCCTGTTCGATCCCGCCAAAGGAGATGATGCCGAATTCGTCCCCGCCCAGCCGCGCG
Organism: Novosphingobium pentaromativorans US6-1; assembly: GCF_000767465.1. Taxonomy (NCBI): domain Bacteria; kingdom Pseudomonadati; phylum Pseudomonadota; class Alphaproteobacteria; order Sphingomonadales; family Sphingomonadaceae; genus Novosphingobium; species Novosphingobium pentaromativorans. The sequence continues at coordinate 3,850,598 of NZ_CP009291.1, forward strand.
ACGATGACGTCGGCCGGGCACAAAGTCATGATGCGCTCGCCCAGCAATTGTAGCAGCCGGTCGCCCTGTACGTGGCCGTGCGTGTCATTGATCGGCTTGAAACGGTCGAGGTCGATCAGCCCGACGCAGAAGCTGTCCTGCGGCTGTGCGCATTCCAGTAGCCGTTCGAGAGTTGCGAAGAAATAGCGTCGGTTCGGCAGGCCGGTGAGGGCGTCGGTCATGGCGAGACGGGCGTTCTCCTCGCCCAGTACCTGAGCCTGGCGCCGCTCGGCGGTCAGGTCCCTTTGCGTGTTCTCCAGATGAACGAAGGAAGCATAGGAATCGCGCAGGATCTTCAGAACGACGAGTGAGACCAGCGAGACATTGACGGCAATGGCGAGCATGACCGTGTTGCCGGAATACCAGGTATAGGCCAGGAAAATGCCCAGGACCGAGACATTCACCAATGTCGCGGCCACCGGCAGGAAGTTCAGGCAGAATGTGCAGCCCAGCACTGTGACGGCGATGAAGATCGCGAAGTGGCCGCGTTCATAAGGGCCGCCGTACTGGACGAGCACAGTGGCCCAGACGAGGCAGGCCATGGCCAGCAGCACGGAAAGATAGAGCGTCACGCGCAGGCGTCGCCTGGCGCGCTCGGGGTCCAGATCCCTCTTCGTCACCGGGCGTATCCACATGAGCATACGCATGATGCTGAATGCGATGAGGCCGGCTGGAATCGATAGCGTCAGGTATTCAGGCGCAAGATTGCGGTGGGTGAAGGCGAAGATGGCGGAATTGACCGCGACCAGCCCGTACAGCGGCGGTATCTGCTCGCGCAGGCGAAGGTACTGCGCCACCGCGAGCGGGAATTCACCTGGCCTGTAAAGCCGCGGCTGCCTGCGCATTTCGTCTGCCAAATCATTAGACTCCTGACGTGCTCAGTTATCCAACAATGATTGACGATTGGTACATGCCATGCGCGCACTAGGACGGATGCGTCTGCACGGGTTCTGGTGAGGCCTTCCTTCGGCTTGGCACACAATCTAAGGGACCGGGTGTGACGACTCTGCCGATCCACGCCGTCCTGCCGGACCTCCTTCAGGCCCTGAGAGACCGCACCGCCTGCGTGCTGATCGCGCCGCCCGGTGCGGGCAAGACGACGGCTGTGGCGCCCGCCTTGCTGGGCGAGCCCTGGTGCGACGGCACGGTCATCCTGCTGTCCCCGCGCCGCGTGGCGGCGCGCGCCGCTGCAGAGCGCATGGCCGAAATGCTTGGCGAGAAGGCGGGTGAGACGATCGGCTACGTGACGCGTCTCGATACGAAGCGCTCCGGGAGGACGCGAGTGCTGGTGATGACCGAGGCGATCTTCGTTTCCTCGATCCTCTCCGACCCGGAGTTGCCGGGGGTCAGCGCGGTCCTCTTCGACGAGGCGCATGAGCGTCATCTCGACAGCGATCTCGGCCTCGCGCTCGCTCTCGAAACGCGCGAAGTCTTGCGCGACGACCTGCGCGTGGTGGTCATGTCGGCAACGATAGACGGTACGCGGTTCGCGCGCCTGCTCGGAAGCGATGCGCCCGTGATCGAAAGCGAGGGCAAGTCCTGGCCACTGGCGATCCGCTGGCGCGGCGCTTTGCCCGATCAGCGGATTGAAGATGCGGTGACATCTGCGATCCTTGCTGCATGGCGCGAAGAAGACGGCGATATCCTCGCGTTCCTGCCGGGTGTGCGCGAGATCGACCGAGCGGCCGAGCGTCTGGCGGAGAAGCTGCCAACCGCACTTGTGCTGCCGCTGCATGGCCAGTGCGAGCCGGCCGCGCAGCGCACTGCCATTCGCCGCGATCCGCAGGGGCGTCGCCGTGTCGTACTGTCGACCGCGATTGCCGAGACCTCGCTCACGCTCGACGGCGTTTCGGTAGTGGTGGACTGCGGTCTTTCGCGCCGCGCGGAATTCGACAAGGCAGCGGGCGTGACCCGGCTCGTGACGCATCGGGCGAGCCGGGCTTCGGCGGCCCAGCGCGCAGGGCGCGCCGCGCGTCAGCAGCCCGGAACGGCCTATCGCCTGTGGGAAGAGGCGGGCCACGCGGGCCGTCCTGAATTCGATCCTCCCGAAATGCTGACCAGCGATCTGGCGCCGCTGACGCTATCGCTGGCGCAGTGGGGGGCGGGCGATCCGGCAGCCATGCCCTGGCTCGATCCTCCTCCGCCGCCCGCGCTCGATGCCGCGCGCAGCCAGCTTGCAGCCCTCGGAGCGCTTGACGCGGAAGGGCGGATCACACCTTTCGGCCGCGAGATGGCAAGCCTGCCGCTCGATCCGGCGCAGGCGGCCATGGTGCTGCGCGCAGCGGATTTCGGGGCAGAGAACGTGGCTGCCCGGTTGGCCCTGCTGCTGCAGGAACGCGGTCTGGGTGGTCGCAGCGAGGATCTGGCGCAGCGCCTCGCGCGCTGGGAGAGCGACCGCTCTGCGCGCGCGCAAGCCTCTCGCAGGCTGGCAGATGGCTGGTCCCGCCGCGCTTCGGCGCTGGTTAAGGCGAGGCGCGATGACGGGGCACAGGACGTCGCGAGGGACGTGGCGAAAGACACGGCTGGCGGCGATGTACCGGTTGGCGTGCTTCTTGCGTTGGGGCGGCCCGACATGGTCGCGCGTCGCCGCGATGCTTCGGGTGAGACCTGGCTCTCCGCAGGGGGCAGGGGCTACATTCTCGACCCGACATCGCCGCTCGCCTCGCGCGACTGGATGGTGATCGGCGATGCGCAGGGGCAGGCGAAAGGCGCGCGCATCCTTTCCGGCGCTTCGCTGGAGCCTTCCGAGGTCGAGACCTGGCTGGCAGAGCGGATCGAGCGGCGCTCGATCCTGCGCTGGAACGAGGCCGAAGGCCGGGTCGAGGCCCGCCAGCAGCGGCGGCTTGGCGCGATTACCCTGGCGAGCGGGCCCGATCCGTCTCCCGATCCCGACGCCATTGCGGCATTCCTGCTCGACCGGGTGCGCGAGAAGGGGCTGGCTCTGGTGCCGTTCGGCAAGAGCAGCCTGTCGCTGCTGCGCCGCGCCCGATTCGCCGGGCTGTCGGCGCTGGGCGAGGAGGCGATGCTGGCCGATCTCGATACATGGCTGGGGCCTCTCGTCGGTCGTCGCCTCGACGCCATCGACAAGGGCGCCTTGCACGCGGCCTTGCTGGGGCGCCTGACCTGGGACGACCTGCAGGTGCTCGAACGGCTGGCCCCGGCGGAGTTTCGCAGCCCGGCCGGATCGAGCCATGCGATCGACTACGAAGACGAGGGCGGGCCCAGCGTGGAAGTGCGCGTGCAGGGGCTTTTCGGCCTCGATAGCCATCCGACGTTCGGTCAGCCGCCGCAACCTCTGTTGCTCAAGCTGACGTCGCCTGCGGGGCGGCCGATCCAGACGACGCGCGATCTGCCCGGCTTCTGGCGTGGATCGTGGCGCGACGTGCAGCGCGACATGAAGGGGCGCTATCCCAGGCATCGCTGGCCGGACGAACCCTGGGCCGAAGACCCCAGCCTCAAGACCCGCAATGCCTTCGAAGCCTCGCGCAGGCGCTGAGATCCGTACCCGCAAACGGCAGGATCGGGAAGACAATCGGGGGAAGTGTGATTCCGGCTTGATTTCCGGCGCGATTCGGAGGCAAAGCGACCGCCATGAGTGCACGTATCTATCAGCGCCCGAAAAATGCCATGCAGTCCGGCAAGGCACTGCTGGATCAGTGGGTCCTCGATTTCGTTCCCGCAGAAGCGAAGCAGCCCGATCCCCTGATGGGTTGGGCCGGTTCCGGCGACATGAAACAGCAGGTCCAGCTGAGGTTCCCCACTTGTGAGGAAGCGCGGGCATACGCCGAACGCTACGGCATCGACGCGGTGATTCATTCCACGCCGCCGCGCCGCCTGAAGATTCAGGCCTACGCCGACAATTTCCGCTGATCTGAAATAGTTGCACCCGGTTCGTGAACCGGGTCTTGCAATCCGGGCGAACGCCAGCCATATGGCGGCCCGGGAGTCGGGTGGACGTTTGCGTTCGCGAACCTGGTCAGGTCCGGAAGGAAGCAGCCACAACGGATTGCGACGGGTCGCTCGGCTCCTTTACCCCACATCGTTACGGCTCGGTCGAGGCGTCTTGCCGCAGGGCCACGTGCCTTCGCGCTCTGCCAGCAACTTGGCCGGGGACAGACTGTGGAGCATTCGCCTTTCCCCCTGACAACCGGCTCGCCAGCGCCTAGTTTGGATGGTGATGGACGATTCACGCGACATGTTCGGCGATGCGCCCCCCTGGCAGGATGAGGAAGAGGAGGAGACTCCCGCCTCGGCAGCCGAGTTGGAAGCGGCCGGGCAAGCCTCCATGTTCGGTGATCCCGAACCGGCACCGCCCACAGCGCCGCCAGCGACCGACGCTGCAGACCCGGGCCCCCAAGCCGAATCGCCGGCGTTGTTCGAGGCGGTTGCGGAACCCGAAGCTGCACCAGAACTTGCGCCTGCACCGGAACCCGCCGCCCCCGAGCCGAAAGCTGAAGCACCCATAGCGGCTCCCAAGCCAGCTTCGGCGAACCCTCCTGCCGGGACTTCGGCCCAGCCCTATCGCGTGCTCGCCCGCAAGTACCGTCCGCAGACTTTCGACGAACTGATCGGGCAGGAGGCGATGGTGCAGACCCTCGCCAATGCGATCAAGCGCGACCGGCTGGCCCATGCCTTCCTGATGACCGGCGTGCGCGGTGTCGGCAAGACGTCGACCGCGCGCCTCATCGCCAAGGCGCTGAACTGCATAGGTCCCGACGGGCAGGGCGGCCCGACGATCAATCCTTGCGGCCGGTGCGAACCGTGCGTTGCCATTGCCGAAGGGCGCCATATCGACGTGATCGAGATGGACGCGGCTTCGCATACCGGCGTCGACGACGTGCGCGAGATCATCGAGGCAGTGCGCTACGCCGCCGTTTCCGCGCGCTACAAGATCTACATCATCGACGAAGTCCACATGTTGTCGCGCAATGCATTCAATGCCTTGCTCAAGACGCTTGAGGAGCCGCCGGCCCACGTGAAGTTCCTCTTCGCGACCACCGAAGTGGACAAGCTGCCGGTCACGGTTCTCTCGCGCTGCCAGCGGTTCGACTTGCGGCGCATCCCGACGCCGATGCTTGCAGAGCATTTCGCCAATGTCTGCGGCAAGGAAGGCGTGGAGGCCGAGGAGGAAGCGCTCTCGATGGTGGCCGCGGCCGCCGAAGGGTCGGTGCGCGACGGCTTGTCCATTCTCGACCAGGCCATCGCCCATGCCGATCTCGACGGCGAGGGGCAGGTGCGGGCCGAGAAAGTCCGCGACATGCTGGGCCTTTCCGACAAGTCGGTTCAGCGCAAGTTGCTGAGCGCGATCCTCGACGGTGACGGCGCGGCCCTCCTGGAACTGATCGCGAGGCAATTCTCGCTCGGGATCGAGCCGATTGCGATGATGCGCGGCCTCATGGACCTCACGCATCGCGTCGCCGTCGCGCAAGTGGCCGGCGAAGTGGTCGATGCGCATGCGGCGGAGGAACGAGAAGCGATCGAGGGCTGGGCCAAGGCGCTCAAGGCCGGACAGGTTCATCGCCTCTGGCAGCTCATGCTCAAGGGGCATGACGAAGTGAAGTCCGCCCCCGATCCGCTGGTGGCTGCGCAGATGGCGCTGCTGCGGATCATGCATGCTTCTGATATGCCCGATCCGGGCGCGCTGGTGCGCAAGCTGGAAGAGATCGCGGCGCGGGCGCCCGCGGCGGCGCCTGCTGGTGAAGGCGGACCGAGCGCAGGCGGACCGGCCGCGCATGCAACGGCTCCTGCCGCCATCGCGCCGCGCTGGGAAGCGTTGGTCGACGATGTCGAGCACATGGGCGAGCTCTCGGTTGCAAACACCATGCGCATGCAGGTCCGCGTTGTCGAACTGGGTGCAGGGCTCCTGCGCTATTCGCAGCCGCCCGGCTTCAGCGAGGACATCGCCGGTCTCATGCGCGGCGCACTCTCGAAGGCGACCGGCGAGCGCTGGCAGGTCGAGAAAGTGGATGGGCAGGGCGCGCCGACGATCGTCGAGATAGCCGAGACGCAGCAGGCAGCCGAAGGCGAGGCCGTGCGCAATGCGCCGCTCGTGGCCGCTACGATGGCAGCCTTTCCCGGAGCCGAATTGATACAGGATGACCGCCCGGCCGCAATTGGCGGCGGCGGTCGACAGTGGAGACGTTGAAATGAAATCCATGGAAGAGATGATCCAGGCTGCCCAGCAGGCTGCCGAGACCATCCAGAAGCAGATGAACGAGACCCAGGCGAAGCTGGATTCGATGGAAGTCGAAGGCCTTTCGGGCGGCGGTCTCGTCAAGATCCGCTGCTCGGCCAAGGGCCGCGTCATCGGCGTTTCGATCGACGACAGCCTGATGCAGCCGACCGAAAAGCAGATGCTCGAGGACCTGATCGCCGCCGCCTACAACGACGCGCGCGTAAAGGCGGATTCGGTTGCGAACGAGGAACTGGCCAAGGCGCAGCAGGGCATGGGCCTGCCGCCGGGTTTCAAGATGCCGTTCTGAGGTCCCTGAGATTCCAGCTACGAAATGGCCTTCTTCGGGAGGCGCTTTGCCATGCATTGCAAAACCCCGGTGCCTATCGCGCCGGGGTTTTGTTTATAAGTATAATTGCCTGTGGGAATGCCACCGGTTCCACAGTCTTTGGCAATCTATGCATTGCGTAGTGGGCAGAACTCCCCATATCGTCCCGGATTGACGGGAGATCTGACCGAGATCGTCCCGCTCGCGATGAAATGGATATGACTGTGAACCTGCTTCCACTCCTTCCCCTGCGTGACATCGTCGTCTTCCCCGGCATGGTCGTGCCGCTCTTCGTCGGTCGCGAGAAATCCGTGGCTGCGCTCGAAGCCGCCATGGCCGGCGAGAAGGATATCTTCCTGCTCGCGCAGCTCGACCCCGGCTGCGACGATCCCGATCGCGACGACCTTTATGATACCGGCGTGATCGCCAGCGTGCTGCAGTTGCTCAAGCTGCCCGACGGAACCGTGCGCGTGCTGGTCGAAGGCCAGGAGCGCGCCCGCATCGAATCGCTGCGCGGCGAGGAAACTGCCGAAGGCGAAATGCTCATAGCGCAGGTGGAGAAGATCGAGGCCAGCGAGTCCGAGGGCACCGAAGTCGAAGCGATGATGCGCTCGGTGGTCGAACAGTTCAACGAGTACGCCAAGCTCAACAAGAAGCTCTCGCAGGATGCGGGCGACCAGTTCGGCGAGATCGACGACGCGGGCAAGCTGGCCGACACGGTCGCAGCCCAGCTGTCGGCTAAGGTTTCGGACAAGCAGGCTGTCCTCTCCGAGGCCGATCCGCTCAAGCGCCTCGAGATGGTCTATTCCTTCATGGAAGGCGAACTTGGCGTCCTGCAGGTGGAGCGCAAGATCCGCGGCCGTGTGAAGCGGCAGATGGAGAAGACGCAGCGCGAGTACTACCTCAACGAACAGCTCAAGGCGATCCAGTCGGAGCTGGGCGGCGGCGACGGCGAGGAAGCGAACGAACTGCAGGAACTGCAGGAGAAGATCGAGAAGACCAAGCTTTCGAAGGAAGCCCGCGAAAAGGCAATGGGCGAGCTGAAAAAGCTCAGGTCCATGCAGCCGATGAGCGCCGAGGCGACGGTCATCCGCAATTACCTCGATGTCCTGCTCGGCCTGCCCTGGGGCAAGAAGTCGAAGCTCAAGCGCGACATTTCCGAGGCGCAGACGATCCTCGATGCCGATCATTACGCGCTCGACAAGGTCAAGGACCGCATCATCGAGTATCTCGCCGTTCAGGCGCGCACCAACAAGCTCAAGGGGCCGATCCTGTGCCTCGTGGGTCCTCCGGGCGTGGGCAAGACCTCGCTCGGCAAGTCGATCGCCAGGGCGACCGGGCGCGAGTTCATCCGCCAGTCGCTGGGCGGTGTGCGCGACGAGGCCGAGATCCGCGGCCACCGCCGCACCTACATCGGCTCGCTGCCGGGCAAGATCATTACCAACCTCAAGAAGGCCGGTAAGTCGAACCCGCTGTTCCTGCTCGACGAGATCGACAAGCTGGGTCAGGACTTCCGCGGCGACCCTGCCTCGGCTCTGCTCGAAGTGCTCGATCCCGAACAGAACGCGAAGTTCCAGGACCACTACCTGGAGCTGGACTTCGACCTGTCCGACGTGATGTTCGTGTGCACTGCGAACAGCCTCAACCTGCCGCAGGCATTGCTCGACCGCATGGAGATCATCCGCCTCGAGGGGTACACCGAGGACGAGAAGGTCGAGATCGCCGAGCGTCACCTGATCCGCAAGCAGGTGGAAGTGCATGGCCTCAAGGACGAGGAATTCACGCTGACCGAGGAAGGCCTGCGTGACCTGATCCGCTACTACACCCGCGAAGCCGGTGTGCGTACGCTGGAGCGCGAGATTGCGCGCCTGGCCCGCAAGTCGCTGCGCCAGATCCTTGAAGGCAAGGCGACGAGCGTGACGATCACGCCTGAAAACCTTTCCGACTTTGCCGGCGTGCGCAAGTTCCGCCACGGCGTGGGCGAGGAAGAGAACCAGGTCGGCGCCGTCACCGGGCTTGCCTGGACCGAAGTTGGCGGCGAACTGCTGACGATCGAAAGCGTCACCGTCCCGGGCAAGGGCGCCATCAAGGCGACCGGCAAGCTGGGTGAAGTGATGAACGAATCGATCCAGACCGCCTTCAGCTTCGTGAAGGCGCGTTCGCCGGCCTATGGCATCAAGCCTTCGGTATTCCAGAAGAAGGACATCCACATCCACCTTCCCGAAGGTGCGGTGCCCAAGGACGGTCCTTCGGCCGGTATCGGGATGGTCACCTCGATCGTCTCGACCCTGACCGGGGTTCCGGTGCGCAAGGATATCGCCATGACCGGCGAAGTTACGCTGCGCGGCCGCGTCCTGCCGATCGGCGGCCTCAAGGAAAAGCTCCTGGCGGCACTGCGCGGCGGAATTACCACCGTTCTCATTCCGGAGGAGAACCGCAAGGATCTTGCCGAAATCCCCGAGAACGTGAAGGAAGACCTGGAAATCATCCCGGTCTCCCATGTCGATGAAGTGCTCTCGCGAGCGCTTACGGAGGCGCTGGAAGAAATCGAGTGGACCGAGGCCGACGAATTGGCCGCGGCCCCCGCGCACAGCTCCTCTCCCTCGGCAACCGCACACTGAAGGCAAATCGGGAGCCTGCAATTCCATTAGGATAAGCCGGCGCCCCGAAGCAACTTTCAGTCTCGTTTGCCTATCTGAAAGAAAGGCCAGTGCGCTGCGGCCTTGTGTCGTACGCGGACTGGCGCTAACGCGCCGCCTTCGTGCACGCACGAATGCCGGGCGCGAATTGAAACTGGAAAGGTCTTGAAATGGGTTACCGGGTAGCCGTTGTCGGTGCGACCGGAAATGTCGGCCGCGAAATGCTCAACATCCTCGCCGAGCGCGAGTTTCCCTGCGATGAAATCGCAGCGGTTGCTTCGCCGCGCTCCACCGGCATGGAGATTGATTTCGGCGAGACCGGCAAGAAACTCAAAGTAAAGAACATCGAGCACTTCGATTTCACCGGCTGGGACATTGCGCTCTTCGCAGCGGGATCGGGTCCGACCAAGATCTATGCGCCCAAGGCTGCCAGCCAGGGCTGCGTCGTGATCGACAACTCGTCGCTCTACCGCATGGAGCCGGACGTTCCGCTGATCGTGCCCGAGGTGAACCCGGACGCCATCGACGGCTATACCAAGCGCAACATCATCGCGAACCCGAATTGCTCGACCGCGCAGATGGTCGTCGCGCTCAAGCCGCTTCACGATGCCGCCAAGATCAAGCGCGTCGTCGTGTCGACCTACCAGTCGGTTTCCGGCGCGGGCAAGGCGGGCATGGACGAACTGTTCGAGCAGAGCCGCGCGATCTTCGTGGGCGATCAGGTCGAGCCCAAGAAGTTCACCAAGCAGATCGCCTTCAACGTGATCCCGCACATCGACGTCTTCCTCGACGACGGTTCCACCAAGGAAGAGTGGAAGATGGTCGTCGAGACCAAGAAGATCCTCGATCCGGCGGTCAAGGTCCAGGCGACCTGCGTGCGCGTGCCGGTCTTCGTCGGGCACGCCGAATCGATCACGCTCGAGTTCGAGAACGAGATCTCGGCCGAGCAGGCCCAGAACATCCTGCGCGAAGCGCCGGGCATCATGCTCGTCGACAAGCGTGAGGACGGTGGATACGTCTCGCCGATCGAATGTGTCGGCGACAGCGAGACTTACATCAGCCGCGTGCGTGACGACTCCACGGTCGAAAACGGTCTCGCCCTGTGGTGCGTCTCGGACAACCTGCGCAAGGGCGCGGCTCTGAACGCCGTGCAGATTGCCGAACTGCTTGGCCGTCGTCACCTCAAGAAGGGTTGACGCGGACAGCGCCTGCGCGGCGTGACGCATGAAAAGAAAAGGCCTCCGGGACGAGAGTTCCGGAGGCCTTTTTCGTTCACCTCGAAGTGCGTGGCGGTGATGGGAAGCTGCCCCTTTTGCCCGGCAGGCGAGTGTTATAGCCTCGCGCCATGACCAGAACCATGACCGGCGGCTGCCAGTGCGGTCGCATTCGCTATCGCGCGCAGATCGAGAACGACGAGGCCTACCTGTGCCATTGCCGCATGTGCCAGAAGGCCACCGGCGGGTTCGCCGCTGCCTTCGTGCAACTGGCGACGGCAGGCGTCGTCTGGGAGCATGAGCCGGAGTGGTACGCCAGTTCCCCGGTAGCCCGGCGGCCGTTCTGTTCGCATTGCGGCACGCCGCTGGGCTTCGACTTCATCCAGTCGAGCGGCAATATGGACCTGACGCTTGGGAGCTTCGACGAGCCGGGATATTTCCGTCCGGTGGCCCATTCCGGCTGCGAAAGCTTGCATGAAAGCTGGCTCGATACCAAGGACCTGCCAAGGCACTACAGCGCGACGACCGAAAGCGTCGCTTCGCGCTGGAAGGCGGCTGGTCTGGAGGTTCCGTAAGTGAGCGAATTGCGCAAGGATTACATCGAAGGTTTCGGCGGTACGCGTCTGGCGGTGCATACCTTGGGTCAGGGGCGGCCATTGGTGCTGGTCCACGGGTTGTTCTCCAGCGCCGAGGTCAACTGGATCAAGTACGGCAATGCGCAAATCCTCGCCGATGCCGGCTTCGAGGTGATCATGCCCGATCTGCGCGCGCACGGCGAAAGCGAAGCCCCCCACGATCCCGATGCCTACCCCGAGGACGTGCTGGTCGAGGACCTGACGCTGCTGATCGCCGAACTGGGCCTTTCGGACTTTGACCTTGGCGGCTTCTCGCTCGGCGCGCGCACTTCGGTGCGCGGCGTGCTGGCAGGCCTTTCGCCGCGCAAGCTGATCCTTGGCGGCATGGGTCTTTCCGGCCTATCCGGGTGGGCACGGCGCAGCGCCCACTTCGTCGATGCCATCGACCGCTTCGGTTCGATCGAGCGGGGCGACCCGGCGTTCGTCGCACAGGCCTTCATGAAGTCCATGAAGATCGACCGCGTTGCCGCGCGCCTGCTGCTGGAATCCGTCGACGATACTTCTGCCGATGCGATCGCCCGGGTGACGATGCCCGCGCTATGCGTTTGCGGCAAGGACGACGCGGACAACGGCTCTGCGCAGGAACTGGCCGAGGCGCTGCCGCAGGGCCGCTATGTCGAGACCCCGGGCAACCACATGTCCTCGGTGACGTTCAAGGACATGGGCCGCGCCATGGCCGAATTCCTTGATGAGTGAGCGCGCTCCGCTTCATTGAATGATGCATTTCCGGGGGTGATTTTCCTGCTCGGTTGAACTTGCCCCGGGTGCGGCTAATCTTGCCCTATCCAGAAATACCGAGAGGCAAAATCCCCCCATGAAATTTGCATCTACCGCATTGGCGGCGCTGGCCGTCAGCCTGGCCGTACCGGCCGTGGCAAAAGACGCTGCAGCCGACTATCCGATGACCCCCGAAGGCGCGGCACAGTTCGTCGCATCGGCCGAGAAGGACCTGTTCGACGCTTCAGTCGACAATGCCCGGATCAACTGGGTGAACTACACCTACATCACCGAGGATACCGACGCGCTCGTTGCCCAGTCGAACGCGGCGATCACCGAGAAGCAGGTAGACTATGCGGTGGAGGCCGCGAAGTACGCCAGAGTGCAGGGGCTCGACGCCGATGTCGCCCGCAAGCTGGGCATCTTGCGTCAGGGCATAGTCTTGCCTGCTCCGACCACGCCGGGCGCTGCCGATGAACTGAGCGCGATCACCACGCGCCTGTCCTCCACTTACGGCAAGGGCAAGGGCACGCTAGACGGCAAGCCGATCAACGGCTCGGACATCGAGGCGGAGATGGGCAACCTCGACCATACCCCGGCCGAATATGCCGAGATGTGGGAGAGCTGGCACGACAATGTCGGCAAGCCGATGAAGGACGACTACGCCAAGATGGTGACGATCGCCAACGAAGGCGCGAAGGAGCTTGGCTATTCCGACGTCGGCGCGATGTGGCGGTCGGGCTACGACATGACGCCGCAGCAGTTTTCGGCAGAAACCGAGCGACTGTGGCAGGAAGTGAAGCCGCTCTATCTGGCGCTGCACACTTACGTGCGCCGCAAGCTGAACGAGAAGTACGGCGATCAGGTCCAGCCCGAAACCGGGCCGATCCGCGCCGACCTGCTGGGCAACATGTGGGCGCAGGAGTGGGGCAACATCTATCCGCTCGTGGCGCCGCAGGGTGCAGGCGATCTGGGCTACGACATCGGCGATCTGCTCAAGGCCAAGGGCAAGACCCCGCTCGACATGGTGAAGACGGGCGAGGGCTTCTACTCTTCGCTCGGCTTCGCGCCGCTGCCGGACACGTTCTGGACCCGTTCGATGATCACCAAGCCGCGCGACCGCGAGGTGATTTGCCATGCCTCGGCCTGGGACGTCGACAACAAGGACGACATCCGCATCAAGATGTGCACCAAGGTGAACTCGGACGATTTCGTCACGATTCACCATGAACTGGGGCACAACTACTACCAGCGCGCCTACAACAAGCAGCCCTATCTCTACCTCAACGGCGCCAATGACGGCTTCCACGAGGCAATCGGAGACTTCATCGCGCTTTCGATCACGCCGCAGTACCTCGTCGACATCGGCCTGCTCGACAAGAGCAAGGTCCCCAGTGCCGACAAGGATATCGGTCTTCTGCTGCGACAGGCGATGGACAAGGTGGCGTTCCTGCCCTTCGGCCTGCTCATCGATCGCTGGCGCTGGGGCGTCTTCGACGGTTCGATCAAGCCGGCGGACTACAACAAGGCCTGGACCGACATGCGGCTGGAGTACCAGGGCATCAGGCCGCCGGTGGACCGTCCGGCCAATGCTTTCGATCCGGGCGCGAAGTACCATATCCCGGGCAACACGCCCTACACGCGCTACTTCCTGGCCCGCATCCTCCAGTTCCAGTTCTACCAGGCCGCGTGCGAGCAGGCTGGCTGGAAGGGGCCGCTGCATCGCTGCAGCTTCTACGGAAACAGGAAGGTGGGCGAGAACCTCGACCGCATGCTGGAGATGGGCATGTCCAAGCCCTGGCCGGAAGCGCTCAAGGCCTTCACCGGCTCGAGCAAGATGAGCGCGAAGCCGATGCTCGAGTATTTCGCTCCGCTCAAGAAGTGGCTCGACGAGCAGAACAAGGGCCAGAAGCAAGGCCGGTAACCGGATAACCGCCCCGACAGCAGTGCTGCCGGGGCGGCTTGTCGTCTCGGCCCCGATCAGCGGAACGGTGGTTCGTTGAAGGCGCGCAGCTTGCGGCTGTGCAGGCGGTCGCCTTCCGAACGCAGCAGGTCGCAGGCTTCGAGGCCGATCTTGAGATGCCCGGCGATGGCTTCCTCGTAAAAGCGGTTGGCCTGTCCCGGCAGTTTAAGTTCCCCGTGCAGCGGCTTGTCGGAAACGCACAGAAGCGTCCCGTAGGGAACGCGGAACCGGTAACCTTGCGCGCTGATCGTTGCACTTTCCATGTCGATGCCGATGGCGCGCGAGAGGCTGAAGCGATGGGCCGATGCGGTGTAGCGCAGTTCCCAGTTGCGATCGTCGGTCGTGACGACGGTGCCGGTGCGCATGCGCTTCTTGAGGTTGGTCCCGCCTTCACCGCTGACGGTCTCGGCCGCCGTAGCCAGTGCCTGCTGGACTTCGGCGATGGCCGGGAGTGGAATTTCGGGTGGCAGAACCGGGTCGAGCACATGGTCGTCGCGCAAGTAGGCATGGGCAAGCACATAATCGCCGATGCGCTGGCTTTCGCGCAAGCCGCCGCAATGGCCGATCATCAGCCAGGCTTCGGGTCGCAGGACGGCAAGGTGATCGGTGATCGTCTTGGCGTTGGAGGGGCCGACGCCGATATTGACGAGCGTGATGCCCGAACGGTCCTCGCGGATCAGGTGATAGGCCGGCATCTGGTGACGCCGCCATGCCGTGTCGGACAGGCGCTGGCGCGCATTGTCCACCGGCGCGTCGAGATAGAGCCCGCCAGCCCCCGACAGGGCGACGTAGTCGTCGCTCCCGATCATTCGGCCGGCCCAGTCAACGAATTCATCGACATAGCGGTGATAGTTGGTGAACAGGATGAAACGCTGGCAGTGGTCCGGGCTGGTGCCGGTGTAGTGCGCCAGGCGTGCAAGGCTGAAGTCGGTCCGCAGCCCATCGAACAGAGCGAGCGGCAGCGGATCTTCGGGCGCGAAGAAGTCGATCCCGTCGGCGATCTCGTCGCCGATCATGGCAAGTTCGGTGCTTGGGAAATGGCAGGCAAGTTCCTGCGGCGTCACGCTTCCCACCGCCACACCGTCGAGGACGTAGGGAAAGGGAATTTCCTGCGCCGAACGCGAGACCTCGACTTCGATCTCGTACTCGTCGTCCAGCAGCGAGAGCTGTGTCGAGAGATAGTCGGAGAACAGGTGCGGCCGGGTGATCGTGGTCACGTAAGTGCCGGGCTGGGCGAGACGGCCGAACGCCCGCGAATAGACGGCTCCGCGTTCCTTGCCGTGATAGGTGATCCGCAGTTCCGGGTAGCACCATTGACGGTCGGCGCGGCGCTCCGGCGGGGGCAGGGCGCCGGTCTTCACGAAGGCTTCGATGTCGGATTTGAGGCAGGCGACGGCAGCCTCGTAAGTGCGGTTCAGGTGTTCAAGGGTCTGTTTTATCTTGTCCATCGCCCAAAATTACGCCCTTCATATTGCAGCGCAAGGGCACTTGCGCTGCCGCTGGGGCGTCCGGGCGGTGCGCAAAAGGAAAGGCCCCCGCTTCGTTGCCGAAGCGAGGGCCTTCAAACCTTGTGACGCGTAGTCGTCGAAGGTCAGGCTCAGGCCTGCTCTTCGCCTTCTGCCGCAGCAGCCTCTTCGGCTTCCTCGGTCACGATCTCGCCGGGCTCGGCGTTGGGATCGTAAGCCTCGGTGAAGCCTGCGGTGTCCTGTTCGAACATCGCTGCCATGACGTCGACGCCCTGCGACTGAAGTTCGGCTTCGTCCGGCGAACGGGCGACGTTCACCTTGACGTTGACCGAGACTTCCGGGTGCAGGCTGACGCGAACGTCGAAGATGCCGAGCGTCTTGATCGGGCGTTCGAGCACGATCATCTGCTTGGCAACGTCGGCGCCGTCGGCGTTGAGTGCTTCGACGATGTCACGCACCGAAACCGAACCGTAGAGCTGGCCCGAGTTCGACGAGGCGCGGATCAGGACGACCTGCTTGCCTTCGACGCTCGACGAGTGCTGCTCGGCGGCCGAACGCTTTTCGGCGTTCTCGGCTTCGATCTTCGCGCGATTGGCTTCGAAGACTTTCTTGTTGGCGTCGTTGGCGCGCAGCGCCTTCTTGTTCGGCAGCAGGTAGTTGCGCGCGAAACCGTCCTTGACGGAAACGACGTCGCCGATGTTGCCGAGCTTTTCGACGCGTTCGAGGAGGATGATGTCCATGGGGCTAACCTCCCTTACTTGACGATGAAGGGCAGCAGGCCGATGTGCCGGGCGCGCTTGATCGCCTGGCTCAGTTCACGCTGCTTCTTGGCGGAAACCGCAGTGATGCGGCTCGGAACGATCTTGCCACGCTCGGACATGAAGCCCTGGAGCAGACGCACGTCCTTGTAGTCGATCTGCGGCGCGTTCTTGCCCGAGAACGGGCAGGACTTGCGGCGACGGAAAAATGCACGTGCCATGGATCAGTTCCCCTCGCGTTCGCGGCGGCGACGGTTGTCGCGGTCCGACTTGCGCATCATGACCGACGGACCAGCTTCATGCTCGTCGACGCGGATGGTCATGTAGCGGATGACGTCTTCGTTGATGGCGGTCTGACGCTCGAGCTCGGCGACGGTGTCGCCGTTGGCTTCGATGTTCAGCATCACGAAGTGAGCCTTGCGGTTACGCTTGATCTTGTACGCGAGGTTCTTGAGGCCCCAGGTCTCGGTCTTGGTGACCTTGCCCTGGTTCGACTCGACGATCTCGGTAGCGGCGGCGGCCAGCGCATCAACCTGCGACTGGCTGAGATCCTGGCGCGCCAGGAAAATGTGCTCGTAAAGCGGCACAGCAGCGTCCTTTATCTGTCCTAACCGATCGCTGGCTTGTCCGCGGGATTGCGGGGCCCCTCCGGCTTTCTTCAACCTTCCGCGCGATCCTTGCGGAAGCACGCGGAAGCGGGGCCCTTAGCCGATCTGCAGGCATTTGCAAGCGCAATAGGCGAAACGCGCAGTCTTTTGCTGCCTCAACATCGCTTCGATGCGGCCCGGATCAGCTCATGGCCAGTACGAGGTTCCGGACCTGCGGATAGACCTGACGTTCCCAGCGTGAACCGGAGAAGATGCCGTAGTGACCGACCCCCGGCTGCAGGTGATGGCGCTTGAGGTGCGGGCGCAGGCTGGAGCACAGGAAATGCGCCGCGGCGGTCTGGCCCACCGCACAGATGTCGTCGCGTTCGCCCTCCACGGTCAGCAGTGCGGTCTTGCGGATCGCGGAACAGTCGACGCGGCGACCGCGGTGTTCCAGCTCACCTTTTGCGAGCAGGGCGCGCTGGAACACCTTGTCGATGGTCTCGAGATAGAACTCGGCGGTGAGGTCCAGCACCGCGAGATATTCGTCGTAGAACTCGACGATCTTTTCGGCTTCGAGTTGCTCGAGGTCGGCGATGTGCTGGTAGAGTTTGCGGAACTGCCCGAAGTGGCGCTCCTGGTTCATGGACATGAAAGCCGTGAGCTGCACGAAGCCGGGATAGACCTTGCGCCCGGCGCCCTTGTAGCGCCACGGGACCGGGTAGATCAGGTTGTCCTCGAACCAGGAATAGGGCTGGCTGGTCGCCAGTTCGTTGACGATTGTCGGCGATTCGCGGGTGTCGATCGGGCCGCCCATCAGCGACATAGAGCGGGGCTGGCAGGGATCGTCGTTCTGGGCCATCACCGCCACGGCAGCGAGGACCGGGACGCAGGGCTGGCAGACGGCAAGGACATGCGCGCCCTGGCCCAGTTCCTGCAGGAAGCGGATCACGTAGTCGACATATTCGTCGAAACCGAACCGGCCATCGCTCATGGGAATGTCGCGGGCATTCTTCCAATCGGTTATGTAAACGTCGTGATCGCGCAGGAGGGTTGCAATCGTGCTGCGCAGGAGCGTGGCAAAGTGGCCCGACAGCGGCGCGACGACGAGGATCTTGGGTTGCGGTGCGACGACTTCGTCCTTGGCGAAGTGCAGCAGGTTGCCGAAAGGCATGTCCAGCGTCACTTCCTCCCGCACCGAAACCTCGCGGTTCCCGGAGAGGACCCGGCCGATGCCGTAAGGCGGCCGCTTATGGGTGATCGCGGTCGTATTGAACACTTCCGCAAGTGCGAAAAACCGCCGCGTCATCGGTGCCGACGAAGCATGACCGAGAAACTTGTTCCGGAAGCTGGTCGCCAGCAGCGATCCCATGCGCGCAGGTGCAAGCATGTCGCAATACGCCTGGTATGCGTGGTAAAGCATTGCTTGCGTCTACCCCTCGTTGTTTCGCCCGGCGCCTTTCTGATAACAGAATCGCATTCGAGCTGGATTCATGCTGCGCTGCATCATAAACATATGCAAGCGAAAGCAGGCATTGGAGGCGGCGACCATGAATGAGACAGCCCCGACGACAGCGAAACTCACGATTTCCAGCAAGACCTATTCGGCATGGTCGTTGCGCGGTTGGCTCCTTTGCCGACTGGCCGGTCTGGAAGTGGAGGAGCGCAAGGTCGCCAACGATGCGGCGAACCGCGCCGAACTGCTGCTCCTGTCACCATCCGTGCTGGTGCCCCGGCTCAACTACAATGGCGCAAGTGTCTGGGATACCCTGGCAATTGCCGAATTCCTGAACGAGCAGTTCCCCGAAGCCGGGCTGCTGCCCGCAGATCCGATCGCGCGGGCCCTGTGCCGCTCGATCTCGGGTGAAATCCATTCGGGCTTCAGCAACCTTCGCTCCGCCCTGCCGATGAACCTCAAGGTCAGGCATGAGAGCTTTCCCGTGTTCTCGGGCGCCAGGCCTGACATCGAGCGAATCGAGTCGATCTGGCAGGATTGCCTTGAACGCTTTGGCGGCCCGTTCCTGTTCGGCGGGCATCCGACCATGGCCGATGCGATGTACGCTCCCGTTGCGACGCGCTTCATCACTTACGCCGTCCCGCTCGCACCCGAGTGCGCAGCCTACTGCGACACGATCTTCGAGTGGGCACCGATGCAGGAATGGATCGCGGCTGCGAAGGCCGAGCCGGAGGAAATGGAAGAACTCGAAGTCGAGTTCTGAGGTGGGAAGTCCCAGCGGGTTCAGGCGGCTTGCAAAGCCCCGAAAGCAAAAGACCCGGCGAACATGAAGTCCGCCGGGCCCCTTGGGGACCGTGAAACTGGTCGGATAGATTAGCCGCGCAGCAGCGACATGACGTTCTGCTGGGCCTGGTTGGCCTGGGCGATCATCGCGGTCGATGCCTGCGACAGGATCTGGGCCTTGGCCATCGCGGTCGTTTCCGACGAGTAGTCGGCGTCTTCGATCCGCGAACGGGCGTCGGAAAGGTTGGTCACATTGGCGGTCATCGTGTTGACGGCCGAGTCGAGGCGGTTCTGCGAGGCACCGAGGTTGGCGCGCAGCGTCGAGACTTCGTCCATGGCGGTGTCGAGGCTGTCGAGCTCGGTGCCGGCCAGGGCCTGGACATCGACTGCGAGAGCCGCTGTCATGCCGGCTCCGGCGCTGACGTCGGTGAAGGTAAGGTCAATGGTGTCCGCAGCGTTCGCGCCGACCTGGATGGTGACGACGCCTGCGGTGCCGGCTGTGCCGTCGAACAGCTTGTTGCCGTTGAATTCGCTGTTGTCGAGAACGTCGGTGATCTGGTCCTGAAGCTGCGTGACTTCGGTCTGGATACGGGTGCGGTCATCAGCCGAATATGTGTCGTTCGAAGCCTGGACGGTCAGTTCGCGAACACGCTGCAGCATGTTGGTGACTTCCGACAGGGCGCCGTCAGCGGTCTGTGCCATCGAGATGCCGTCGTTCGCGTTGCGGATGCCCTGGCTCATGCCCTTGATCTGCGACGTCATTGAGGTGGCGATCGCGAGGCCGGCGGCGTCGTCCTTGGCGGAGTTGATGCGCTTGCCGGTCGACAGGCGTTCCATGGCGGTGCCGAGCATCTTGCTGGCGGAATTCGAAGCGTTGGTAGCGACAATGGCGCTGATATTCGTGTTGATGACAGACATGACTTTTTCCCCAGTTTAAAGCGTTTCGGGTCCGCGTCATTTGGCGTTCCCTGGACATGGGGAAGAACGGTCGCCGGATGACGGGGTTAAGGGGGTGGATGAATTTTCCGCATCCCGGGGGCTGAAATTGGCAGGAACGCGCCGCAAAATCGCCGGTATTCCGGTGTCTTGCGCGCCTTTTTCTTGATCCTTGCGGCTTCTGCGGACATGCACGCGTTCTCAAGCTGGAAACAGCGACACGAAGGAAATCGGCTTAGATGGCTACCGGCCTAGTTGCCCTGCTCGACGACGTATCGGTTATTGCCCGCGCCGCCGCGGCCTCGCTCGACGATGTCGGGGCAGGGGTGGCCAAGGCCGGTAGCAAGGCGGCGGGCGTCGTCATCGACGATGCGGCCGTGACGCCCGGCTACGTCACCGAGTTTACGCCCGACCGCGAATTGCCGATCATCTGGCAGATCACCAAGGGCAGCCTGCGCAACAAGCTGTTGATCCTGCTGCCGATCGCGCTGCTGCTCAGCGCCTTCCTGCCTTGGGCGATCACGCCGATCCTGATGCTGGGCGGCCTCTACCTCGCCTTCGAGGGCGCGGAGAAGGTCATCGAGAAGCTGGGCGGTGCGCAGCACGGGGAAACGCTGGAGACCCCGGTCGAAGACATCGCGGCATTCGAGAAGACCCGCGTATCGGGAGCGATCCGCACCGACCTGATCCTCTCGGCCGAGATCATGGCGATCGCGCTGTCGGAAGTGGCCGACAGTTCGTTCCTCTCCCGTGCGGCAGCGCTGGCCGTGGTCGGCGTGCTGATCACTGCAGTCGTCTATGGCGCCGTAGCGCTGATCGTGAAGATGGACGACATCGGGCTGCATCTCGCGCAAAAGGAAAGCCGCGCGGCGCAAAGCGTCGGGCGTGTGTTGCTCAGGGCGATGCCCAAGGTGTTGGCGCTGCTGAGCACGGTCGGCACGCTGGCGATGCTCTGGGTTGGCGGCGGGATCATTCTCCATGGCCTCGAGGAGCTTGGCCTGGGCTATCCGGCGCACCTTGCGCATGATCTTCAGCACACTGTCGAAGCCGCGACGGGTGCGCTTGGCGGTGCACTCGGCTGGGTCAGCTATGCCCTGGCATCGGCACTCGTCGGCATTGTCCTTGGAACGGTAATTGCCCTGGTCGTCCATCTGATTGCGAAGGTCCGCGGCACCGCGCACTGACTGGCGGCGCCACTCGCCCCTGTCAGGGCAGGCGGTTGAGGATGCCGCGCGCGAAGGTGGTCAGGGTATCGTCACGCGCGCCCATCACGACGATGCGGTCCCCGGGGCGGGCCATCTCGACGATGCGATCCGCGCAATCGCTGCGGGCGGGAACGTGCTCGGCTTTCCCGCCCGCCTCGCGGATCAGGCGCACGATGCGTTCGCTGCCCTGGGAACGGTCGACCGTTCCGCCGAAATAGACCGGATCGCACAGGATCGTGATGTCCTCGGGCCCCAGCCTGGCCGCAAGCACTTCGGCCAGTTCCGCGCCCATCTGGCGCAAGGGGCCGTAGCCATGGGGCTGGAAGAAGGCGATGACACGCCCCTCATGCGCCTTGAGCGTCGCCAGCGTGGCCGAAACCTTGTCCGGATTGTGCCCGAAATCGTCGATCACGGTCACGCCGGAGGGCGAAGTGCCGACGATGTCGAACCGGCGCGCCAGCCCCTCGAACGATCCGAGCGCAGTCACGGCGTCGGCCACACCGACACCGCAGGCATTGGCAGCGGCAATCGCGGCCAGCGCGTTGTAGAGGTTATGGCGTCCCGGTACCTTGAGCTTGAGCGCATGGGCCGATCCGTCGCGCCGGTCGGTGATCGTGGCGGCAAGGCCGGTCGCGGCCTCGGCGATTTCTCCTGCTACGATCTGTGCCTCGGGCGAGGCGATCCCGAAGGTCACCAGCTTGCGGGCCCGCGGCGCGAGCGCGGCGGTCTCGGCATCGTCGAGATTGATCGCGGCAGTTTCGGCATGGGCGAGGAAATCGCCGAAGAGCTGGCGCAGTTCCTCAAGGCTCTTGTGATCGAGGCTGACATTGCCGAGAACGGCCACCTTTGGCCGATACAGCGCGATCGAGCCGTCGCTTTCGTCAACTTCGGAGAGGAAGACATCGCCTTGGCCCACCCGCGCGCTCGCGAAAGGCGCGTCGGGCGTGGCGAAGTTCTTCATCACCGCGCCGTTCATGATCGTCGGGTCTCGCCCGGCCTCGGTCAGGATCCACCCGGTCATGCCGGTAACGGTCGACTTGCCGCTGGTCCCGCCGATGGCGATTCCCGCCGGGGCAGCGTTGAACAGGGTCGCCAGAAGCTCGGCCCGGCTCATGCGCGCGCAGCCCAGTTCCCCGGAGCGCACGACTTCGGGCACGGTATCCTCGACCGCGGCGGAGGCCACGAGCGTCTGCGCGCTGGAGCGCATGCCGCTGCCGTCCTGCGGGAACAGGGTGAAGCCCAGTTCTTCGAGCCACGCGAATTTCTCCGGCGTGCGCCCCTGGTCGCGGCTGCGGTCGGAGCCCTCGACCTGCGCGCCCAGACCCTTGAGAATCAGGGCCAGCGGAAGCATGCCCGACCCGCCGATGCCGCAGAAAAACCAGGGATGGGTCGTAAGGGCTTTCGTGTCTGTCATGTGCGCTTCGGTATGCGGCCTTGCCCGTCCTGACAACCTCGATAGGAAGGGGGCATGACCCGCATCGCAGTTTGTGCACCGTCCACCCCGATTACCCACGAGGACGCCGAACGCGTCGCGGCTCTGGCGGCCGTGGAATTTCCCGGTGTGGAGCTTCATGTGCACCCGCAGTGCTTCGAAGTCGAAGGCCATTTTGCCGGCAGCGACTCGCGGCGTCTCGATGTGCTGGTGGAATGCGCGAACGATCCGGGCTTCGATGCCGTATGGTTCGCACGCGGCGGCTATGGAGCCTGCCGGATTGCCGAGGATGCGATAGACCGCTTCTCCCATGTCGCGCAGAACAAGACCTGGCTGGGCTATTCCGATGCCGGCTACCTGCTGGGCGCTTTCTATCGCGCGAGGATCGGCACATCGGTGCACGCGCCGATGCTTGCCGACATCCGGCGGCAAGGCGGCGAGGATGCGATCCGCCGCACGCTGGGCTTCATTGGCGGAGACACATCGGGCCTCGAACCTTCGCTGGAGAGCCATCCGAGTGTGGCCTTCAACCTTATGACGCTCTCGATGCTGTGCGGGACGCGGCTGATGCCGGGCCTCGCCCGGCACGTCGTGATGGTCGAGGAAGTTTCCGAGTATCTCTACGCTGTGGACCGGCTCTTCTTCCATCTGACAGCGCACCTGGGCGGCATTGCCGGCCTGCGCCTCGGGCGGGTGAGCGACGTTCCCGAGAACGACCGGCCGTTCGGCTGCGATGCCGAGGCGATTGCCCGCCACTGGTGCGAACGCCACGCGATCCCGTTCCTGGGATCGGCTGACATCGGGCACGACGCAGCCAACAAGATAGTTCCCTTCGGCTGAAGAGAAGCGCAGCATTGCGCCCGACAAAAATGCCGAGGAGAGACGATGCCGAACTTGCCGATCCGCCAGTCCGCCTTTTTCGTGCCCGACATCCGCGCCGTGCATTGCGGCGTCGAGCGCGAACTCGATCGCTCCAGCGCCTGTGGCCACATGCTCGAACTTTATCAGCCGGTAGAGTCGCTTACGGGCCTCTGTGACTATGTCCGCAAGTGCGCCGGAGACATGCCGAAGGGCGGGATTTGCGAGATTTCCTTCAACTGATGTGAGCTACAAGGGGGTTGCTCTCGGGGCCCTGTGACAATAAGCGCTGCCGCTTTCCTCGTCAGGACAGCTTCCGCGCAGGAGCCTTGGCCGCAAACCCGCGAGGATGGAGGACACATAAGATGCGTGCTTTTGTTTTTCCGGGGCAGGGCAGCCAGAAGGTCGGCATGGGCGCTGAGCTTGCCGAAGCCAGCGCGATCGCCCGCGAGGTTTTCGAAGAGGTCGATGACGCGCTCGGCCAGGGCCTGTTCAAGATCATGACGCAGGGCCCCGATGAGGATCTGACCCTTACCGAGAACGCCCAGCCGGCGATCATGGCCAATGCCATTGCAGTGCTGCGCGTTTTGGAAAAGGAAGGCGGGATCACCCTGGCGGACAAGGCGGACTTCGTCGCCGGCCACTCGCTGGGGGAATATACCGCGCTCTGCGCTGCCGGGGCCTTCAGCCTTGCCGACACCGCGCGCCTGCTGAAGCTGCGGGGCCAGTCGATGCAGGCCGCCGTGCCGGTGGGCGTTGGCGCCATGGCGGCGCTGCTGGGTGCAGACATCGAGAAGGCGACTGCACTGGCCGAAGCTGCTGCCGAGGGCGAAGTCTGCGCCGTCGCCAATGACAACGATCCGACCCAGGTCGTGATCTCGGGTCACAAGGGCGCGATCGAGCGCGCTATCGGCCTCGTCAAGGATTTCGGTATCAAGCGCGGCATTGCGCTGCCGGTTTCCGCGCCGTTCCACTGCCCGTTGATGCAGCCGGCTGCCGATGCCATGGCCGAGGCGCTGGAGAAGACCGCTCCCGGCACCTTGCAGGTCGCGCTCTTCGCCAACGTGACTGCAGGCGTCGTCACCGATCCCGCGGAAGTGCGCCGCCTGCTCGTCGAGCAGGTCACCGGCCGCGTGCGCTGGCGCGAAAGCGCGATCGCGATGAAGGAAGCGGGGGTCGAGAACTTCGTCGAGATCGGCGGCAAGGTCGTCGGCCCGATGATCAAGCGTTCGGCTGGCGAGGTCGAAGTCGCCTCGGCTACCTCGATGGCCGAGATCGAAGAACTGGCAAAGGTATTGTGAAAACGTCGTCCCGGGCTTGACCCGGGACCGCTGGCGGTTCGAAGAGACTGCGGTCTGCCGAATGCGCCAGCGATGCCGGTTCCGCGCTTGCCGGAGGGTACCGGCACGACGTCTCAAGGAGTTTCCCCAATGTTCGATCTTCACGGAATGACTGCTCTTGTAACCGGTGCCTCGGGCGGCATCGGTTCCTCGATCGCCCGCGCGCTCGCCTCACAGGGCGCCCGCCTCGTGATTTCCGGTTCCAACGCCGAAAAGCTGCGGATTTTCCGCGATGAGCTGGACGAGCACACCCCGCAGCACCTGCAGGAAGTCGACCATGTCGCCATCGCCTGCAACCTGTCGAACCCCGAAGACGTCGAGAAGCTGGTTCCGGCCGCACTCGAGACGCTCGGCAAGATAGACATCCTCGTCAACAATGCGGGCATCACGCGCGACAACCTCGCCATGCGCATGAAGGACGAGGAGTGGGACGCGGTGATCAAGGTCAACCTCGAATCCACCTTCCGCCTGATGCGCGCGGTGACCAAGCCGATGATGAAGGCCCGCTTCGGCCGCATCATCAACGTCACTTCGGTCGTCGGCACCACCGGCAATCCGGGGCAGATGAACTATTGCGCGGCGAAGGGCGGCATCACCGCCATGTCGAAGAGCCTCGCTCAGGAACTCGCCAGCCGCAACGTGACCGTGAACTGCATCGCGCCGGGCTTCATCCGCACCGCGATGACCGACGTTCTGCCCGATGCCCAGAAGGAAGCGCTCAATGCGAAGATCCCGATGGGCCGCATGGGCGAGGGCGATGACATCGCAGCCGCCACCGTGTTCCTGGCTTCGAAGGAAGCCGGCTACGTCACCGGCCAGACGATCCACGTCAACGGCGGCATGGTGATGATCTGACAGGGTTTCAGGTGGCGAGGGGGCGTCTCAGATTTCTCCCTCGTCGCCCACGATCCTGGCCTCGAGTTGATCGGCCAGCGCGCGCGCGGTGACCAGCAGCGGGTCGTCGCTGCTTTCCGGCGCAGTGAAGTGGATCGACCCGTGAGGCGACCACCACAGGACCCGCAGCCAGCGGTTGCAGTCCTCGCGGAAGATTTCGGCATCGCCGCCCCGGTTGGGGATGATCACGTTTTCCTTGGTCAGCGGATTGCGTACCGAGGCATCGCCGACGCACAGGCGCACGCCATCGACATTGTCGATGGCCTCGCTCCATTCCTTGAGGGAGATCGGGCGCGCTTCTCCGTCTCGTGTCTCGCGTTCGATGCGCAGGAAGTTGGCCAAGTCACTCCTTTCCCGGTCGTCCGGTTCGCTCGCGATGCGGTGTGCGTGGTACATGTGACCTAATGGATGCCGGGGCAACCCCGTCCTGCTTCGGGACGAGGGATCGGGGGTGAAGTGACCAAGGTCCGAAAATCGCGGGAAAACTCCGCATTTATCCCCAGATTCGCCGGAATGCCCGCACTTGATGCTTGCCGCTTCGCTGCGGTGCGTTAGAGATATTCGTCCTGAAATTCGGGATCACCCGATCCCTAGGCCTAGCAAGGGGGACCTGAGGCTATCATGAAGGCCACGATCGAACGTTCCACGCTCCTGCGATGCCTGTCCCACGTGCAGTCAGTCGTTGAGCGGCGCAATACCATTCCCATTCTCTCGAACGTGCTGATCGAGGCAGCCGCGGGTGGTTCACTGCGGATCATGGCGACCGACCTGGACATCCAGGTGGTTGAGAACCTGAGCGCGGTCTCGGTCGACACGCCGGGATCGGTCACGGTTTCCGCGCACCTTCTTTTCGACATTGCCCGCAAGCTGCCCGAAGGCAGTCAGGTCAGTCTGGATGCCGCCGACAACCGCATGGTCGTGAAGGCCGGGCGCAGCCGCTTCCAGCTTCCGACCCTGCCGCGTGACGACTTCCCGGTCATCGCCGAGGGCGAATTGCCGACGAGCTTCGAGATCCCTGCCGCCACCCTGGCGCAGATGATCGACCGGACCCGTTTCGCGATCTCGACCGAGGAAACGCGCTACTACCTCAACGGCATCTTCCTGCATGTCTCGGACGAGGAATTGAAGGCCGCGGCCACCGACGGTCACCGTCTCGCCCGCTTCACGATCAAGCGTCCCGACGGCGCAGAGGGCATGCCCGACGTGATCGTTCCGCGCAAATGCGTTGCCGAACTGCGCAAGCTGCTGGAAGAGGCGCTGGACACCAACGTCCTGATCGACCTGTCGGCCTCGAAGATCCGCTTCACCCTGGGCGGTGAGAACGGCGTCGTCCTGACCAGCAAGCTGATCGACGGAACCTTCCCGGACTATACGCGGGTCATCCCGACCGGGAACGACAAGCTGCTCCGGGTCGATCCGCGCAGCTTCTTCGAGGGCGTGGACCGCGTGGCGACCATCGCCACCGAAAAGACCCGTGCAGTGAAGATGGCGCTTGAGCCGGACCGCGTCACGCTTTCGGTGACCTCGCCCGACAACGGCACCGCGGCTGAGGAAGTCCCCGCCGAATACGCATCGGAAGGCTTCGAGATCGGCTTCAATGCCAATTACCTCAAGGACATCCTCGGCCAGATCGAGGGTGACAGCGTGGAAATGCACCTCGCTGACGCCGGTGCGCCGACGCTCATCCGTCAGGACGAAAAGAGCCCGGCGCTCTACGTCCTGATGCCGATGCGTGTCTGACCGCAAGGTTCTGGAACAAGGCAGAAGGGCCGGAGCGACAAGCTTCCGGCCCTTTTCCTTTTCAGGCATTTGACAGGATCGCTCGCAGGCCACAGCCTCCATCCTGCACACTAGCCGGAGACGAGGAGGCATGATGGGGACGCAAGCGAGGCCAGAGCGGGCGAGCGGCCTGCGGGCATGGCGCCTCATGCCGGCCGTGCTCCTGTTGATTATTGGGGCAAGCGCCGCCTTTCCATCGAGTGCGCGTGCTGCGCTGCTGCCGAGCCTGGATCAGGGCGCAACGCCAAGTCCTGCGCCGACGCAGGCGCAAACGATCGACGCCACGAGCGACAGCGGTTCGGATGAGCGGATCGCGCGGCGTATCGAAGGCATTTTCGCGGCTGTGCCGAACCTGAACCGCGTCACCGTTTCCGTGCGGCAAGGCGTGGTGAGCCTGGGCGGCAAGGTCACGGCTGTCGAGGATATCGACCGCGCCGAGCAGATCGCATCGCGCATTCTGGGAGTGGTCACGGTAGAGAACGGCATAAAGCGCGACGTTTCGGTTGGGCAGAGCGTCCAGTCGCTCGGTGTCTTTTCCCAGAAGTTCTCCGATTTCGTGAAGATGTTACCGCTGGTTGCGGCGGCGCTGGTGGTCGCGCTGGTCATCTCTTTGATCGGTTATGTCCTCGCTTCCCTGACATGGATCTGGCGGCGGCTCGCGCCCAGCAATTTCCTCACCGAACTCATCGCCAGCGCCATCCGCTTCGTCTTCGTGACCGGCGGCATCGTCATCGGGCTGCAGATGCTGGGAGCCGGAGCCCTCCTGGGAGCAGTGCTCGGCGGGGCGGGGATCGTCGGTATCGCGCTGGGTTTTGCCATGCGCGACACGATCGAGAATTACGTTTCGTCAGTCATGCTGTCGGTGCGGCAACCCTTCCGCGCCAACGACTGGGTCGTCATCGACCAGTACGAGGGGCGGGTTATCCGCCTGACGAGTCGCGCCACGATCCTGATGACCTTGGACGGCAACCACCTGCGCATTCCCAACGGCATGGTCTTCAAGGCGGTGATCCTCAACTATACCCGCAATCCGCAGCGGCGCTTCGATTTCGAACTGGGGATCGATGCCGATTCCGATCCGACCGCGGCACGGCAACTGGGCGTAGATGCGCTGGCTAAACTCGACTTCGTGCTGACCGATCCGCCACCGGCCGCGCGGCTGGAAAACGTCGGCGATTCCAACATCGTCCTGCGCTTTCTGGGCTGGATCGACCAGGAAAAGACCGATTGGTACAAGGCGCGCAGCCAGGCGATTCCGACGGTGAAGGCGGCGCTGGAAGCGGCCGGTTTCGCCTTGCCGGAGCCGATCTACCGCCTGCGCTTCGACCAGCAGGCACCGCTCAACCTGCTCGACGTTACCGGCAAGGCTTTGCCCGAGGCTGAACCGGCCCCCGCAGCGGCAGATATCCCACATGTCATGGCCGAACACGTCGCCCCAGACGACGAGATCAGCGAGATGATCGCGAAGGAACGCAGGGCAGGGCGCGAAGCGGAGAAGGACCTGCTCGATTCGAGGAGGCCCGTGGAATAGCGCCGCGAGCCTCCTTCGCGGCAGACCTTACGGCTTGCTGGCCGCGGCGATCATCTTCTCGACCGCCACGAACTTTTCGCGGGGCGAACCGTCGCGGGCATTGGCGACTTCGGCCTCGTCGATCTTCTGCCAGTCGGTGAATTTCATGTAGTTGATGCCCCGTTCCGCGGCGAGGGCGTCGAAGCCGGGGCGGCCTGCCTTGCCGGCGCCTTCGCCGATGTCTTCGGCGACTTTCTCGATGATGGCGAAGCCGTCGGGGCGATTGGTGCCGATGGTCCCGGTCGGCCCGCGCCGTGCCCAGCCCACGCAATAGAGGCCCGGAGAGATTCGGCCTTCCTCGTTGGCAAAGCGGCCGTTGCGCTCGTCGAAAGGCACGTCGGGTATCTTGGATGTCTGGTAGCCGATGCAAGCGACCACGAGCCCGGCTGGAATGCGATAGGTCTCGCCCGTGCCGATGGCCTTGCCGCCTTCGAGTCGGGTGCGTTCGACCTCGATTTCCTCGATGCGCTCGGTGCCGACGATCGCCTTGGGCGAGGCGAAGAAGTCGAACTCGACGAGCACCTGGCCGGGCTTGCAGTCCGCCTGGTCGGGCGCGGCAAAGCTGCGCAGGTGCCCCACCGACTTGCGCTGGCCGGGATCGAGAGCTGCGTCCTCGCTTTCGTCGGGAAGATCGGCGGTATCGACCCATGGGCATGCGCGTTCGAGATGGCCGAGTTCACCCAGTTCCTTGGGCGTCATCGCGATCTGGTGCGGTCCGCGACGCCCGAGAATGACGATGCGGCGGATCTTCGAGGCATCGAGTGCGCTCAGGGCGTGGTGGACGATGTCGCTCCCAGCGAATTCCGCCTGCGACTTGGCGAGAATGCGCGCGACGTCGAGTGCGACATTGCCGTTGCCGATGATGACCGCCGTATCGTGCGAAAGCGCCGGGTCGAGTTCGGCGAAATCGGGGTGTCCATTGTACCAGCCTACAAAGGAAGCGCTGCCGAAGACGTTGGGCAGATCTTCGCCCTCTATTCCCAGCTTGCGGTCATTGGGCGCGCCGGTGGCGAGGATGACGGCATCGTAGAGCCCCTGAAGCTCTGAAATGCTCAGATCGCGGCCAATCATCACATTGCCGACGAACCGCACGTTGTCGGTCAGCGCGGTCGCCTCATAGCGGCGCGACACGCCCTTGATCGACTGGTGATCGGGCGCAACGCCGCTGCGAATCAGTCCGAAGGGAACGGGCAGGGTGTCGAAGATGTCGACCCTGGCGTCGTCTCCCCATTGCTTGAGCGCTGCCTCCGCTGTGTAGTAACCGGCAGGCCCCGAACCGACGATCGCAATATGGCGCATGAATGTGTCTCCCAGGGTGTGCGGAGGTTTTCCCGCTGACTCGTGCCGAAGCAAGCATGCCAGGGGGGCAATCCGCAAGCGAAATCGCCAGAAAATTTGGCTCTCGAGCCTCTGATTTGACGGAATAATCTCTTGCCTGGGCCGTCGGGCAGAAGTTGTGCCGGCAGGGGCTGACTTAACCGTTTCGCAAGGCCCCGTGACGCATAGACTTTCCATGGCATTCGAGGGGCTTCCGACATCGCTGGAAAAGGTGCGTTCCAGCGCGCGCGCCGCGCGTGTTTCGGGCATCGACGGCGGATTCGTGAAGCGCCCCGATTCGGCGCAGCCTGCCGAAAAGCTGGAAACGGGTAACTTCGCGTTGTTCCGGTCGGACCTGCCAAGCAGCGATCCCTTGCACTACTTCATCGCGGCACGCTGGGAACTGATGGGCCCGGCCATGTTGATCATGTTGGTGGCGATGGGGCTGTTTTCCTTGAGCTATCCCGGACTGCTGCCATTCGCCTGCGGCCTGATTGCCGTACTGCTCTGTCTCGCCTCGCCGATCTTCGCTCGCTGGGAACAGGCGCTGAACCATAAGGCCTGGCAGCGCTATCCCCTGATGCTCCTTGCTGTCGCACTGCCGATGGGCGTCTTCGGGTTCGGAACGGTCATCTGGAGCAAGCAGTCTTCGGACTTCGACCTGGCCCTGATGGTCAATGCCTACGTCATCCTCATGCTGGTGGCTGTAGCCCTGCTGCAAGGCCGCACGACTTCGATCATGGGCGCGACGCTCGCCTTGTGGAGTAGCGGTACCTTCCTTTCGCGGTCTCCCGGCGCGCTTGTCCTTCTGGCTTCGGGGGGCTGTCTCGCCCTCTATCTAGGCGTCCGGCAGAGCCGCATCGCCCGGCGGGAAGCCGACAGGCTGGCCGAGCGGGAGAAGGAACAGCGCCGGGCCGAAGAACTGCTCAATGAGTACGAGCAGACCGGGCAGGGCTGGTTCTGGGAGACCGACAGGCGCGGACAGATCGTTTACGTGTCCCCGCGCATCGCTCGGCTCGTCGGCAGGCCGATCGAGGAACTGGAAGGCAGGCCGTTCACCAGCCTCTTCGTGCTTGAGGGCCAGCAACAGGAAAGCGAGCGCACGCTCGTCTTCCACCTCTCCACCCGGTCCTCGTTCCAGGACCTGTCGGTGCGGGCCGCCACCGATGAAGCGGAAGAACGCTGGTGGTCGATTAGCGGGCGGCCGGTACTCGACCAGTTCAACAATTTCATGGGCTTTCGCGGTTCGGGCACCGACCTGACCGAAACGCGAAAGTCGCAGCAGCACGTCACCCAGCTTGCCCGCTTCGATTCGCTCACCAAGCTGGCGAACCGTTTCCAGATGTCCGAGTGGCTTGAGAAGCTCCTCAATTCACCGCGTATCGACAGTCGCAGCTGCGCCGTTTTCCTGCTCGACCTCGACCGGTTCAAGCAGGTCAACGATACCATGGGCCACCCGGCCGGCGATGCTTTGCTGATGCAGGTTGCCGATCGCCTGCGCTCGTCTGTCGGCAGCCTGGGGCGGGTCGGCCGTCTTGGCGGCGACGAGTTCCAGGTGCTGCTTCCTGGACATCACCAGCGAGAGGGCCTTGCCCACCTTGCAAGGCGGATCATCGAAGATCTTTCGCAGCCCTACTCGATCGAGGGGAGCCGCGTCGTCATCGGCGCATCGCTGGGCATTTCGGTATGTCCTGATGATGGCACGACATCCGAGGCGATCATCCGCAACGCGGACCTTGCGCTATACGCAGCGAAGGGCGGCGGGCGCGGGCGCCATCATTTCTACGACGAGGACCTGCACAGCGATGCGCAGGAGCGCCAGCAGCTGGAGCAGGACTTGCGCGATGCCATCGCGGAGGGCGCTCTGGAGCTGCACTATCAGCCGCAGATACGCACGACGACCGAGCGGATCACCGGCTTCGAGGCACTCTTGCGCTGGAACCATCCCAAGCATGGCTACATGTCACCGGCCAAGTTCGTGCCGATCGCCGAGGAGACCGGCCTCGTCGCCCAGATCGGCGAATGGGCCCTGCGCACGGCCTGCCGGGATCTTGCCACCTGGCCCGAAGAGGTGCGCGTCGCCGTCAACGTGTCGCCGCTGCAGTTCGCCAATGCCGCGCTGCCGGCCATCGTCACCAGCGCCATCGCCTCATCCGGCATCGCACCGGGCCGTCTCGAGCTGGAGATCACCGAAAGTGTGTTCCTGGGCGACGACAAGTCGACCGAGGCCATGTTCTCCGCCCTCAAGGGCGTGGGCGTACGCCTCGCGCTCGATGACTTCGGAACCGGCTATTCCTCGCTCGGCTATCTGAAGAAGGCGCCCTTCGACAAGATCAAGATCGACCAGAGCTTCGTGCGCGGCGCGACTGTTGCGGGAAGCCGCAACGGGGCGATCATCGCCTCGATTGTCAGCCTTGCTGAAGCGCTCGGCATGGAGACCACGGCAGAAGGGGTCGAGACGCTCGACGAGCTGGAACTCGTGCGCAAGCTGGGTTGCAGCCATGTGCAAGGCTACATCTACGAACGCAGCCTGACGGCCGAAGACACTATTCGCCGCCTTCAGGAGGGACTGGTCGCTCAGGCGAAAGGGCCGCGTTCGGCCCGTGCGGCGCGCCAGACGATGCTGCGCAAGGTCGTGCTGGATCACGAGGGGCACAGCTACCACGCGACGATCCGCAACATTTCGCGCTCCGGCGCGCTTGTCGAAGGGCTCTGGAACGTCCCGGCGGGGACGCGTTTCGCGATTCACCTTGCCGAGAACTGCGTCGCCGTGGCCGAGGCGCAGTGGTGCAAGGAGGATCGGATGGGCGTGAAATTCGCCCGTCCGCTGGAAATCGACGCCAAGGGAGCTGTCGTCTTCGCGCCGACGCGCACGCCGCGCGACACAAAGGAAACGCGAGTCCTGCGCAAGGCAGGCTGACAGGTTCGAAAAGCGCTGCTAACGGCGCTTCCATGACCGAACTCTCGCAGATCCGAAATTTCTCGATTATCGCGCACATCGACCATGGCAAGTCGACGCTGGCCGACCGGCTGATCCAGTTCACCGGTGGGCTCACCGAGCGCGAGATGTCCGCCCAGGTGCTGGACAACATGGACATCGAGAAAGAGCGCGGGATCACCATCAAGGCCCAAACGGTGCGCCTCAACTACACGGCCAAGGACGGCGTGACCTATGAGCTCAATCTCATGGACACGCCCGGCCACGTCGACTTCGCCTACGAGGTGAGCCGCAGCCTTGCCGCTTGCGAAGGCGCGCTGCTGGTGGTCGATGCCGCGCAGGGCGTCGAGGCGCAGACGCTGGCCAACGTCTATCAGTCGATCGAGCACGATCACGAGATCGTTCCCGTGATCAACAAGATCGACCTGCCCGCCGCCGAACCGGAGAAGGTGAAGGCCGAGATCGAGGACATCATCGGCATCGACGCCTCAGAGGCTGTCCTTGCCAGCGCCAAGTCCGGCATCGGCGTGGAGGAAACGCTCGAGGCCATCGTTACGCGAATCCCGGCGCCGCAGGGGGACCGTGACGCTCCGCTCAAGGCGCTGCTGGTCGATTCCTGGTACGATCCCTACCTCGGCGTCGTCATTCTGGTGCGCGTCATGGACGGCGCGATCCGCAAGGGCCTGCAGGTCAAGTTCATGCAGGGCGGTACCGAGCATCTGATCGACCGCGTCGGCTGCTTCACCCCCAAGCGCATCGACCTGCCCGAACTTGGCCCCGGCGAGATCGGCTTCATCACTGCGCAGATCAAGGAAGTGGAGCAGGCCAAGGTCGGCGACACCATCACCACGGTCAAGAACGGTGCGGTCAAGGCGCTGCCCGGCTACAAGGAAGTCCAGTCGGTGGTCTTCTGCGGCCTATTCCCGGTCGACGCGGCGGACTTCGAGAAGCTGCGCGAATCTATCGGCAAGCTGCGCCTCAACGACGCCAGTTTCACCTACGAGATGGAAACGAGCGCGGCGCTCGGCTTCGGCTTCCGCTGCGGTTTCCTCGGCCTGTTGCACCTGGAGATCATCCAGGAGCGCCTCAGCCGTGAATACGACCTCGACCTCATCACCACGGCGCCCAGCGTCGTCTATCGTATCCAGCTCTCGCATTCGAAGAACGAGGAAGCGCAGACGATCGAGCTGCACAACCCGGCCGACTATCCCGATCCCAACCGGATCGAGGAAATCGAGGAGCCTTGGATCAAGGCGGTGATCTACACGCCCGACGAATACCTCGGCCCGATCCTCAAGCTATGCCAGGATCGCCGCGGCATCCAGAAGGACCTCACGTACGTCGGCGGTCGCGCCCAGGTGACTTACGAACTTCCGCTAAACGAAGTGGTGTTCGACTTCTACGACCGCCTCAAGTCGATCAGCCGCGGCTATGCCAGCTTCGACTACGAGCAGATCGGCCTGCGTGCAGGCGATCTCGTGAAGATGAATATTCTCGTCAACAACGAGCCGGTCGATGCGCTCTCGATGATTGTCCACCGCTCGGTCGCCGAGGAACGCGGCCGCGGCATGTGCGAGCGCCTTAAGGACCTGATCCCGCGGCACCTGTTCAAGATCCCGATCCAGGCCGCGATCGGCGGCAAGGTGATCGCCCGCGAAACCATCGCCGCCCTGCGCAAGGACGTTACCGCCAAGTGCTATGGCGGCGACATCAGCCGCAAGAAGAAGCTTCTGGAAAAGCAGAAGAAGGGCAAGGCCCGCATGCGCGAGTACGGCAACGTCAGCATTCCGCAGGAAGCCTTCATCGCCGCCCTGCGCATGGGCGAGGAATAAGGGACCGGGCCCCGTCCGGATCCCGGCCTTCGCCGGGCTGACTGCAGCGTTTCACCCTTTGCTCTGCTTCTGATAGAGAACGTCTATCTGAAGCGATCGGGATGGAAGGATGCAGTTGAGGGCCTTGCGCTATTTTGTGACGCTGGCGCGCGAGGGACACTTTGCGCGGGCTGCGGAGGCTTGCGGGGTGACGCAGCCGACACTGTCCTCTGCGCTGGCTGCGCTGGAGGACCAGCTCGGCAAGCGGCTTGTCGAGCGCGACCGGCGCTTCATCGGGCTGACCGAGGAAGGGCGCGCGATGTTGCCCTGGGCGCAGCAGTTGCTCGCCGCGCATGAGGGCATGGTCCATGCGGTCGAGGCGCTGGACGGGCCGCTCCATGGCGAGTTCCGCCTGGGCGTGATCCCCGCCGCAACCCCCAGCGTCGGTGCCTTTGCCGAGGCGCTGCTGCGCCTGCATCCGGGCATGACGATCTCGGTACGTTCGCAGACCTCGCGAGAGATCGTGCGCGCCATCGAGGCTTACGAGATCGACGCGGGAATCACCTATCTTGACCACGAAAGCCCGGCGAACGTCATCAGCGTGCCGCTTTATGCCGAGCGCTATGTCTTCGTGACTGCTGCCGCTGGACGCAGGCCCGCGCCGGGTGCGGTCACGTGGGAGCAGGTCGAAGGCTATCCCTTCTGCCTGCTGCACCAGGGCATGCAGAACCGCCGTATCCTCGATACATTGATGAGCGGGCAGGGCGTCTCCGTGCGCCCTCGGGCAACGGCGGACGGGTATGTGGCGCTGCTCGCGATTGTGCGCTCCGGCGGTCTCGCGACAGTCATGCCCGAACGCTATGTGGGGCTGATCGAGGGAGCCGACTGGGCCAGCGTCCATCCACTGACGATGGATGCCGCGGTCAGCCGGATCGGCGTTATCGTCGGGGATCGCGCGCCGCTCGATCCGGTGGCGAATGCCGCCCTTGGCTGCGCGCGTTCCATTGCAGGACTGACGGGCGTTTGATTGATATTGTCTATCAGGCATTGCCCTAATCAATTTGACCGTCCGCGCGCGATGTCGCAGCGTGACGGCAAAGAGAAAGATGCCATGACAGATATTGCCGGGATACAGACAGCTATCGACCGCTTTATGCAGTCGGACACGCGCGGCGCGCTGCTGCCGTTGCTTCATGCGCTGCAGGAGGAATTCGGCCATGTCGATCCGGCCGCCGTGCCGCCGATCGCGGATGCGCTAAACCTCAGCCGCGCCGAAGTGCATGGGGTGATTAGCTTCTACCACGATTTCCGGACAGAGGCGCCGGCGCGCCATGTCGTCAAGCTGTGCCGCGCGGAAAGCTGCCAGTCGCGCGGCGGTGCGGCCATCGAAGCGCAGCTTTCGCACCAGCTTGGCGTTGCCATGGGCCATGCGCGCAAGGACGGTCAAGTCGCGCTCGAGCCGGTCTATTGCCTGGGTCTTTGCGCGATTGGCCCCAATGCTCTGGTCGATGACCGGCCGGTTGCCCGCATCGACAGTGCCCGTGTCGTCGCCATTGCCAGCGAGGTGGAAGCATGACCCGCGTCTTCATCAGCAAGGACATGGCTTCGCTTGCCTTGGGCGCAGACGCGGTGGCGCAGGCTTTCGCCGAGGCGGGATGCGAAGTCGTGCGCACCGGCTCGTACGGTCTCTTCGCGATCGAACCGCTCGTCGAGGTGGAGACGGATGAAGGACGCGTGGCCTACGGCCCGGTCGGTCCCGATGACGTGGCAGCCGTTCTGGGCGGCAGCCACGGTGCGCGTATCGGCGCCATCGGCGATCATCCCTTCTTCGCGCGCCAGCAGCGCTTCACCTTCGCGCGCTGCGGCGTTACCGACCCGCTCAGCCTTGCCGACTATACCGCCCATGGCGGTTGGAAGGGGCTGGAGGCTGCCATCGGACTTTCGCCGCAGGACGTGGTCGATGCCGTCAAGGCGTCGGGCCTGCGCGGCCGCGGCGGGGCGGGATTTCCCACCGGAATCAAGTGGCAGACCGTCCTCGATACCCCGGCTGACGAGAAGTTCATTGTCTGCAACGCGGACGAGGGTGACAGCGGCACATTTGCCGACCGCATGCTGATGGAAGGCGATCCCTATTGCCTGATCGAGGGCATGGCGATTGCCGGCCACGCGGTCGGCGCAGGTCACGGCTACATCTACATCCGCAGCGAGTATCCCTTCGCCATCGAAGCCATGCGCGAGGCCATCGCCCGTTCCGCGGGCAAGATCGCGCCCTTCACGCTGGAGGTACGCGTCGGCGCCGGGGCCTATGTCTGCGGCGAGGAAACGGCGCTGCTCGATTCCATCGAGGGCAAGCGCGGCCAGGTGCGCGCCAAACCGCCGTTGCCCGCCATCGAGGGGCTCTGGGGCAAGCCCACGGTCATCAACAATGTCCTGAGCCTCGCGGCAGTGCCCTTCATTCTGGCCGAAGGCGCGCAGGCCTATGCCGATGTCGGTTTCGGCAGGTCGCGCGGCACGATGCCGATCCAGATCGCCGGTAACGTCAGGAACGGCGGGCTTTACGAAGTCGGCTTCGGCGTGACGCTGGGCGAGCTGGTCAACGAGATCGGCGGCGGCACTGCCAGTGGCCGTCCGGTCCGCGCGGTGCAGGTCGGCGGCCCGCTGGGCGCCTATTTCCCGCCTTCGATGTTCCACCTTCCATTCGACTACGAGGCCTTTGCGCAAGCGGGCGGGTTGATCGGCCATGCCGGCATCACCGTCTTCGACGACAGCGTGGACATGGCGCACATGGCCCGTTTCGCCATGGAATTCTGCGCGGTCGAGAGCTGCGGCAAGTGCACGCCCTGCCGCATCGGCTCCACGCGCGGCGTCGAACTGATCGACCGAATCGTGGCCAAGGCGCCGCGCGCGGCCGGAGCGCTGGAGACCATGCCGCAGATCCGCAACGCCAGCCGCTCGGCCCGCTCGCACGACCAGGAAGTCGAACTGCTGCGCGACCTTTGCGACACCATGAAGCACGGTTCGCTCTGCGCCCTGGGCGGTTTCACCCCGTACCCCGTCCTGAGCGCGCTCGACCATTTCCCCGAAGACTTCGGCGGCGGCAATGCGCTGCCCGAAGCGGCGGAGTAAGACCTGATGACATTCACCCGCGAAAAGGATTTCGGCACCCCGGCAGCAAGCGGTGAGCCGGTATCGCTCACCATCGACGGGCAGGAGCTGACCGTCCCCGCTGGCACTTCGATCATGCGCGCAGCCGCCATGGTGGAGACCGACATTCCCAAGCTATGCGCCACCGATAGCCTTGAAAGCTTCGGCTCGTGCCGCCTTTGCCTCGTCGAGGTCGAAGGGCGCAATGGCTATCCGGCCTCCTGCACCACGCCGGTTGCACCCGGCATGGTGGTGCGCACCGAGACCGACAAGCTGCGCAAGCTGCGGCGCGGGGTGATGGAGCTGTACATCTCCGACCATCCGCTCGACTGCCTGACATGCAGTGCCAACGGCGATTGCGAGTTGCAGGACCAGGCGGGCGCGGTCGGGCTGCGCGACGTGCGCTTCGGCTACGAGGGCGAAAACCACCTCGAAGGCTGCAAGGACGAGAGCAACCCCTATTTCACCTTCGATCCTGCCAAGTGCATCGTCTGCTCGCGCTGCGTGCGCGCCTGCGACGAGACGCAGGGGACGCTGGCGCTGACGGTCGACGGACGCGGTTTTGCCAGCAAGATCGCGGCCAGTCAGGACGAGGACTTCCTGTCCTCCGAGTGCGTCTCCTGCGGCGCCTGCGTGCAGGCATGCCCGACGTCTGCCCTGATCGAGAACACCGTGATCGAGAAAGGCACGCCTGATCGCGCCGTGGTGACCACTTGCGCGTATTGCGGCGTCGGCTGCACCTTCCGCGCCGAGATGCGCGGGGAGGAACTGGTGCGCATGGTGCCGTGGAAGGACGGCAAGGCCAACCACGGCCACTCCTGCGTCAAGGGCCGCTTCGCCTGGGGCTATGCCCGGCATGGCGACCGCATCGTCAATCCGATGGTGCGCAGCTCGGTCGATGAGCCCTGGCGCGAGGTGTCCTGGGAAGAGGCGATCGGCCACGTCGCCCGCGAATTCCGGCGCATCCAGAATGCCTACGGCACCCGCTCGATCGGAGGCATTACCTCCAGCCGCTGCACCAACGAGGAGACTTTCCTGGTCCAGAAACTGGTGCGGCAGGGCTTCGGCAACAACAATGTCGATACCTGTGCACGCGTCTGCCATTCGCCGACCGGCTATGGCCTGAAGACGACTTTCGGCACTTCTGCCGGCACACAGGACTTCGACAGCGTGCAGCATGCCGACGTGATCCTGGTCATCGGCGCGAATCCGACGGACGGCCATCCGGTTTTCGCCAGCCACATGAAGCGGCGGCTGCGCAAGGGGGCGAAGCTGATCGTCATCGATCCGCGCCGCATCGACCTCGTCCGCTCGCCGCATATCGAGGCCTCGCACCACCTGCCGCTGCGCCCCGGTACCAATGTCGCGATGCTCACGGCGATGGCGCATGTGATCGTGACCGAGGGCCTCGTGGACGAGGCCTATGTGCGTGAGAGATGCGACGGTGATGCCTATGCCGAATGGGCCGAATTCGTCTCCGACCCCGCACGCTCGCCGGAAGCGATCGAGGACCTGACAGGCGTTCCCGCCGAGGATGTGCGCGCCGCGGCCCGGCTCTATGCCTCCGGCGGCAATGCCGCGATCTATTACGGCCTTGGCGTGACCGAACACAGCCAGGGCTCCTCGACGGTCATGGCCATCGCCAACCTCGCCATGGCGACGGGCAATGTCGGCAAGGAAGGCGCCGGCGTGAACCCGCTGCGCGGCCAGAACAACGTGCAGGGCGCCTGCGACATGGGCAGCTTCCCGCACGAACTTTCCGGCTATCGCCACATCTCGGACGGCGATACGCGCGCGTTGTTCGAAAAGGACTGGGGCGTCAGCCTCGATCCCGAACCGGGCCTGCGCATTCCCAACATGCTCGATGCCGCGACGGACGGCACCTTCAAGGGGATTTTCATCCAGGGCGAGGATATCCTGCAGTCCGATCCCAACACCAGGCACGTTGCGGCGGGGCTGGCGGCGATGGAATGCGTCGTCGTGCAGGATCTTTTCCTGAACGAGACGGCGAACTACGCGCACGTCTTCCTGCCGGGCTCGACATTCCTCGAGAAGGACGGGACCTTCACCAATGCCGAGCGCCGCATCCAGCTGGTGCGCAAAGTGATGGAGCCGCTCAACGGCTATGCCGACTGGGAAGTGGTCCAGCTTGTCGCCAATGCCATGGGGCTGGGCTGGGATTACACGCATCCGTCGCAGATCATGGACGAGATTGCGCGCCTCACGCCGACCTTTACGGGCGTGAACTACGATGTGCTGGAGCAGCGTGGATCGGTGCAGTGGCCGATGAACGAGGCCGCGCCCGAGGGCACGCCGATGATGCACATCGATCATTTCGTGCGCGGCAAGGGCATGTTCGTGGTCACCGACTATGTGCCGACGGACGAGCGCACCGGACCGCGTTTCCCGCTGCTGCTGACCACGGGGCGGATCCTCAGCCAGTACAACGTCGGCGCGCAGACCCGCCGCACCGCGAATGTCGATTGGCACGCCGAGGACCGGCTGGAGATCCACCCGCACGATGCGGAGAACCGCGGCGTGCGCGACGGTGACTGGGTTTCGCTGCGCAGCCGTGCGGGCGAGACGACCCTGCGCGCCAGGATTACCGACCGCGTGGCGCCGGGCGTCGTGTACACCACGTTCCACCATCCCGACACGCAGGCCAACGTCATCACCACCGACTACTCGGACTGGGCGACAAATTGCCCGGAGTACAAGGTGACGGCCGTGCAGGTCACGCCCTCGAACGGTCCGTCCGACTGGCAGAAGAGCTACCGCGAACAGGCGGAAGCGAGCCGGCGGATCGAAGCTGCCGAGCCTGCGGAGTGATCCGGCAATGATGAACACGCGTGAACACCTGATCCACATGGCAGGCCAGATCTTCCGCAATTTCGCCTCGAAGGGCGAAGCGGCGGCGGTTGAGGCGACAGCGGAACATATCCTGCTTTACTGGGACCCGCACATGAAGGCGCAGGCGCTTGAAATGCTGGACGATCCGGACGTCGAGCTGCCCGAGCCCGTGCCTGCGGTCTTCGAGAAATTGCGCGTGGCGGCCTGACGTTTCGCGGGGCAGGGCATGTCGAAGGACCGTACGCGACGCCTGCAGCAGGCCCCTGATCAGGCCTCGACACCCTCAACCGGAATGATCCGGTCAGCCAGCCGCTCCACTTCGGGCCGGTCATGGCTCACGTAGAGGATCGGCAGCGCCAGTTCGTCGCGTACCCGCTCGATCAGGCGCAGGATTTCTCCGCGCCTTTCCGCGTCGACCGAGGCGAGCGGTTCGTCGAGGAGCAGGAAGCGCGGGCCGGACAGCAGGGCCCTGCCGATCGCCACGCGCTGGGCCTCGCCTCCCGATAGTGTCGCGGGCATGCGGCCGAGCAGGTGGCCGATGCCGAGGAAATCCAGCGCAGTTTCGAACGAGAGCCAGCGCTCGTGATGCGCGGCAAGCCTCCAGCCGAACTCAAGGTTCGCGCGCACGGACTTGTGCGGGAAGAGGCGCAGGTCCTGGAACACATAGCCGCAGCGGCGCTGTTCGGGGCGCATATCGATGCGCTTGTCCTTGTCGAACAGGACTGTGCCGGAAACCGCGATGCGGCCAGACGCGGGACGTACGAGACCTGCAATTGCGTCAAGTAGGCTCGTTTTGCCCGCGCCCGAAGGTCCGAACAGCGCGGTCAGGCCCTTGCCGGTCTCGAAGGTGTAGGTCAGGTGGGAAGAACCGCGCCGGATGGTCACGTCGATGTCAAAGGACATGGCGCACCTTTCCCTGGCCGC
Source organism: Novosphingobium pentaromativorans US6-1 (assembly GCF_000767465.1). Taxonomy (NCBI): domain Bacteria; kingdom Pseudomonadati; phylum Pseudomonadota; class Alphaproteobacteria; order Sphingomonadales; family Sphingomonadaceae; genus Novosphingobium; species Novosphingobium pentaromativorans. The sequence continues at coordinate 3,892,353 of NZ_CP009291.1, forward strand.
TACGCCGTGCGAGCCATTCGGACAGGACCAGCGCACCGATCGAAAGCAGGACCGACAGGACTGCGAGGCGCACGACCTGCAGTTCGGATCCCGGGATCTGCAGCGCGCTGTAGATGGCCAGCGGAAGCGTCTGTGTCTCGCCGGGAATGTTCGAGGCGAAAGTTATCGTCGCGCCGAACTCGCCAACCGAGCGGGCGAGGCCGAGGACGAGGCCGGCAAGAATGCCCGAGGACGCCAGCGGCAGGGTGATCGAGGCGAAGGTGCGCAAGCGGCTGGCACCCAGCGTGCGTGCGGCGCTTTCCAGGCGGGTGTCCACCGCTTCGAGCGAAAGACGCATGGCGCGCACCATCAATGGCAGCGCCATGACTGCGGCGGCGAGCGCCGCGCCGGTCCAGCGGAACAGGAAGGTCAGCCCCAGATATTCGGAGAAGAACCGGCCCAGCGGGGCATTGGTGCCAAAGGCGAGCAGCAGCAGCCAGCCGGTCACGACCGGCGGCAAGACCAGCGGCAGGTGGACCAGGGCATCGACGAGGACCTTGCCGGGAAAGCGCCAGCGCGCCAGCACCCATGCCAGCGCGAAGGCGAGCGGCAGGACCGCCAGGATCGCTACCGTGCTGACTTTCAGGGAAAGCAGCAGGACTTCCCACTCTTGCGGGCTGAGTGCGGTCATGAGGCGAAGGGCTTACTGCGTGCCGAAACCGAAGCGGCGAAAGATCGCCTTGCCTTCGCCGGACAGGAGGAATCGGCGGAAGTTCTCGGCCTCGGGATTGCGGGAGGTCTTGAGGATCGCGACCGGATAGCTGATCGGATCATGTGAGGTGATCGGGAACGTACCGACGGCCCGCACTTTCGGGTCGGCCTGCACGTCGGTGGCATAGACGATGCCCAGCGGGGCGGCTCCTCGGCTGACGAGGGCCAGAGCCGCGCGCACGTTTTCCGCCGGGGCGAGCTTGCGTGAAACCGAGTTCCAGACCCCGAGACGGGTCAGGGCCTGTCTCGCATAGATTCCGGCCGGCACGCCGCGCGGGTCGGCTATGGCGAGGCGGCCGTTGCCCAGGGCCTTGTCCAGAGCGAAACCGGGTCCGACTGCGATCTTGAGCGAGCTGCTGCGCGGGGCGGCGATCACGAGGACGTTGCGCAGGAAGGAAACGCGCGTTCGAGGGCGCAGAAAGCCCTTCCTTTGCACTTCGTCCATCCAGGCCTCGTCTGCCGAGACGAACAGGTCCGCCTGTGCGCCGGCCTCGATCTGGCGGGCGAGGGCGGAAGTGCCGGCAAACGAGATCCGCGGGCGGGCATGCCCCTTGGCCGCCCAGCCGTCTGCCGCGGCGTTCATGGCTTCCTGCAGACTGGCCGCGGCCAGTACGAGTGGCCCGGTCCTGCCGCCTGCGGCATGGGCAAGCGGGGCTGCCAAAAGCAGGGCGAAAGAGAGGATCAGGCCGATCAGGCGGGAGAAGGCAGTCAATTCGGGGGTCTCCGCTGGTGCTATATACGATGATATATGGCGTGGGCCGAATGGCAAGGGCGCCCGGGGATTTCAAAGAGGTCTCTTTGTAGCGCCGAGTCGATTCTCGGCTTTGCCTGCTAGGACCCACGATTCGAATGCGAGATCGGTGCGTCAGGTCAGCAGGAAAGCATTGAAGGCTTGTGACTCGGGCCGGTGAACTGGGCCCGGTTGGAAATATTGCCTTGCGGCGCAAGGACGATTTGCCCGGTGGCAGGCAAACACAAAAGTGAGAGAAATCTGTCATGCGCCGCAGTTGCTGCAATGCGTTAACGCAGCTTATCGCTTCACAGGTCCATGTCTCGATGTTGTAATGAAGTGCTAGCTGCTGGGAATTTCCTTCCCAGCAAGCATTCGGATCTGAAACGCCAAGGCTTCATTCGGCAAGTTCTGGTAAATTCGGGGCGTCTCTGTTATAAACGAAACATTGCTGTGGTCCGAACCTAGAAGACTAACAAGGACCGGGGGCATTTGGGGGCAAGATCGATCCGTTCGATGCAATAACGGATCGCAAGGGTCGGCAAATTGGAGACGCCGACCGTTTGAGTGGGGATGCTGAATGAAGGTCGCAGACGAAAGATTTATGGGATTCGAAGCCGGGAACGACCGCAAGAGTGGACGGGCCAGCCGCATTGCGTGTTCCGCGCCGGACGACATGGAAGGCGAAAGCGAACACGATGCACGCGGTCTGGTACTCGCCATCGCGCTCTGCATGGCGTGCTGGGCCGCGCTGGGATATTTCCTGCTGGGCTGATCGGCCGCCGTTCGGGGCCGGTTTCGGATCGATGAGGCGCCGCCGGCAATTAGCCGGACGGCGCCTCAGTGCTTTGGGCGACCTCGGAAGTGCCGGGCAGCCAGCCGCCGGCCGTCGCGGCATAGAGCCTGGCGATGTTCTGGTACTGATTGGCCTTCGATTCCAGCAGGGCCAGGTTGGCCCGCTGGAACGTGCGGTTCGCATCGAGAACCTGAAGCACGCCGCTGTTACCCACTTCGAAACTGCGGCGGGAAAGGTGCAGTGAACGATCAGCGACTTGCGCTGCATCCGCGCGCGCGGCCAGTTCGCGGCTGTCATTCCCCAGCGCGGAGAGCAGTCCCGATACCTGGCCGAACGCCTCGGTCACCACTTCGCGATACTGCGCTGCGGCTGCCTGTGCCTCGGCCTCGGCGCCGCGCTTGTTGGCCTTGAGCGTTCCGCCGTGGAAGATCGGCGCGGTCAGCCCTGCGAAGATGTCGAAGGCATTGAACTTGCTGCTGGTGATCCGGTCAGGCTCCGAGGTCGACTGCGTGATTGAGCCTCCCAGCGTGATGTCGGGATAAAGGTCGGCCGTGGCGACGCCGACGGCGGCGACTGCTGCGTGAAGCCGCGCTTCCGCTTCCAGGATATCAGGGCGCTTGCGCACCAGAGTGGAGGGGAGGGCGACCGGTATCGTTACCGGCAGGGCAAAGTCGTCGAGGCTGAAGTCGGTCGGGCCGAGCTGCACGGGAGATATGCCCAGCAGAACCGCCAGCATGGCACGACCTTGCGCCAGTTGCTGCTCCAGCGAGGGAAGGCTCGCCCGGTCGCCGGCAAGTTGGCCTTGCGCGCTGAGCACTTCCACGAGCGTTCCCGAGCCGGCCTTCTGGCGCTTGCGCGTCAGGTCGAGGTTGCGTTCGTCCTCGGCAAGAAGCCTGTTCTGTGTGGCGATCGTGTCATTCAGGGCAGCAATGGCCAGAACCTGGGTGACGACGCGACCGGCAATCACCAGATGCGCCGCCTCGGTCGCGCGCTCCTGGGCCTCGGCCTGCGCTGTCGCCTGTTCGAGGGCGCGGCGATTGCGACCGAACAGGTCGAGATCGTAGCGGACCCCGGCGCCAAGCGTGTAGAGGTCGAATTCCGGGTTCTCGAACCCGCTGCCGGCCAGGCTGTCGGATAGCCCGAAGGCGGAAAGGTTGACCTGCTGATACTCGGCGCGGGCGTTGGCATCGATTTGCGGCAGCGAGCGCCCCGCCACTGCGGCGATCCGTTGACGCGCCTTTTCCAGTGTTGCGCGGCTCGCCGAAAGGCTGTGATTGCCGATCATGGCCTGTGCGACGAGCGCATCGAGCTGCGACGATTGGAAGGCCTTCCACCATTGCATCTGCGGACCGGCAGCCAGATCGGCGTGTCCTTCGCCGTCGCTTGCGTAACCGGATTCGGTCGGCGGTGCAGGCGGGCGGGCGAAATCGGGGCCGACGCTCGTGCAGGCGCCGGCAAGGAGGAGCGGGAGCAGGACGGCGGTCTTGCGTATCATGTCATTCCCCATGCGGAAGCGTAGCCAAGTCGATCTTGTTCGCGGTCTTCACGCGCATCAGCAGAACCAGTGGTGTCGTGGCGATCGTGATGAGGAAAACCAGGTGATAGACCGAGATGTCGCCGACCATTGCGGCTTGCCGGGCGATCTCCGCTTTTATGCGAACGAGGTTTTGCACCGAGTCGAAATCGAAGTCGGGCCTGGCGTATTGCAGGATCGGATTGTCCGGGCGCACGCCTTGTACGAGGCTTTCGCGCGATGCGGCTGCGTACTGGGAGTACTGGTATTGCAGGATCGAAATGCCGATTGCGTTGCCGATATTGCGGGTAAGCGCGTACATCGATGCGCCTTCGTTTCGCAATGAGGGCGAAAGCGTCGAAAAGACGACGACCGACAACGGAACGAACATCAGGCCGGTACCCAACCCCTGGATAAATCCGATGAAGACGAGGGTATTTTCGTCGACATAAAGGTCCACTTGCGAGTTGAGCAGCATTCCCGCGCCGATGAGGCTCAGGCCCGCAACCAGCAGGACACGGATATCGAAGACGGAGACCAGTTTGGTCACGAGGAACATCGATATCATCGCACCGATTGAACGCGGCATGCTTACGAGGCCGGTCTGGAAGGCCGAGTAACCCAGCAACGATTGGATCATGACCACGATCATCGGCATCGTTGCCAGGGTGAAGATCCCGATCAGGACACTGAAGATCGAGCCGATGGCAAAGTTGCGATCCTTGAAAAGCGCCGGTTTGATGAAGGTATCCCTGGCCGTCATCATGTGCACGATGCTGAGATAGGCGGCGATGACCAGGATCAGGCCGTAGATCCGGATTTCGTCGGAATCGAACCAGTCAAGGTGCTCTCCGCGGTCGAGGATCAACTGCAGCGATGCCAGGGCGATAGACAGGGTAAAGAACCCGAACTTGTCGAAGGGTGCCTGTTCGCGGAGCTTGCGGCGACCGAGAAACACCCACATGCCGATGAATGAAACGATGCCGAAAGGCACGTTGATGAAGAATACCCAGCGCCAGCTCAAGGCATCGGTCAGATATCCCCCCAGGGTCGGTCCGATGATGGGGCCGGCGAGCGTCCCCATCGAAAAGATCGCCATGGCCTTGGCGTGTTCGTGCGGCGGATTGATGTCGAGCTGGATCGCCTGGCTCAGCGGGATGAGCGATGCCCCGCAGGCACCTTGCAGGAAACGGGCGAAGACGATCGTCTGCAGGTCTCCGGCAAGGCCGCAGAGCATGGACGCGAGTGTGAATCCGGCAACGGAGAAGAGCATCACGTTCTTGCGACCGACCCGTCCGGCCAGCCAGCCGCTAAGCGGCGTGGCGATCGCGCCGGCGACGAGGTAGGACGTCAGGACCCACAGCACCTGTTCCTGCGAAGCAGAGAGGCTGGCCTGCATGTGAGGCAGGGCGACGTTCGCGATCGTGCTGTCGACAGCGACCATCGTCAGGGCCATCATCGTCGGAATCGTGATCATCAGCCGCCGGGGCTTAGGCGGGTATTCGATGGGCAGTTCGGTGCTCACGCTGCGGTCGATCCTGCTCTGGACTTAGTGCTTGGCAGCCGGCGAACTGGGCGGCGAGTCCTTGCCGAACAGGTGACGCTCGTGTCCCGTGTCGACTTCGACGTTCGCGCTCAGGCCGGCGCCAAGCGGCAGACCTTCGGGCAGTTCGTCGATGGTGATCTGGACAGGAAGGCGCTGGACCACCTTGATCCAGTTCCCCGTCGCATTGTCTGCCGGCAGAACGGAGAAGCTCGAACCGGTTCCCGGGCTGAAGCTTTCGACACGGCCGTGCATTGCGTTGCCGGGAAAGGCGTCGATCGTGATTTTGACAGGTTGTCCCACGCGCATGTAGCGTAGCTGGTCTTCCTTGAAGTTGGCCTGGACCCAATAGCGCAGCCCGGTCAGCATGAATACCGGACGGCCCTGCGAAACGTAGTTTCCGACCTGAAGCTGGTTCACGCGGGTGACGACGCCGTCCTGCGGCGCGCGCACTACAGTATCGGCCAGGTCGATCCGGGCCTGGGCAAGCCGAGCGGCTGCCTTCCGGACCTCGGGCTGATCGGCAATCGCCCCATCTACCTTGCCGGACAGTTCGGCGCTCAGGCTGTCGGCCTTGGCTCTGGCTGCAGCGATGGCGTCTCTTGCCGTGCGCACGCTCGTAGTCGCTTCGTCGAACTGGGCCTTTGACGAGATGCCTTCGGCGACGAGCGATTTCTGGCGCGCCGCTTCACTGGCCGCGTACTCGTAACGCGCCTGGGCCGCGCTGACTTGCGAAAGAGCTTCGCGATAGTCGGCCTGCTGCGATTGCACCTCGGTGCGGGCAGAGGCGAGGGCGGCTTCGGCTTCGGCGACGGCGGACTTGAAGCTGTTCGATTCGATCCGGAACAGGACGTCGCCTTTCCTCACGCGCTGGTTTTCGCCGACTTCGATCGATACGACCTTGCCGGATATGCTTGGGCTGATCGCAACCATGCCAGTCTGCAGCGAAGCGTTGTCGGTCGATTCGTAGCGGCCGCCCGAGAGGTAGGCAGCCAGCGCGACGAGCAGAAGCACGGCCGGCCCGGTGATCATCAGAATGGTGCGGCGACTGCGTTTGCGCGGGGGAATGACCGTCTCGGCTTCGCTGTCGGCCGCAATGCTGCTCTGGGCGTTCATGCGACTTCCTGTGTTGATTTGCAGCACGCTTATACTAAGCATGGATAGTATCTGCAACAGCAAGGTCGGATAATCTGTGTGTCGCAGCGAATTCCCTCGCGCCCGCATCCGGGCGTCGAAGCGGGTTCGGGTGCTGCGTACCGGCAGTGGTCGAAGTGAAGGGAGGCGTTCGGCCCTTTGCCTCAGGAGGCGAGAAAGGCCTTCACGTCTGCCATGAAGCGGTCGAACTGGTCATGGTGCAGCCAATGGCCGGCATTATCGTACTCGATCAGGCTGGCGGTGGAAAAATGGTCCATGCGACCGTCGAGTGCGGGGCTCGATGCGAAGCTGTCCTTGCCCCAGAGCATCAGGACGGGGCAGGTGATCGCTTCCCACAAACGCACGACATGTTCCCCCGGAAGGTCGACTATCGGCCACACGTTCAGGTAATTGTCGAACTTCCAGCTCCAGGTGCCGTCCTCGTTCCGGCTTGCGCCATGGACGGTAAGGTGGCGCGCCTGCTCGACGGTGAGGAACGCGTTCTCCGTCTTCATGCGTTCATAGGCTTCGCGCAAGGAATTGTACTTGCGCGGGATGCGTCCGGCGGCATCGCGCTTCTTGGAAATCCAGTCGCGCATGCGGTCCGCCGAGCAGTCGCCCATCAGCATGCGGCGTTTTTCCAGCGTCGGGCCAAGTCCCTCGATATTGACGAGCTTGTCGACCTTCTCGGGGTAGAGCCCGGCAAAGCGGGTGGCGATATTGCCGCCCAGGGAATGGGCGATGATCGTCACTTTCTCGTAGCCCAGCGTGTGGACGAGCTGCGCGAAATCATAGACATAACCGTCCATCGCGTAGTTGCCTTCGGGGGACCATTCGCTGTCGCCGTGTCCGCGCAGGTCAGGGCAGATCACATGCCACTCGTGCCGCAGTTCCTCGGCCACCCAGTCCCAGCTGCGGCAGTGGTCGCGTCCACCGTGCTGCAGGATCAGCGGCGGCGCATCCGGGTTGCCCCAGTCCACGTAGTTGAGACGGAGCCGCTGCGAGGCGAAACGGTTCGATGTGGGTCCGAGTAAGCGTTCCATGCCCTGCAAGTGGAACGGGCGCGGCCCGAGGTCAATCGCCGTTCTCCGCGATCGCGTGCACTGGTGCATGAGCTTGCATTTGCGGGGATGAAACTAATCCTTGCCGCGCTCATGCTTGGCAAAGCGGCCCGCTTGCCCCTATCTCCGGCAGCGAAAAGCTTTACGCGCAGGTTTCACACAAGAGGTTAGACGTGGCGACGACGCACAAGACCCGCATGCTCATTATCGGTTCCGGTCCGGCCGGACTTTCCGCAGCGATCTACGGTGCCCGCGCAGGCATGGAGCCGATCGTGGTGCAGGGCCTCCAGCCCGGCGGCCAGCTCACCATCACCACCGATGTCGAGAATTATCCCGGTTTCCGCGAAGTCATCCAGGGTCCGTGGTTGATGCAGGAAATGCAGGCCCAGGCCGAACACGTCGGCACGCGCATGATGTGGGATACGATCACCTCGGTCGATCTTTCGGGCGACAAGTTCACCGCGCAGGGCGATAGCGGCGATGTTTACGAGGGTGACACGCTTGTCATCGCCACCGGTGCGCAGGCGCGCTGGCTCGGCGTTCCCGGCGAGCAGGAACTCTCGGGCAAGGGCGTTTCGGCCTGCGCCACCTGCGACGGCTTCTTCTATCGCGGCAAGAAGGTCGTGGTCATCGGCGGGGGCAATACCGCCGTCGAGGAAGCGCTCTACCTCACCAACCATTCCGATGACGTCACCCTGATCCACCGCCGCGATTCGCTGCGCGCCGAGAAGATCCTGCAGGACCGGCTTTTCGCGCATCCCAAGATCAACGTCGTGTGGAACAAGCGCGTTGACAGCTTCCTGGGCGGCGGCGAGGGCGGCGGCCTGCGGGCGCTCAAGCTGATCGATACGGTGACCGGCGAGGAGAGCGAGATCGAGACCGAAGGCGCATTCGTTGCCATCGGCCACGCTCCGGCGACCGAGCTGTTCAAGGGTCAGCTTGCCATGGACGAGTCGGGCTACCTGCTCGTCGAGCCCGGCACGCCCAAGACCGACGTCCCGGGCGTTTTCGCCTGCGGCGACGTGATGGACCATGTATATCGTCAGGCGATTACCGCTGCGGGCACCGGCTGCATGGCCGCGCTCGATGCCGAACGCTTCCTCGCCGAAAAGGAATTCGCCGAGTCGGCGAAGGTCGAGGCCTGAGACGTTCCCGGACAATCCTCTCCGCTTCCTTCGCGGAAAGTGGGGAGGATTTCCAGACTGGCACCAGGGCCGCGTCGATTCGGCACCTTTGCAGCTGTCAGGCTGCCTCCAGCACGTCGATAACCCGTGCCACCAGCCAGTCCTGGGCGTGGACTTCGACGTAGCTGTGGGTCGCATCGGGGCATACCTGGATGCGAGTGTCGGACTTGTCCCATCTTGCAAGGAACGCCTGCCCGGTCTTGTCCCGCGCGGCGACGAGGAAACGAATGCGGCCCGGATAGGCTGCAATACCCTCGGCCATCTCGGCGACGAGGCCGGATAGCTCGGTCGGTGCAGGGCGCGCGGCCGACAGGAGGCTGCGCAAGAGCTTGCCGATCGAGACCTTGCCGGTCAGCAGGCGGCGGATTGCGGCAGGATCGGTGAGACGGCGACGATAGTGGTCGCGGACCACTTCGGCGGGTTCCTCCTGTGCATCGTCCTCTATCGTCCACGGGTTGGAAAGCACAATCGCGTCGATGCCCGCGCCTATGCCCATGCCGCACGACAGCATCAATGCACTGGCGGCATCGCAATTGCCGAAGGCGACGATCTTGGTGAGACGCGGGCATTCGCGGCGAAATGCAGTGAGCGCAGAAGCTATGTCGGGCGCGCTGGAACGGAATTCGCCGTTTTCGCCCTCGCTGTCCCCCACGCCTCGGCGGTCGAAACGCATGACGGGATAACCTTGGGCGGCAATCCGGGCGGCGAATTTTGCCTGTCCGTTCCATGCTCCGGCGCGCACTTCGTTGCCGCCGCTGACAAGAAGCAGGCCGACCATGCCGGGTGCATCGTCCAGTGTCGCGGCTAGCCGAACGCCTTCGCAATCGAACAGGAAATGGCGCCGGTTCATCCCGTGACGCCCCAGGTCAGGATCGCGGCAAGGGCGTCGGCCTGCTCGGGCGCTTCATCCGGTTCCGCGCGAAGCCAAAGGCCGCTGCCGCCGACCTCGGCCTGCTCGATCACTCTGGCGTTCTGCGCAGCGATCATTGGCTCGAACTCGCGCCAGAATTCGGGCGAGAGGGGATAGCCGGCAATTTCTATGCCTTGCTCCCTGGCTAGCCGGGTCAGATCTTCGCGGTTTTCCTCACGTCCAGCCTCGCGGCTGGCAAGAATTCGCGCGCGCAGCATCTGGCGAAGGATCGAGGTGGCCTTCACCGGGGCGTAATGCCAGCCTGGAAGGCCTTGTGGCGTGAACATGCAGCCGCCGCGAATGCCCACCACGTGCGTTGCGCGAAACTGCGTGGCGGCAGCGTCCATCGCGCTGCGCCAGACTTCGGGCGTCTGCCGGTCGAGCGGCTGGAGGCTTTCGTTGCAACCGGGCAGGTCCGGCAGGATGCAGTCGATCCCGGCCGCATCGAGCCGGCGCATCGATTCCACTGTCACGCGGCGCAGCTTGTTGCCCTCGTCGAACAACGCCGGGACAATCAGCAACCGCGCGGCGCGGTTGCGATCGAAGCAGAGGGCGAGTTCATTGACGAAGCCGCCGGCGGGCAGCGGACAGGGCCAGCTCGCCGGTGTCACCGCCCGATCAGGCCTCGGCGCGCTTGGACTTGGTGAATTCGAGCAGGCCGCCGAACGTCTCGAGCATTTCGCCGTCGATCTCGTCGTCTTCGATCACGATGTCGAGGCGATCCTCGATTTCGGTCAGGAGCCCGGCGACCGCCATCGAATCGAGTTCAGGCAGGTGGCCGAACAAGCCGGTTTCGGCATCGAACGTGTCGGCCTGGCCCTGCGCGAGTCCGAGCACATCCGTCAGGATGCGACGCAGCAGCAGGTCGGTATCGTCTTGCATGGCCCCCTCAACAAAAGCCTTTCACTTTGGCCTGCGGCTCTAGCCGCCCTTCGCACTTGCGGCAAGGCGTCGCAGGCCGATCCGTGCCACGATGAGCCAGTTGTGCGGATCGAGCGGGCGAAACATGTCCAGTCGATATCGTGGCCGCACCTGTTCCATCCAGTCGCGCTTGTAGGGATCGTCGCCGGTGCCGAAGTCCACCAGCGCAACCCGGTCGACCTCGATGACATGACGCAGCAGCGCTGCGCTGAGGATCGAACCGGGGGATAGTGGCCTGGCGCTCTCGCGGTGCGCCAGCTTGTGAATGAAGGCCGTGCCGCCCTCGACCGTCCACATCTGCGCTGCGATGGCGGGGCCTTGGGGATCGTCGGCGGCCCTGGCAATGCCAAGGCGCAGGCGGCCTGCTTCGCCCTCGGACTTGGCAAAGGCCCGCAGGAAGTTCGGAGAGCCTTCTTCCGGCTTCCAGCTCTCGGCATAGATCGCCTCGTACTGCTCCCATGCCTGCGCATCGAAACGGGTGATGATCTCGACCGCGACTTTCCTTGTCTTGCGCTTGAGCGTCGTACGCAGCTTGCCGGGACGCCCGGCGATATAGTCGTCAAAGCTGCGACCAGATATTTCGAGGACATGATTTGTGTCGCTGGCTTCGCGCATGACCAGCCAACCGGCCCTGCGAAAGGCTGATTCGATGCGCGATGCAGTGCCGTCTTCCTCGGGCAGACCGGCAAGCGTCAGGCGGCGCGCCTTTGCGGCCAGATCGCGGGCCAGCTGCGCGAGCAGGACTTCGGCTTGCGGGGGATGCGAAACCACCGGCCGAAACCGGAAAGTGTACCAGTTCGCCAGTGCCGAAAGGTGGCCGCCGTCGCCGGTGAGCGGCAGGACGGCGACGGCATCGCCTTCGCGCGCCACCGCAAGCAGCGGCGCGATGGCGCAATGCTTGCCAAGCGCTTCCCACCATGCAAGGCGATCGAACGGCGCGGACTGACATTCCGCCGAGAGCAGCCTTGCAAGCTGCGCGTCGGATTGCAGTTCCTTAAGATCGGAGTGATATTCGATCTTTACCACGATACCTTCCAAAAGCCTCTCGGGAGCAGTTCCACCAAAATGCGCGGCAAGAGCGAAAACAGGGTCCTTCCGCTCGACCATCTCGTCCTTCGCGGGGACGATACGGCCGATGCCCTCGTGCTGCGCGAGGGCGTTCTTAACTACAAGGACTTAAGAACGCGTGTCTCCCGCCTGGCCGCCTGGCTGGCGCGGGAAGTGCCGCAGGCAGGCGCGCGCGTGGCGAGTTGGGCGGCCAAGGGCGAACTGACCTGCCTGTTGCCGCTCGCGGCAGCCCGTGCCGGGCTGGTCCATGTGCCGGTCAATCCGCTGCTCAAGCACGCACAGGTCGCGCATATCCTGGCCGACAGCGGCGCCGCCATGCTGATCGGTACGCCCGCGCGCCTGAAGACCCTGGGCGAGGCCGATGTCCCCGGGCATTGCCGCGTGGTCGACGAGCCTGCGGCCCTCACTGCAGCGACGGACCTCGGCGGCGATGTGGGCTTGTCGGATGCCGATCCCGATGCGCTGGCAGCGATCCTCTACACCAGCGGATCCACGGGGCGGCCCAAGGGCGTTATGCTCAGCCATGCCAACATGTGGCTCGGGGCCGAGGCCGTGGCGGATTATCTGGATCTTGCAGGTGACGACCGCACGCTGGCGGTCTTGCCGCTTTCCTTCGACTACGGGCAGAACCAGTTGCTCTCGACATGGTATGCGGGCGGCTGCGTCGTCCCGCTCGACTATCTGCTGCCGCGCGACCTGGTGAGAGCGGTAGAGCGCCACGGCATTACCACCCTGGCCGCCGTACCGCCGCTGTGGGTGCAGGTCTGCGAACTCGACTGGCCGGAAGAGACTGCCGGCAAGCTGCGCCGCCTGACCAACAGCGGGGGTGCGCTCACCGTGGATCTGGTGCGGCGCTTGCGGGCGCTGTTCCCGCAGGCGCGGCTTTTCCCGATGTACGGCCTGACCGAGGCGTTCCGCTCGACCTATCTCGATCCCGCACTGGTCGATAGCCATCCCACCTCGATGGGCAAGGCGATCCCCCATGCCGAGATTCTCGTCATCAACGATGCGGGCGAACCGGCAGCCGACGGTGAGGAGGGGGAACTGGTTCACTGCGGGCCGCTCGTCGCCCAGGGCTACTGGCAGGACCCGGAACGTACCGTCGAACGCTACAGGCCGGCGCCCGCGAGCTCCGCTTTTGGCGGAATTGCCGTCTGGTCGGGTGACCGGGTGCGGCGCGAGGCGGACGGGCTGCTCTACTTCGTCGGGCGGCGCGATGCGATGATCAAGAGCGCGGGCAACCGCATCAGCCCGCAGGAAATCGAGGAAGCCGCGCTCGCCACTGGCCTCGTCGCCGAGGCAGTCGCGCTGGGCCTGGCCGACGAACGGCTGGGACAGGCGGTCCACCTGATCGTCCGGGTGGCCCCCGGCGCCGAAAACCCCGAACAGGAATTGCCCCGTAAACTCATGCAGGAACTGCCGAATTTCATGCAGCCCAAGGTCATTCACTGGCGCGATGCCATGCCGATCGGTCCCAATGGCAAGATCGACCGCACCGGTCTGCAGGCGGAGCTTGCGGCATGAAGGCGCTCGGACCGATCCCGGCCGGGTTCACCTCCATTGACGGCGTTCTGGCGATGGGCGGCAAGCCGGTGACGCATTGGGTGGAAGAAGCCGGTGGAACCCCGCTGTTCCTCTATTCCGCCGACCGGGTGCGCGAAAGGGTCGCGGCCCTGCGTGCCGCGATGCCGGGGCGGCTGTCGCTGCATTACGCGGTGAAGGCAAATCCCTTCGCGCCGCTGCTCTCGGCGATGTCCGGTCTTGTCGACGGCTTCGACATTGCCTCGGGCGGTGAGCTGGAGATCGTGCGCGGTGCCGGGATTGCGCTCGACAAGGTGAGCTTCGCAGGCCCCGGCAAACGCGATGCCGAGCTGGAAGCGGCGATTATGGCCGGGGTGACGCTCAATCTCGAATCCGAGGGCGAGGCTGCGCGGGCGCTGGCAATCGCCGGGCAGCTGGGAGTGACGCCGCGGCTGGCGATCCGGGTCAATCCCGATTTCGACCTCAAGGGTTCGGGCATGAAGATGGGCGGCGGCGCCAAGCCTTTCGGGCTCGATGCCGAGCGGGTTCCCGCGCTCGTGCGCGAAGTCATCGCCAGCGGCGCCGAATGGCGCGGCTTTCACATATTCGCTGGCAGCCAGGCGCTTTCCGCCGAGGCGATTGCAGAGACCCAGGGCCAGACCCTCGACCTTGCGGCGCGTCTTGCCGATGAAAGCGGAGCGCCTCTGCCGCACTGCAATCTCGGCGGCGGCTTCGGTATCCCCTATTTCCCGGGAGACGAAGCGCTGGACATTTCGCTCATCGGCGAGCGGCTGGCCGAGCGCTTCGAGAACCTGCCGGACGCCTTGCGCGAAACGCATTTCTGCATCGAGCTGGGCAGATATCTCGTTGGCGAATCAGGTGTTTATATCGCGCGAATCGTCGACCGGAAGGTCAGCCACGGCGAAGTTTTTCTGGTTACCGATGGCGGGTTGCATCACCAGCTCGCGGCCTCGGGCAATTTCGGAACCGTTGTGCGCCGCAACTATCCCTCGGCGATAGCCACGCGCTTCGGCGCCGAGGTCGAGGAAGAGGCGTCCATTGTCGGCTGCCTGTGCACGCCGCTCGACAAACTGGCGGACAAGGGCGGGTTCCCGCGCGCCGAGGTTGGCGATCTCGTGGCGGTGTTCTGTGCCGGGGCTTATGGTGCCAGCGCCAGTCCGGCGAATTTCCTGGGGCAGGGACCGGCCCGCGAACTGCTGGTCTGAAAAAGCCGTAAGGATTTAGGCATTTGCGCGTCCCGATTCGGGACCTGCCGCCAATTCGCCCCTCAAGGCTAACGCTATGTTCACCCTTTTGACCGATAGCGGGAGCCGGATTTCGCCAGGTCCGCCGCTCTCGTGAGGATTGCGGCGGGTCGGCGCAGTGAGGGAAGTGCCCATGCCGTATCGCCGTCTGCCTCGCCTGCTCGCCGTTTGCGCGCTTGCCGGCGTGACTCTCAGCGGATGTGCAAGCGGCGGTGCAGCACCCGAACTCCCCCCGGCCTCCTTCGTTGCCATGCAGGAAGGCCCGGGCGAGGAATATGTCATCGGCCCGCTGGATGAGCTGACCATCTTCGTGTGGCGCAACCCCGAGCTGGGCGCGAAAGTTCAGGTCCGTCCCGACGGGCGCATCACCACGCCGCTGATCACCGACATGCCCGCGGTAGGCAAGACCCCCTCGATGCTGGCGCAGGACATACGCCTGCAGCTTTCGCAGTACATCGAGGACCCGCTGGTCTCGGTAATCGTCAACAAGTTCGCGGGGACCTTCAGCCAGCAGATTCGCATCGTCGGCGCGACCGAGAAGCCCGCTTCCATTCCCTACCGCGCCAATATGACCGTGCTGGACGCGATGATCGCGGTGGGCGGCCTCTCCGAATACGCGGCGGGCAACAAGGCGCATCTGATCCGCTTCGACAAGACGACCGGCAAGCAGAAGGAATATGCCCTGCGGCTGGGCGACCTGCTGAAGAAGGGCGACAGCAAGGCCAACGTCATGCTCAGCCCCGGTGACGTCATCATCATCCCCGAAAGCATGTTCTAAGAGGGGCCGGCGCAAGCGATGAACTCTCTCTACGAAGAGCTGCTGGCCGCGATCCACAGCGTCTGGCACCGTCGCTGGATTGCCCTGGGTATTGCCTGGGGCATCTGCCTGTTGGGCTGGCTGGTCGTGGCGCTGATCCCCAACAGCTACGAATCGCGTGCGCGCATTTTCATTCAGCTCGACGACGCGTTGGCGGAGCAGGTCGGCATCGGCGTGGCCGACAAAAAGCGTGACATCGAACGCATCCGCCAGACCCTGACGAGCGCGGTGAACCTTGAAAAGGTCGTGCGCTCGACGCGCATCGGCGACACCATCGAATCGCCCAAGCAGATGGAAGCCGCGGTCCTGGCCCTGGCCGACAACGTCAAGGTGATCAGCCAGCAGGACAACCTCTTCGAGATCACGGCGAACGCCAGCTATTCCTCGTTCTCCGATGCGGAAAACGCGAGGCTTGCCCAGAACATCGCCCAGAAGCTGATCGACATCTTCCGCGAGGAGAACCTCTCGGGCAATCGCGGCGAGATGGTCGAGACGCTGGAGTTCGTGAACCAGCAGCTTGCCCAGCGTGAGAAGGAACTGGAATCGGCCGAGCAGAAGCGCACCGCTTTCGAGGCCGAGCATCCGGAATTCGCACTGGGCGGGGCAGCCAGCGCGCAGCGGCTTGAATCCTCACGCGCCGAACTGCGCGGCGTGGAGGCCGATCTGGCTGCCGCGCAGGCTGCGCTTGCGGCGATCGACGGTCAGCTTGCCGGTACGCCCAGAACCATCCCCGGCGGCAGCGCCGGCGGTGCATCGGCGGCCCTGGCGCAGGCTCAGTCCAACCTTGCCTCGCTGCGCGCACGCGGGCTCACCGAAGAGCATCCCGACGTGATTGCTGCGCGAAATCAGATTGCCGCGCTCAAAGGCCCGGCCGCGCAGGAAGCGGCCAGCGGCGTCGGCGCCCCGAACCCCGCTTATACGTCCCTGCAGTCGATTCGGGCCGAGCGGCAGGCCAATGTCCAGGCGCTCATTTCGCGCAAGGCCGCGCTGCAGTCCGACCTTGCCGGGCTGACCGCGCAGGCGATCCAGAATCCGGAACTCGCCAGCCAGGCCCAGCGTATCAACCGCGACTATGACGTGCTGCGCTCGCAGTACGACAAGCTCCTGCAGGACCGTGAGGAACTGCGCCTGCGCGGGGAAGTGAAGACCGAGCGCGAGGCAGTGAAGTTCGAAGTTGTCGATCCGCCGACGACGCCGCGCAAGCCCGTGGCGCCCAATCGCCCGATCCTGCTGCTGGGCGTGCTGATCGTCGGCATCGGCGGTGGCTGCGCGGGTGCCTTCGCGCTCGGCAAGGTGCGCTCCGTCTACGCGACGGCAGCCGGACTGGAGCGTTCGATCGGCCTGCCGGTGCTCGGCGCGATCTCGCAGAACCTGACCGATGCGGCCCGCGCGCTGCGCAAGCGCCGCCTCAAGTACTTCTATGGCGCCAGCGCTGCGCTGTGCGGGCTCTTCGTCGTGCTGCTCGCGGTCGAATTCATCCAGCGCGGCATGGTGGCCTGAGGGGAACGAGCGATGACCGAGCACACCCGCATCCCGCTTCCCGGCAAAGCCGCTTCCGGTGGATCGCTGATCGAGCGTGCCACTGGCGGCCTCGATCTCAACAGCCTGATCGCAAGGCCCGCGCCGATCCCCGCCGATGTGGTGAGCAGGATCCGCAAACCGGCGCCGCCCGTTGTCGATCAGCCGCCAGTTGCGCAGGCTCCGCAAGCGCATGCCGCCGTCGAGGCATCTGAACAAGTTGCTGAAGCGGCTCCCGCCCCGCAACTGATACCCGAGCCGTTGGAACGCACCGAATTTCACGGCACGCACCATCCTGTCGACCGCGATCGCCTGCGCGATCAGGGCCTGATCGTGCCTGAAGGGACGGTGACCGCGAGCCTTGAGGAGTTCCGCATCGTCAAGCGGCAGCTCCTGCTCCAGTGCGCTGACCTGCGCCGCCAGAACGCCGGTCCTTCCGCGCAGCGCCTGCTCATCAGCTCGCCGCACCCGGGCGAGGGCAAGACCTACTGCGCGCTTAACCTTGCGCTTTCGATCGCGGCCGAGAAGGAAAGCGAAGTTCTTCTCGTCGATGCCGACTTTGCCAAGCCGTCGATCCTCTCCGCGCTCGGACTGCCCGGCGGTCCGGGGCTGATGGACGCGCTCATGGATGAGAGCGTCGATGTCAGCGATTGCGTGCTGGGAACCGACATTCCCGGTCTGTGGGTGCTGCCCGCCGGCGATACTTCGAACACCGACAGCGAATACCTTTCCAGTTCTCGCACCCGCCGCGTGCTCGACCGCCTGACGCAAGGCGCGCCCAATCGCGTGGTGATCTTCGATTCGCCGCCCGCTCTGGCAGCCTCGCCCGCTGCCGAACTGGCCAAGTACGTCGGTCAGGCGGTGGTGATCGTGCGCGCGGACAGCACCGGGCAGGGCGCGCTGGAGGATGCTATCTCTCTGCTCAACGGCTGCCCCAATGTGCAACTGCTCCTGAACGCGGCGCAATTCAGCCCGAGCGGCCGCCGTTTCGGCACTTACTACGGGTACAAGGGATGATGGCGAAGCAACGCCTCCGGACCGGCCTGATCGGCCTGGCCACGATGGCTGCGCTGGTGGCCTTGTCGCTGCCCGTCGCCTCGTACGCACAGACGCTTGGATACGAAGGTGCCGGTGGCGGCGGCATGGACGGCGGCGATGCGCCCGAGGGTCCGGCCTCCGAGACTTACTCGCCCGGCAAGGCTGCCAAGCGCGGCGGCAAGGGGCAGGGCGGACGCCGCCTGGTGATCCAGCCCTATATCGAACTCGACCAGATCGTCGACGCCCAGCTTTCGCCGGGTGACGATGTGCTGACCTACACGCAGGTCGCGGTCGGCGTGGATGCCAGCATTTCCGGGCAGCGCAATGCGGTTTCGGCCTCGATCCGCTACCAGCGCCAGATCGGCTGGAGCGACAATGCCCGCGATGGCGATGCGATCAGCGGCATCGTGCGCGGCTATGCCACCGTGGCTCCGGGCGTGACGCTGGAGGCCGGGGCACTGGCTACCCAGGTCAATGTCGAGAACGGCGGATCGGCGCTTGCAAGCTCCACCTTTGGCGACAACTCGTCCTCGAATATCTACTCGATCTATGCTGGCCCCTCGGTGGCGACGCGCGCCGGCGATGTGGCAATCAATGCCAATTACCGTGCCGGCTACACCAAGGTCGAACAACCCAATGCCTATGTCGCCAGCCCGGGCAGCGCAGCGGCCGACGTCTTCGACGAAAGCGTTTCGCAGGTGGCCGACATCGAGGCGGGAGTTGCGCCATACGAGATCCTGCCCGTCGGGCTGGGCGTTGCCGGCAGCTTCTATCAGGAAGACATCTCCAACCTCGACCAGCGCGTGCGTGACATGCAGGCGCGCGCCATGGTTACGGTGCCGGTCAGACGCACCGTTCAGGTTGTCGGTGCGGTCGGATACGAGGACGTCGAGGTCTCCAGCCGCGATGCCGTGCGCGATGCGGACGGGAACCCGGTCATCGGCCGGAACGGACGCTACAGGACTGACAAGAGCGCGCCGCGTGAGATCGCCTATGACGTCGAAGGCTTGATCTGGGATGTCGCGGTGATGTGGCGGCCAAGCCGCCGCACGTCGCTTTCGGCCCATGTCGGGCGCCGTTACGGGGCGACCAGCTTCGGCGGCACGCTGGCCTATGCGCCCAATGACCGCAGCCAGCTCAGCGTTGCGGTCTATGACAACGTTGCGGGCTTCGGCGGACAGCTCAATCGTTTCCTCGATGAATTGCCCGACGATTTCGAGGCTGTGCGCGATCCGATCACCGGTCAGCTGCGCGGCTGCGTGGATTCGCTGGAAGGCAGCAATTGCCTTGCCGGTGCGCTCGGTTCGGTGCGCTCGGCCACGTTCCGTTCGCGCGGGGTGACGGCCAGCTATTCGATGAAGCTCGGCCGCCTCAATGCCGGCATCGGCGCAGGTTACGACCGGCGCAAGTTCCTTGCATCCCAAGGCACGATCCTCGCATCGGCCAATGGCATTATCGACGAAAGCTACTGGCTGGCTGCCTACCTGAGCGGTGATCTGGGGCGTGACGCCGGCTGGAGCACCAATGTCTACGCCAACTGGATCGCCAGTTCCGATCCGCTGGTCGGCGACGTGACCGGCTATGGTGCCACGGCGGCCTATTACCGCCTGCTTACACAGCGCCTGCGGGCAACTGCAGCGCTCGGGATCGACGGGGCGACCCGCGACGATCCTTCCATTGACGATATCTGGACCGCATCGGCCCTGGTCGGCCTGCGGTACGCGTTCTGAAGTCCCAAGGAGGACGAGAGATGTTCGACGATTTCTACGGGTTCGAGAGCCGCCCGTTCCAGCTGACGCCCGATCCGGCGTTCTATTTCGAGAGCCGGACGCACCGCAAGGCGCTGTCCTACCTCGGCTATGGCCTCGCCCAGGGCGAAGGCTTCGTGGTCATCACCGGCGAAGTGGGCGCGGGCAAGTCGACGCTTGTCGCGCACCTCATGGCAACGATCGATCCCAGCCGCCTGACTGCGGCGCAAGTCGTCACCAGCGCACTCGATGGCGAGGAGATCGTCCATGTCGTCGCGCAGGCTTTCGGACTTGCGGTCGCCGGGCACGACAAGGCCTCGGCGCTGGGCGCGATCGAAGGCTTCCTGCATGAGGAAGCGCGCCAGGGCCGCCGCTGCCTGCTGATCGTCGACGAGGCGCAGAATCTCACTGTCTCTGCGCTCGAAGAGCTGCGCATGCTTTCCAACTTCCAGCTCGGATCGCATCCGCTGCTGCAGACGCTTCTGCTTGGCCAGCCGGAATTCCGCTCGACCTTGCTGGAGAGCGGGGAACTGGAGCAGCTGCGCCAGCGCGTCATTGCCACCCACCACCTCGAGGCGATGCAGGCCGACGAAGTGCAGGCCTATATCGAACACCGCCTTGGCTGCGTGGGCTGGCAGGGCAATCCGCAGTTCGATGCGCAAGTCTTCGCCGGGATCTTCGATGCGACCGGCGGCGTGCCCCGGCGCATCAACCAGCTCGTCAATCGCCTGCTGCTGCTGGGCGCGGTCGAGCAGCGTTGCGTCATCGACGGCGAGGTGCTGGACCAGGTCCTTGCCGAACTGGACGCGGACGGTTCGATCTCGCTTGTGAGCCGCAAGGCTGCCGAGCCCGAGGCCGAGCCCGAGGCCGCTGCAATGCAGGGCGAGGCGGCCGAACCCGCGGTTTCGCCGCGCGGGGAAGAAGCACGCACGGAAACTGTCCCGGGCGGCATCGACAGCGATGAAGTCGCCGCGATCATCGAAGCTGCAATGGCCGACCGCGACGCCCAGATCACTGAACTGCAACAGGCCGTGCTCGAACTCGCGATGGCGGCCGAAGCGCGCGAGCATGAAGCTGCCGATGCCGGCCAGGCGCAAGTGGCGTCGCTCGAAGCGCAGCTTCAGGCGATGTCCGGCCATGTCTCGGATCTCGAGGCGCGCCTTGCCGAGCATGACCGCATGCTGCGCCATACCCTGACGATGCTGATCGAGTGGATCGAAGGCGGCGAGGGCCAGCGCCGCGCTGCCTGAGAGCCCCAGCCTTCGTCCGCGCATGACCGGAGTGAGCCCGATGCCCGCCAGTCCCCAGATCAACGGTCTCTCGGTCGATGTCGAGGACTGGTTCCAGGTCGGCGCCTTCGAAACCGTCATCGCGCGTGATGACTGGTCCAGGCTGGCGGACCGGGTCGAGCGCAATTGCGATACCATCCTTGAAATGTTCTGCGATGCGGGCGTTAGGGGGACTTTCTTCACGCTGGGCTGGGTGGCCGAGCGTCACGGTCCGCTGATGCGCCGCATCGCGGCCGAAGGGCATGAAGTGGCAAGCCATGGCTGGGACCATGAGCGCGTCTTCCGCCTTGGCGCAGACGGCTTCGCGCGCGATCTCGAACGCAGCCGCAAGGCCATTGAGGACGCCGCCGGGGTCGCTGTAACCGGCTACCGGGCGCCGAGCTTCTCCATCGATGCGCGCACGCCATGGGCTTTCGAGGTGCTGGCTGCGCAGGGCTATGCCTACAGCTCCAGTGTCGCGCCTATCGCCCACGATCACTACGGCTGGCGCGAGGCGCCGCGCTTCGCCTTTCATCCGCTGGCAGGCAGCGATCTCGTCGAGATCCCGGTCACCACCGCGACTTTCGCCGGACGCCGTCTTGCCGCAGGTGGAGGCGGCTTCTTCCGCGTCCTGCCCTATGGCTTTTCGCGCTGGGCGATCCGGCAAGTGAATCGCGAGGAGGGGCGACCGGCGGTGTTCTACTTCCACCCCTGGGAAATCGATCCCGACCAGCCGCGCGTCGAGAATGCGCCGCTGCGCTCGCGTCTGCGGCACTACACCAATCTCGATGTCATGGCGGGTAAGCTGCGCCAGCTTATCGACGAGTTCAGCTGGGGCCGCATGGACGATCTCGCCGCGCGCGAATCGGACAGGGCCATGGCGCTGGCGGCGTGAACGCACCTTTCGCCCCGACCCGCGCACAGGTGCGGCTGGCCGACCTGGCCGATCCGGGCGAGGTCGCCCGGCTCGAAGGCTATGTCGCGGCGCATCCGCAAGCTACGCCCTTCCATCGTCCGGCCTGGTTCGTGGCCACCGCCCGCGCCACCGGAAACCGCGCGTTCGCACTGGTGCAGGAGCGGCATGGCGAGATCGTTGCGTTCCTTCCGCTCAGTGCGATCCATTCGCCCATCTTCGGAAACATGCTGGCCTCCAGCGGCTTTGCCATCGGCGGCGGCTTGCTGGCGGACGACGGCGCCGAGCCTGCAGAGGTGCTGCGCGCTGCCGAGGAACTGGCGCTGCGCCTCTCCTGCCCGACAATCGAGCTGCGCGGCGGCGCACTTCCCGACGCGGGGCAGGGCTGGGTGCTCAAGAGCGAATCGCACTGCAACTTCGCCCGGCCCCTGGCGGCGGACGACGAGGCGGAATTGCTCACGGTCCCGCGCAAGCAGCGCGCCGAAGTCCGCAAGTCGCTCGCGAACGACCTGACTGTCGAGATCGGCACCTCCGAGCGCGACCGGGCTGCGCACTATGCGGTCTTTGCCGAGAGTTATCGCAATCTGGGCACGCCGGTATTCCCGCGCGGGTTGCTCGACGCCGTCGTCGATGCTTTCGGCGAGGATGCGGACATCCTGACCGTCCGGCACGAAGGACGTCCTCTCGCCAGCGTGATCACGGTCTATCACCGGGGCGCGGCGATGCCCTATTGGGGCGGGGGCACCCGGGAGGCGCGGCGCCTGCGCGCGAACGACCGGATGTACTTCGAGCTCATGCTCCACGCCCGCCGCCGCGGGTGCACTGCGTTCGACTTCGGCCGGTCCAAGACCGGAAGCGGGGCCTATCATTTCAAGCGCAACTGGGGCTTCGAGCCCGAAGCGCTGACTTATGCCAGCTGGACCGCTCCCGGAGCCCGAGCGCGCGAGGCCGATCCGGCGAGCGCCAAGCTGTCGCTGCAGATCGCGCTCTGGCAGAAGCTGCCGCTGGGCATTGCCAATCGCCTTGGGCCGCTGATTGCCCGGGGGATCGGCTGATGGGCGAGATCCTGTTCCTGTCCCACCGCATTCCGTTCCCTCCCGACCGGGGCGACAAGATCCGCTCGCACCATGTTCTCAAGGCATTGGCCGGCATGGCTCCCGTTCATGTCGCCACTTTCGCCGACGACGAGCAGGACTTTGCCAGCGAAGCGGATCTCGCGGCGATTGCGGCCAGCCATCGGCTGCTGCGCCGGACGAAGCCGCTGCCGCTTGCCGCGTTCGAGGCCCTTTCTGGCGGCAAGCCGGTCAGCCTCACCGCCTTTCACGACCGTCGCCTGAAGGCCTGGGTGCGCGACACGCTGCGCGACCGGGACATCGACGTCATCTACGTTTTTTCGGGGCAGATGGCGCAATATGTGCCCGGCACCTTCACCGGCCGCGTCGTGGCGGATCTGGTCGACGTCGATTCGGCCAAGTTCGACGCCTATGGAGCCAACGCAAAGGGCCTGCGCAGCTGGATCGATCGGCGCGAAGGCCGCGTCCTCGGCGCGGAAGAAGCGCGCATCGTCCGCCGCGCCGATGCAAGCCTGCTGATCAGTCCCCTCGAAGCCGAATTGCTGCTTTCGCGACTGCCGCCGGACCTTGCGGTAAGTGCAAAGGTCCACGCGATGGGCAATGGTCTCGACAGCACGTATTTCGACCCGGCCGTGGTCAAGCCTGAGCCGCGCATCGTGCAGTCGGGCGGTCCCCGCATCATCTTTACCGGGCAAATGGATTACGCGCCCAATGTGGCTGCGGTGCTGCGGGCCATCGACCGCATCATGCCCGCCGTCCGATCGGCTTGCGGACATGCGAGCTTGCATGTCGTGGGGCGCAATCCGGTCGACGCATTGCTAGCGCGCGATGGCGTGAACGGCACGCGGATCTGGGGACGCGTCGACGATATTCGCCCGTGGCTTGCAGGTGCGGATCTCGCGCTGGTGCCGCTGGAGATCGCGCGCGGCGTGCAGAACAAGGTGCTTGAAGCGATGGCGATGGAATTGCCGGTGATTCTCACGCCTGGAGCGGCCAACGGTATCGATGCCGTCAATGGGCGCGACTTTCACATTGCCGATGGCGACGCCGCGATGGCAGGGGCGATCCTTGCCATTTCCCAGAGCGCCGCGCGCAGGCAGGCCAAGGGATCGGCGGCACGCCGTTGGATCGTCGAGAACGCAAGCTGGCCGGCCGCGCTTGCGCGCCTGCCCGAATTCATCGGGCGCTCCGATGCCCGAATGAACGCGGTTGCCTGACATGCGTTCCTTGGCCGCCGATCTCAATTTCGGCGAAAGTCCGATCCCTGAAAGCTGGCGCGGGCCGCTGCTGCGACTGGCGGGAGTCTGGCTCGTTCTGGTCTTCACGTTCGCCAAGGACTGGGCGGCGATGGCGCGTCAGTGGTGGGACATTTCCACATACAATCATGTTCTTCTGATCCCGCCGATCCTAGGCTGGCTGGTCTGGCAGCGCTGGGGCGAACTGCGCAAGATTGCGCCACAATGCTGGTGGCCGGGTCTGCTCCTGTTCGGAGGCGCCGCCTTCATCTGGTTGCTGGGCGCGATATCGGGACTGGACCTTGCGCGCCAGGCCGGGGCTATCGCCATGCTCGGCGCAAGCGTCCCGCTGCTGCTGGGGCCGCAGGTCAGCGCCGGGTTGCTCTTCCCGCTTTGCTACCTCGCCTTCCTCGTCCCGCTGGGCGAGGAACTGGTGACCATTTTGCAGATGATCACTGCCGATATCACCGTTGCGCTCACCCATCTGAGCGGCATCCCGGCGGTCATCGACGGTGTCTTCATCGATACCCCTGCAGGCCTGTTCGAAGTTGCGGAAGCCTGTTCGGGCGTGAAGTTCCTGATCGCTATGGTCGCGTTCGGTGTGCTGACTGCCAATGTCTGCTTTGTCAGCTGGCCGCGCCGGATCGTCATGGTCGGGGCCTGTGTGATCGTGCCGATCCTCGCCAATGGCGTAAGGGCATGGGGCACGATCTATGCGGCTCAATGGTTTGGGGCAGAGGTTGCGGCAGGTTTCGATCACATTGTCTATGGCTGGTTTTTTTTCGCCATCGTGCTGGGGCTCGTGATCCTTGGCGCCTGGCGGTTTTTCGACCGACCGCTGGCAGATCCGATGATCGATGCCGAAGCGATAGGCCGCAGCAGGCTGGTAGGTCGCCTTTCCGCAATGCAGGTGCGGCCTGCGTTCGCTCTGCTGGGCCTTGTTGCGCTGATGCTCCTCGCACGTGGCTGGGCCTATGGAGCCGACCGGATTGCCGCGCCCCTGCCGCCGCAAATAGAGCTTCCTGCGGTCTCCGGCTGGACGCGCGCGGACTATTCGCCGTCGATCTGGTGGGAACCGCAGGCGTCCGGCGCCGATCATCGCCTGCTCGGAAGCTATGTCGACGGCGAGGGGCGCAAGGTCGATGTGTTCCTGGCGCTCTATGCGTCGCAGGGGGAAGGGCGCGAAGCCGGAGGATTCGGGCAGGGCGCGCTGATGCCGGACAGTGCCTGGGCTTGGCAGAGCCCGGGCAGGGCCTTCCCGGAGGGCAGGAGCGAGCGACTGCTCGGCGCCGGCAAGGTCGAGCGGCTGGCCGTCACCTGGTATCGCAACGGAAATCTGCTCACAGGCAGCAACGCGCGCCTCAAGCTGGCCGTGATCGGTAATCATCTTCTCCTGCGGAGACGCCCGACGACCATGCTGATCGTCTCGGCCGAGGATGCGCCCGCCAAGCCTGCTGCCGATGCCATATCGCGTTTCCTGTCATCCACCGGGCCGCCAGGCGCGTGGATGGACCGCGTCGAACAACTCCGGTAGGTACGCGAGTGCATGTGCGGCATTGCCGGAATCTATCATCTTGAAACGCCAAAGCCCGTCGACCCCGCCAGGGTCGAGGCGATGTGCGATGCGATGGTCCATCGCGGGCCTGACGGGCACGGGGTTTGGACGGCGCCGGGCGTAGGGCTGGGGCATCGACGCCTGTCGATCATCGATCTTGCCGGCTCTCCACAGCCAATGGCTTCCAGCGATGGCCGCGCGATGCTGGTCTTCAACGGCGAGATCTACAACTACCGCGAGCTGCGCCAGGAACTGCGCAAGACCGGCGCGATGTTCCATACCGACGGCGACAGCGAGGTCATTCTTGCTGCATGGCAGCGCTGGGGCCCCGAATGCGTCAGCCGCCTGCACGGCATGTTCGCTTTCGCGATCTACGACTGCGAGGCGCGCACGCTTTTCCTGGCCCGGGACCGACTGGGCGTGAAGCCCCTGTTCATGGCGCCATTGAGCGACGGCAGCCTCGTCTTCGGTTCGGAACTCAAGGCGCTGCTGGCGCATCCCCTGCTGCGGCGGGATGTCGATCCCTTGGCCGTGGAGGATTACCTGGCCTGGGGCTACGTGCCGGACAGTCGCTCGATGATCAAAGGGGTCATGAAGCTGCCCGCGGGCCATTCGCTGCTTCTGCAGCATGGCAAGTCGTTGCCCGCGCCCCGGCAGTACTGGGACGTCTCCTTCGCCGAGCGGCGCAAGGGGAGGGTTGAGGACCTAGAGGCCGAGTTGCTGCACCTGATGCGGCAGGCGGTGACTTCGCGCATGGTGGCCGACGTCCCGCTCGGGGCATTCCTTTCAGGCGGCGTCGACAGCTCGAGCGTGGTGGCCCTGATGGCGGAGGCCTCTTCGCAGGCCGTGCGCACCTGTTCCATCGGTTTCGACGTCGCCGCGCTCGACGAGACAGCATACGCCAGCCAGGTCGCGGAGCGTTACGGCACCGATCACCAGGCTCGGCAGGTCTCCCCGGACGACTTCGGGATGATCGATACGCTGGCGGGCATGTTCGACGAGCCATTCGCCGATGCTTCGGCGCTGCCGACTTGGCGGGTGTGCCAGCTTGCACGCGAAAGCGTGACAGTCGCTCTGTCCGGTGACGGCGCGGACGAGGCGCTTGCCGGTTATCGCCGGCATCTTTTCCAGCATGGCGAGGATCGCGTTCGCGCGCTTCTGCCGCAATCGGTGCGCGGTCCGGTGTTCGGAACGCTGGGTGCGATCTATCCCAAGGCTGACTGGGCGCCGCGGCCCCTGCGGGCAAAGACGACGCTGCTTTCGCTCGCGGGCGATTCCGCCGAGGGCTATGCGCGTGCGATCGGCTTCACTTCGCCGGAACTGCGCGAAAGCCTCTATTCCCCGGAGTACCTGCGACTTCGCGGGGACTACCGGGCCGAGACACCGCTGCTGGAACTGATGCGCGGCGCGCCCGCGCGCTCGGGGCTGGACCGCGCGCAATATGCCGACCTCAAGTCGTGGCTTCCGGGGGATATCCTGACCAAGGTCGACCGCACGAGCATGGCGGTCAGCCTTGAAGCGCGCGAGCCCTTGCTCGATCACCGGTTGATCGAATTCGCCGCCAGCCTGCCCGAATCGATGCGCGTGCGCAGCGGGCAGGGCAAGTGGCTGATGAAGCGCACGATGCGGCGATTCCTGCCGGACGACATCCTTTATCGCCCCAAGCAGGGCTTCGTGACGCCGATTGCCCAGTGGTTTCGCGGTCCGCTCGCCCAGGTGGCCCGGGATGCCTGTTCCAGTGCCCAGCTGGCACGAACCGGCTGGTTCGACAGCCGCCGCCTGTCGGGCCTGGTCGATGCGCATCTGGCGGGAACTTCGGACAATTCCCGGCTGCTCTGGCAGTTGCTGATGCTTGAGAAGGCATTTACCAAGTTGGGTATTGCCTGAACCCGCCTGCGTGCTGGACGAAACGGTGTATTCCTGCCTGTGTAAAAGCCGGGAATTAACTACACCCAATCTTAGGACATTTACTCTAGGCCATCCCTGAGAAGCGTCATCGAAGGACGTGTATGAAGGTCAAGGTCTACGATTTTCGGGCGGAAAAAGCGGGCGATTCCCGCAGCGCTGACGCGTATCTGCCGTCCGTTGATGCGTCGGCACCAAGGGTGAGGCCGAAATGACCGATCTCAAGGCCCGTTTCCGCAAGTTCTGGAGCAATGCCCGCTTCCGCATCGTCTTCTGGGCGACGCTGACCGGCGTTCTGTGCGGCGTTTCGGGTGTCGGCCTGCCGGTCGAGGATGTGATTGGCAGTATACGCGATTATTTACGGCGCCATCCCTCGAACGGCGAAATTGCGCTCGTTCTCCAAGACAGTCGAACGCTCGACGAGCTTGGTGCCATTGATGTGACTAGGGCTGAAGACGCCAAAGTGACCGCAGCGCTCTTCGCGGCTGGCGCAAAGCGCGTTTTCTTCGATCGTGGGTTGCGTTACGACGATTCTGACAACGGTAATAAGCAATTCGTCGATGTGCTGAAGAAGCACCCCGGGCAGGTCTTTCTCAGTGCCATGCCCAGCAGCGACGGCGCAGGCGGTAATCACGCAAGCGTTTTGCCGTCCGTGACTTTCAGGGAGAATGCCAAGGTGGTGTCCGCCCTGGCCTTGCATCATCCCTTCAACCTCAATGTAAGTTGGCCGTATTCGTCGAATAGTGCGATTGGGGTAATTCCTAGTTTGCCGGCTGCAATCGCAGGGGTGGAGCAAGGGCCCGATCTCCTTTTTCAGCCCGACTATTCGATCGACTATCGGACAATACCCACCAGCAGCTACATAGATGTGCTTCGCGGAGACTTCGAGAAATCGAACGTCGCCGGGAAGGATGTCATCATTGCACCCGGGTCGATCGCATATAACGACATTCATCCGTTGCCCGGCGGGCAGGGGTACGCACCAGGCGGCTATTTCCATGCTATCGCGGCTGAGACACTAAAGCGCGGATTGCCGATGGATGTGGGCTGGATTCCACCATTCCTGCTTGTTTGCGCCATTGTGATTTCCGGCTTTGGACGTGGTCGCGTCTTCGACGTTTATCGCTTTTCGGGTCTAGCGCTGGTCCTGATCGCGGCGCCATTTGTGCTGAATTATGTAAACATCAAAGTGGATATATTTCCTGCGCTTGCCGTTGCCGCCGTGGCGGTCTTCCGCATGCGTAACCTCGATCGCGTGGAGGTCGCGGGCGAGACCAATGCGGGCTCGGGGCTCCCGAGTGTGCAGGCACTGCGCAATTTCGACGCGATGTCGACCAAGATCCTGGTTGCTCTGAAGATACGCAATTACGGAGCCATAATCGGCAGCTTTGCCGAGCACGTGGAGGCGCAAGTCGCGCATGAAATCGTGCGGCGTATCCGCATCAGCGATCACGACGTGACCGTCTATCATGAAAGCGGCATGTTCCTGTGGCTGTCGAACATCCGCAGCACTTTCGATCTTTTCGAAAACCTCGAAGGCCTGCATCGCATCGTTCAGAACGGCATCCAGGTCAGCGGCATGGATATCGATCTCTCCTTCAACTGCGGCATCGATTCCGAGTTCGACCGGACGGTCTCCAGCCGCGTCGCAAGCGCGATGCAGTCGGCAGAGGAAGCGGTTCGCAACGACGAACTCGTCTATCAGCACGATAGCCGCCGTCATGAGGCGCAGTGGGAACTTTCGCTTCTGACCCAGCTCGATCGCGCTATCGACAATGGCGAAGTCTGGGTCGCCTATCAGCCCAAGCTCGACGTGAAGTCCAATCGCATTGCCGGTGCTGAGGCGTTGGTGCGCTGGACGCACCCGGAACGTGGACCGATCAGCCCGGACAAGTTCATCCGCATTGCCGAGGAATTCCACCGGATCGAACGCATAACCCGCTTCGTCGTCAACGAAGCGGTGCGTTCTGCCGTCAACCTCGCGCGGCTGGGCTACGACTTCTCGATGTCGGTCAACATTTCGGCGCAATTGCTGCGCAATCCGGGCCTTCCGGGAATGATTTCAGAGATTCTCGCCGCGCACGGTCTGCCGCCGGAGAAGCTGGTCCTGGAAATCACCGAGACCGATCGTCTCGATCGCAGTTCGCGAACGTTCCAGATGCTCCAGCGCCTGGTCCAGTCCGGGCTGCGCTTGTCGATCGATGATTTCGGCACGGGCAATGCGACGATCGACTACTTGCGCTACCTCCCGGCCGCAGAGGTTAAGATCGACAAGGTCTTCATCCAGGCCATGGAAGCGAACAAGGAGGACTACCTGCTCGTCCAGTCGATCATCGAAATGGCCCATTCACTCGATCGCATTGTCGTTGCTGAAGGGGTGGAAACCGGGACCGCGCTCGAGATTCTCAAGGGCATGGGATGCGACACCATCCAGGGCTACTACGTCAGTCGTCCGGTGCCATTTCCTGATCTGATCGATAATATCGAAAGGAAGCAGGCCCGAATGAATGGTTAAAAAAGTCTTGCTGACATCTTAACTCATTGTTATCCATATGGGCAGCCGCAAAAAACGCGGCGGTTCACATGGGGAAATACAATGTACAGCTGGCTTTGGGGCGGCTTCGGTCGCTAAAAATCGGACAGTCAGCGACCTCTTCGGGAGTAAATGTCTCGGCAGGTCGCGGCGTCTTTCGATACCGGTTTCTCAGCATTTATCGCTCTGAATCAGGTATTTAACGGATATATTTAAATCCGTGACGAAGCGCTCTGGCCGCGTTGGCTCAGGGCGCTTTTGATATTTGGGCTTTGGCTGGGCGCGTCTCGCGCGATGCTCGCAGGACCTGGCTGATGACCCGATCCTTGCGACTCACATGTGTCCCGATTCGGGATTCGTTAACGAATTGAAGAGGTCGAACGGTCGAATTCGTTAACGAATTCAGCTTTCGCCATGGCCGAGCGCAAGATAATCCGCGCTCTGCATTTCGTTAAGACGGCTGACCGTGCGCTCGAATTCGAAGCGGCCGGAGCCGGCTTCGTAAAGCTCCTCGGGAGCGGCGTCGGCAGCGACGATCAGCTTGACCTTGTTTTCATACAGCGCATCGATCAGCGTCACGAACCGGGCGGCTTCGTTGCGACGGTCCGGCCCCATTTTCGGGATGCCGACGACGATCACCGTGTGATAGGCGCGGGCAATGGCAAGATAGTCGGACGCGCCGCGTGCTTCGCTGCACAGCCGTTTGAAACTGAACACGCCGACACCCTTCAGGCTCTTGGGCACGAAAAGAGTGCGACCACCACCAACGTCGATCTCGGTCGAAGGCACGTGCTCGGCATCTTCGGGCGGATAGTCCGTCAGGCGATAGAAGGCCTCGCGTGCCTGCTGCGTCGTCGGTTCACCGAGCGGCATGTGCCAGGTCGGCATGCCGCCCAGACGGGCCAGCCGATAGTCGGTGGGGCCATTCAACGTCATCACGTCCAGTTCCTGCTCGATCAGATCGATGAAGGGCAGGAAGTGTTCGCGGTTCAGGCCGTCCTTGTAGAGCTGAGATGGGGCCCGGTTGGACGTGGTGACGATCGTCACGCCTTCGTTCACGATCAGATGCGTAAACAGGCGGCTCATGATCATGGCGTCGGCGGAATTGTTGACGACCATCTCGTCGAAGGCGAGGCACTGGACGTTGCGTGCGATCTGGGCTGCGACCGGCGGGATCGGATCGCCGGTTTCATTCTTTCGTTCGTCGCGCAGCAGGGCGTGCACATCGAGCATGAAGGCATGGAAGTGGACGCGCTTTTTCTCGGTAATGTCGAGCGTCTGGTGGAACAGGTCCATCAGCATCGACTTTCCGCGGCCGACGCCGCCCCACATATACACACCGCGCGGGGGCAGGGGCTTCTTGCCGAGCAGGCGTCCGATCAGGCCCGTGGACGAGCGTGCCTTGTACATCTCTCGCTGGAGGCGATCGAGGCGTTCGGCAGCCGCTGCCTGCTCCGGGTCGACACGGAGTTCGCCCGTGGCGACGAGCGCCTCGTAACGGTTCAGCATGCCGGTCATCGCGCAGACGGTTTCCGCAAGGTGCCCATGTAGGAAGCGATCAGTTCGCCGTCCTGTTCAAGATTTCCGCGAAGGAAGAACAGGCGGCCGGTTTCCTTCATGACTTCGCAGATCGCATCCAGCGGGGCACCGAGGCGTCCGCTGCCCACGAACTGCGTGGACAGGTCCAGCGTTACGGAGGCAGCGGCATTGCCGCCGACCACCTGGTGAACGGTTGCGAACAGGGAAATATCGATCAGCCCGAGGATCACGGCGCCGTGGAGCGCGCCGTGCAGGTTTGCATGCCTGGTCGTGGTGTTGCGCATGCGCAGCCGCGCCGCCCGGTCGCCTTCCTGTCGCAAAAGCATCTTGCCCATCACAACAGGGTTGAAGCGATCCTGGTCGGCCATGTCCCACGTATGCCAGCCCGGGTTTTCCGGATCGGGCTCGTGGATGAATGCGCTGGTAGGTTCCACCTCGGCTCAGACCGCGAGGATCAGACCTGGCGCTCCGCCTGCATCTTTTTGATTTCGGCGATGGCGCGCGCCGGCGAGAGGCCCTTGGGGCACACGTTGGCGCAGTTCATGATCGTGTGGCAGCGGTAGAGGCGGAAGGGATCTTCCAGTTCGTCCAGACGCTCGCCGGTCATCTCGTCGCGGCTGTCGGCCAGCCAGCGATAGGCCTGGAGCAGGATTGCCGGGCCGAGAAACTTGTCGGAGTTCCACCAGTAGCTCGGGCACGACGTCGAGCAGCAGGCGCACAGGATGCACTCGTAGAGGCCGTCCAGCTTTTCACGCTGCTCGGGGCTCTGCAGGCGCTCCTTGCCCGAAGGCGTGGTCGAGACGGTCTGCAGCCAGGGCCGGATCGAGGCGTACTGCGCGTAGAAGTGGGTGAAGTCGGGAACGAGGTCCTTGATCACTTCCATGTGCGGCAACGGAGTGATGCGGATGTCGCCCTTGAGGTCCTCGATTGCCGTGGTGCAGGCAAGACCGTTCGAGCCGTTCATGTTCATCGCGCACGAACCGCAGATGCCTTCGCGGCAAGAGCGGCGGAAGGTCAGCGAAGGATCCTGTTCGCTCTTCATCTTGATGAGCGCGTCGAGGACCATCGGGCCGCAGTTGTCGAGGTCGATTTCGAACGTGTCGTAACGCGGGTTTTCGCCCGAATCCGGATCGTAGCGATAGACGGTGAATTTCTTCACGCGCGTTGCGCCTTCCGCCTTGTGGACGTTGCCCTGCTTCTTGATCTTGCTGTTGGCCGGGAGGGTGAAGGTCGCCATGAAAGAATCCCCGTGATCTCGCATTGCGGCATGAACCGCTTCTGCAGACCCCTCTAGCGATTCAGCGGCCCGGGGCAAGGGGCCAGAATGACAGGTCCTGCTGTTTGGGTAGGGGGCTTGGTGGCGGGAATGGCTGGTGCCGAAATTTAACTAAGTCATTGTAATATATATATAAATAGTCGAATTTAGGACCGCGGAGGTGGGTTTGGGGCATCCCAGGACCTGATTCCGCCTACGCGATTTGTCATCAGGATGATGGCTTATTTATGCGAATCGCGGCAGTTTTGCTGCTGATGAGGGCCTTTCGCCGTGCTTTGAGGGCGGGATGCCGAACCTTGGCCGGTCCGCTTCCATGCCGGGGACCGCAGCGAACCTGCGGCGTAGATGGTGGCATGATCAGCCGGTTTTCGCAGGAATGAGCAAGGAGCGATTCAGATGACATGCGCCTGTATCTTCGGTGCCGGCGGCGGAATCGGTTCGGCGCTCGTCGAAGCGCTCGCCGCGCGTAGCGATGTCGAGCGGGTCTATGCCGCCAGTCGAAAGTCCCTGGCGCTTGGCGGCAAGATCGTCCCTCTTGCCTGTGATGTGACCGACGAAGGCGCAATTGCCGAGGCTGCACACCGCATGGAGCGGGAAGGGCCGCCTGACCTCGTGATCGTTGCCAGCGGGGCGCTCGACTTTGCCGACGGGGCAGGGCCCGAACGGTCCTATCGAAAACTGGACCAGGCAAGGATGGCGCAGCTCTTCGCGCTCAATACGATTGCCCCGGCCATGGTTGCGCGCCATGTGCTGCCGCTGCTCCCAAGGGACAAGCGCAGTGTCTTTGCGGCCATTTCAGCGAAAGTGGGTTCGATTGCGGACAATCGCCTGGGCGGTTGGCACAGCTATCGGGCCTCGAAGGCGGCACTGAACATGCTGATCCGCAATTTCGCTATCGAATTTGGGCGCACCCACCGCGAAAGCGTGATCGTTTCGCTCCATCCCGGCACCGTGGATACGCTGCTTTCACGGCCCTATCAGCGTAACCTGCCCACTGGCCAGGTAACCGATGCCGCGCAGGCTGCGCAAAGTCTGCTGACCGTAATCGATGGACTCGGACCTGCCGATAGCGGCGGGTTTTTCGCGTGGGACGGTCAGTCGATCCCGTTCTGATGGGATAGCTGGCTCGGTCCACGGACCCGCAAAAAAGAAAAAGCCCCGCAGCACGCAATGGCGCTGCGGGGCTTTTTCTGTCGGTTGGGCTTATTCGCCGAACGTGCGCTGCCACCAGCCTCGACGCGGGCGCTCGGCGCTCTCGTCATTGGCTGCTTCGTCACCTGACGATGCGTCCGCAGTCACTTCCTCGCCGGCAGGGGCGGCTTCGACGGGCGCCGCTTCAGGCGCAGCGGCCTCAACTGCGACCGGCCCTGCTTCCTCGGCGGGCTTGGGCTCGGCCTTCTTGCGACGGGTGCGCTTGGGCTTTGCCGGAGCTTCCTCGGCGGCAGGGGCGTCCTCTGCGGCTGCTTCCACCACTTCGGCTTCGGGCTTGGGCTCGGCCTTCTTGCGTCGCGTGCGCTTGGGCTTGGCCGGCGCTTCCTCGGCAGCAGGGGCATCCTCAGCGGGAGCCTCGGCCGCTTCGGCTTCGGGCTTGGGCTCGGCCTTCTTGCGGCGGGTGCGCTTGGGCTTGGCCGGCGCTTCCTCGGCAACCGGAGTTTCCTCGGCCGGAGCTTCGGCAGCGACTGCTTCAGGCGCTTCCTCAACTGCGGCTTCGGCTGCTTCGGGCCTAGGCTCGGCCTTCTTGCGGCGCGTGCGCTTCTTCGGCTTGGGAGCCTCCTCAACCTCAGGCTCGGCCTCGGCTACCGGAGTGGCCTCGATCGGAGCTTCGGCTTCGGCAGGAGCCTCGGCAACGTCTGCATCCTCGTGCGAACCCTGGCTGTCGTCGCCGGCTTCACCCTCGGTCTGCTCGCCTGCCTCGTCGCCGCGGCGTCCGCGCCTGCGGCGACCGCCACGGCGGCGGCGCTTGCGGGGCGCATCGCCTTCCTCATCGTCACCGCCGGCGAAGGTTTCTTCGCCCTCGTTGTCGTTTTCGGCGCTCTCGGAGGCTTCGGTTTCGGCGCTTTCGTCGCCTGACTGCTCGTCACGACGGTCGCGATTGCGACCCCGACGGCGACGGCGACGCTTGCGGCGGCCTTCGCCCTCGGAGCGGGCTTCTGCGTCCTCGCGCTCGATCTCGTCCTCGTCATCCTCAGGGATGTCGTCATCCTCGACCTCGACGGCGATCGGCTCGAAGCGGGGCACGAACTCGTTGCGCGGCCCCGACGAGATGACGCGCATCTTGGCGCCTTCGTTCTCGCCTTCCGGAATGACTTCGACTGCCACGCCGTAGCGAGCCTCGATGTCGGCAAGGTCTGTGCGCTTGGCATTGAGCAGATAGACCGCAGCCTCGGTCGACGCGAAGAGCGAGACGACCACGCCCTTGCCCTTGGCCGCTTCGTCCTCGATCAGGCGCAGCGCCGAGAGACCTGCCGAGCTGGCGGTACGCACGAGGCCGGTACCGTCGCAATGCGGGCAGGAGCGGGTGGTCGCTTCCAGAACGCCGGTGCGCAGGCGCTGGCGGCTCATTTCCATCAGGCCGAAGCTGGAGATGCGACCGACCTGGATGCGTGCCCGGTCGTTCTTGAGCGCGTCCTTCATCGCCTTCTCGACCTTGCGGACGTTGGAGCCGTACTCCATGTCGATGAAGTCGATCACGACGAGTCCGGCCATGTCGCGCAGGCGCAACTGACGGGCGATTTCCTGGGCCGCTTCGAGATTGGTGGCGACCGCCGTCTGCTCGATACCGTGCTCCTTGGTGGCGCGGCCCGAGTTGATGTCGATCGAAACGAGCGCTTCGGTCGGGTTGATGACGATGTAGCCGCCCGAGCGAAGCTGCACGACAGGGTCGTACATCGCGGTAAGCTGGTCTTCGGCGCCATAGCGCTGGAACAGAGGAACCGGGTCGGAATAGGGCTTCACCCGCCGCGCATGGCTGGGCATGAGCAGCTTCATGAAGTCCTTGGCGGCGCGGTAGCCTTCCTCGCCCTCGACCACGACTTCCTCGATCTCGCGATTGTAAATGTCGCGGATCGCGCGCTTCACGAGGTCGCTGTCCGAATGGATCAGCGAGGGAGCGGCCGAGCCGAGCGTCTTTTCGCGCAGTTCGTCCCAGAGACGCGCGAGGTAATCGAAGTCGCGCTTGATCTCGGTCTTGGTGCGCTGGAGGCCGGCGGTGCGCACGATGCAGCCCATTGAACGCGGCAGCTCAAGCTCTGCAATGATCGACTTGAGGCGCTTGCGGTCCGAGGCCGAGCTGATCTTGCGGCTGATGCCGCCGCCGTGGCTCGAGTTCGGCATGAGCACGCAGTAACGGCCAGCAAGGCTGAGGTACGTGGTCAGCGCCGCGCCCTTGTTGCCGCGCTCTTCCTTGACGACCTGCACCAGCAGGACCTGGCGCCGGTGGATGACGTCCTGGATCTTGTAGCGGCGGCGCAGGGCGATGCGCTTGGCGCGCAGTTCGTCGGCTTCCTTCGAACGGCCCTTGCCCTGGCGGCGGCGACCGCGACGGCGCGAACCGCCGTGCTCGTCTTCCGACGTTTCGCCTTCTTCCTCGCTGCCGTGGTCGAAGCCGTTCTCGACGTTGCCATCCTCGATGGTGGCGACTTCGTCCTTTTCGGATGTGTCGACTTCGGTAAGGCCGCCATCGTCGAAGTCTTCGCCGTCGTTGCCGTTCTCGTCGTCGTCCTCATCGTCGCCGTCACGGGCGCGCAGGGCGGCTTCTTCTTCGGCATGGGCCGCTTCTTCGGCCAGAAGCGCTTCGCGGTCTTCCTTCGGAATCTGGTAGTAGTCGGGATGAATTTCGCTGAAGGCGAGGAAGCCGTGACGGTTTCCTCCGAAGTCGACGAAGGCAGCCTGCAGCGAAGGTTCCACACGGGTCACCTTCGCGAGGTAGATGTTGCCTTTTATCTGCTTGCGTTCGGTCGATTCGAAATCGAACTCTTCAATGCGATTTCCCTTGAGTACCGCCACCCGCGTTTCTTCCGGGTGGCGCGCATCGATGAGCATGCGCGTTGCCATTATGTGATCTCCAAGCGCGCCTCGTCCCGGCCGGATCAGCCGAGGTGGCGCGATTCTGTTCGAAAAAGCCCGGTGCGTTGCCGAAGGCATGGCCGATCTCGGCGTGGCTCTTCGGTTTCCGGGCGTGGGTAAGAATGAAGTCGGGGCAATCCAGCGCCCCGTTTGCGGCTATCGTTACATCCGCTTCGAAAGCGGTGAGCGTGTCTGCGAGAGGAAGGCCGCGTGGCGAAATCGTACACGCGTTGAATTGCGACCAGACCGCCCACGCCCTCGGGGGCGTCGGCTGGCAAGGCGGCAATTGGCTTCTCATGTCTCGCGTCAACCTGTTAGGATCCGGAACAATTTCCGGCTTTGACGGCCGGAGCTTCGTCGCTGTCGGTCCTGTCCGGCACCATTTCGTGGCGCTTGTCCGGATTGCAAGGACCGAAGCATTCTCGCCCCGGGTCGGATTGGCCTAGCATTCATGGCCTTGCACGGCAAGTTACTTGCCTGACAGAGATCTGACACAGTCATGGTTACGGATTTCTTTCCGAATTCCGTGGGAAGTGCGCAGGCAAAGGATTGTCGAGGCGCGGCCCGGCACTTAGTCACTCGGCCATGTCGCGGGTCGTTCGCCTGATTGTTTTCCTGTCCGTGCCGCTCTCGCTGGCGCTGGCGGCTTATGTGATCCACCGCGAACTGGAGCGCCCCGTCGGCGCCCGGCACCATGTAATCCGCTTCGACATGCCCGCCATCGATACCCCGGTCGACCTGCCCAGGGTCGAAGGGCCGCCCGATGCCAGCCGTCCGCTGGTGGTGATCGATGCCGGACATGGCGGCTTCGATCCGGGCGCGGGGCAGGGGGCGCTGAAGGAAAAGAGCGTTGCCCTGCAGATCGCGCTGGCCGTGCGGGACCGTCTTCTGGAAGGCGGCGGCGTGCGCGTGGCGCTTACGCGAGACAACGACCGTTTCATCGCCCTCGCCGACCGCCCCGATATCGCCCGGCGCCTGGGTGCTGACCTGTTCGTTTCGATTCATGCCGACAGCGCCGAGAACGACACCGCGCGCGGGGCGAGCGTCTACGTCCTGTCTGAAAAGGGCTCCGACGAGGCAGCCCGCCGCTTTGCCGCGACCGACAGTACCTCGATCAAGGTGAACGGCGTGCCGTTATCCGGGATCGATTCCGATGTCGGCAAGATCCTCCTCGACCTGTCGCAGCGCGATACCCAGGCCAGTTCGAGCGAAATTGCCGGGCTCCTTCTGCGCGAATTGCAGGAGGCTCATATCGGCCTGCATCGCGACCATGTCGAAACCGCTGCGCTGGCCGTGCTCAAGGCGCCCGACATTCCCTCGATCCTGCTCGAAACCGGATACATCAACAATGTGGACGATGCGCAGTTCCTCGGCTCGAAACAGGGGCAGCGCACGATCGCCGGCGCCACGTCACGGGCGATCCGTGCCTTTTTCGCCAGGAAAGCGGCGCTCTAGGCGCGTGATATCTGGCATATCGCCGAAGGCTCATGCTAGAGGGCTGGCGCAATGACCGACGAGACGAACGAGCAGGGCAGCCAGCAGCCGCCTGAAGACTTCACTTTCCGGATCCGCAGGGAAGCGTCGGGAGGGCTCTCCGTAGTCCGCCAGCTCTGGCGCACCAGCAACTGGGTGCGCCGCTTCGCCTATTTGTGCGTCGTCGGCCTGATCGGTCTGATCGGTTTCTGGATTTTCCTGACGCGCGACCTGCCGGACGCGAACAAGCTGCTCGAGTACCAGCCGCCGCTGCCGACCATGGTGCGCGGCCTCGATGGCGAGATCGTCTACAGTTACGCGCGCGAACGGCGCGTGCAGCTGCGCTTCGTCGATTTTCCGCGTCCGTTGGTGAACGCCTTCCTCTCGGCGGAGGACCGCACGTTCTGGACCCATGGCGGCGTCGATTTCGGCGGCTTTGCGGGCGCGGTGGTCGACTACATCGCCAAGTACGGCAGCGGTGAGCGCGCCAAGGGTGGCTCGACTATCACCCAGCAGGTCGCCAAGAACATTCTGATTGGCGACGAGTACTCGGTCACCCGCAAGCTGAAGGAAATGGTGCTGGCCCGCCGCATCGAAGGCGTGCTGACCAAGCAGCAGATCCTCGAGCTCTATCTCAACGAGATCCCGCTGGGCCGTCGTTCGTTCGGCGTGCAGGCCGCCTCTCGCGCTTATTTCGACAAGGACGTCGATGAGCTGACGCTCAGCCAGTCGGCTTTCCTTGCGATCCTGCCGCGCGCGCCGGAAGTCTACGGCCGCAAGAAGCATGCCGAGCGCGCGCTTGAGCGGCGCAACTGGGTGCTGGACCAGATGGTCCGCAATGGCTGGGCAAGCAAGGAAGACGCAGAGAAGGCCAAGGCCGAGCCGCTTGGCCTGGTTACTCAGCGCGGAACCAATTACGACCCGGGCAATGGCTACTTCATCGAGGAAGTTCGCCGCCGCCTGATCGACCGCTATGGCGAGAAGGCCGAGGACGGCCCCAACAGCGTCTACGCCGGCGGCCTGTGGGTGCGCACCTCGCTCGACACCCAGCTGCAGGATTCGGTGCGCGCCGCGCTGCGCAAGGGTCTGCTGAGCTATCACGGCAACCGCGGCTGGACCGGCCCGATCGCCCACATCAAGGACATGGACAGCTGGCAGACCCAGCTCATCGTGTCGAACAAGACGATCGACTACAAGAACTGGAAAGTCGGCGTCATTCTCGGCCTGGACGACGGCAATGGCCAGATCGGTTTTTCCGATGGCAACACCTTCGCCCTGACCAATATTCCTGACAAGGCCAAAGTCGGCGATTTCGTCGCGGCTGAACCCGTATCTTCAGGCACTTACGCCGTACGTACCATCCCCGAGGTTTCGGGCGGCATGGTCATGGAGCAGCCCTGGTCCGGGCGCGTTCTTGCCATGCAGGGCGGCTTCGATTCCGGGCTGGGTTCGTTCAACCGCGCCACCCAGGCCGAGCGCCAGCCGGGCTCGACGATCAAGCCCTTCGTCTATGCGACCGCGCTGCAATACGGGATGACCCCGGCAACCCAGGTGCTCGACGGTACGTTCTGCGTCTTCCAGGGCGCGGGGCTGGGCGACAAGTGCTTCCGCAACTTCGGCAACGAGGGCGGTTCGGGCAGCCACACGATGCGTTGGGGCCTTGAGCAGTCGCGCAACCTCATGACCGTGCGCATCGCCAACGATACCGGCATGCCGCGCGTCATCCGCACTTTCCACAATGTCGGGATCGGCGACTACAAGCCGTATCTTTCCTTCGCGCTTGGCGCGGGCGAGACGACGGTGGCGCGCATGGCCAATGCCTATTCGGCGCTTGCCAACAATGGCGTGCAGTTCCCCTCGACAGTCATCGACTACGTGCAGGACCGCAATGGCAAGGTGATCTGGAATGCAGACAAGCGCCGCTGCGATACGTGCAACATGGCTGAATGGGACGGCAAGCCGATGCCGCGCATCAAGCGCAAGGGCAAGCAGGTGCTCGACGCGGACACTGCATACCAGGTGATCCACATGCTCGAGGGCGTCGTCATCCGTGGCACCGCCGTGCGCCTGCGCGACCTCAACCTGCCGCTCTTCGGCAAGACCGGCACCACCAACGGCCCGACCGACGTGTGGTTCATGGGCGGCAATCAGGACTACGTGGGCGGCGTCTATGTCGGTTACGACAATCCCCGTTCGCTGGGCGGTTATGCGCAGGGTGGCCGGATTGCCGCGCCGATCTTCAAGGACGTTGTGCTCGACACGCGCTCGCGCTGGAGCGACCAGCCCTTTGTCGCGCCCGCTGGCATCCGCATGGTTCGCATCGACCGTGTGACCGGCAAGAAGGTCATGGGCGTAGAGCCGACCAACGAGCCCAAGGCCTCGGTGATCTGGGAAGCCTTCAAGCCCGACACCGAACCGCGGCAGTACACTGCCGAGGACGAATTCACCCGCCGCCGCGATGCGCTGGTATCGGAAATCCGCGAGGCCCGTCAGGCCCGTTCCGATGCTGCCGCAGCCACCAGCGAGGCTCGCGACTTCGCCGAAGAGCAGGGCGGGGTGTACTAGGCTGCGGGAATGGCGGCGCGCCCGTTCGGCGCGCTGCCGCCCGGGCGTGGATCAGCCAGGTTTCGCAACGAGTTTGCTGCGCAGGGCCTTGAGCTGTTCGTTGAGCTGTTGAAGCTGTTCGGGCGGGGTGCCTGTGGCTTCCATCACTTCCAAAGGGACGCAGCGCGCCTCTTGGAGGATCGTCATGCCCTGATCGGTCAGCGACACGCGCACGACG
The DNA here is from genome assembly GCF_000767465.1 of Novosphingobium pentaromativorans US6-1. Lineage (NCBI taxonomy): Bacteria > Pseudomonadati > Pseudomonadota > Alphaproteobacteria > Sphingomonadales > Sphingomonadaceae > Novosphingobium > Novosphingobium pentaromativorans. Next base: position 3,933,487 of record NZ_CP009291.1, read on the forward strand.
CGCTCGTCGCGCGTGTCGCGGCGCCGGGTGACTGTTCCCGCCGCTTCCAGGCGCTTGATCAGCGGTGTGACCGTGCTTGATTCCAGGAACAGGCTCTCGCCCAATTCGCTGACAGTCTGCTCGCCGCGCAGGGCGAGGGCGATCAGTGCAAGATACTGCAGATACGTCAGACCGTAGCGATCGAGCAGGGGCTTGTAGAGGCGGTTGAACGCCAGGCCTGTCGAGTACACCGAAAAGCAGAGAAAATCCGCAAAGGGATCGGCGGCGGTCGGCTGTGGCAGGCGCGGTTCCTTGGACATGGAGCCAATATAATTTGCGCGCGATTTAATCGCAATCCTTGACGAATCGCGTCGTCCATCTCATTTAAATCGCATACGAGTTAATCGTGCGATATATAATCAGAGAAAGGAACCCAGCAATGTCCATCAATGCTCTTTACAAGACCAGTGCAACGGCCACCGGCGGGCGCGACGCCAAGGCCGAAACCGACGACGGCAGCTTCTCGGTGAAGTTGGGAACGCCCAGGGAATTGGGCGGCAACGGCGACGGCAACAATCCCGAACAGCTCTTCGCATCCGGCTTTGCCGCGTGCTTTCTCAGCGCGATGAAGTTTGTCGCCTCGCAGGACAAGGACCTTCCGGCCGTTCCCGCCGACGCCAGCGTCAATGCCACGGTCGGCATCGGACCGCGCAGCGACAAGGGCTTTGGCCTGACCGTCGCGCTTGAAGTAAGCATGCCGGGCGTGGATCGCAGCGCCGTCGAAGCGCTCGTTGCGGAAGCGGACGCGGTATGCCCCTACAGCCATGCTACGCGCGGCAATATCGAGGTGACCCTCGCCGTCGCCTGATGGCACCAGCGCAAGTGAAAGGGCCGGGCGGCGAAGGTCGCTCGGCCTTTTTCAATCATGGCGGATTGCGCCGGGAAGGGGCGACCGGTCCCTTTGGAGGTCGGCCAATATTCCTGCCCTTCGGTTGACTATTCCCTTTGCGGCCACGACCTTGTGCCCGACTTGATCCACCGGCAGGGGAATTCGATGCCGTCACCAGCCTTTCATGCGCCCGATACCGTCGAGGGCGCTGTTGCACTCCTGTCCGGCGATCCCACCGCGCGGCCGCTCAGCGGCGGAACCGATCTGATCGTGCAGATGCGCTCGGGCCGGATCGCTCCAAGCGCGGTCGTCGACCTCAAGCGGATTGCGAGCCTCTCCGGCGTGCGGCGCGAAGGCGATGCTTTCGTGATCGGCGCGGCAACGCCGTGCACTGCGCTCAAGAATGATGCCGATCTGTGCGCCGCCTGGCCGGGCGTCGTCGAGGCGGCGAACCTGATCGGCTCGGTGCAGGTCCGCAACCGCGCGACCATGGCCGGCAACTTGTGCAATGCATCACCCGCTGCAGACAGCGTCCCGGCTCTCGTCGCAGCCGGAGCTAGCTGCGTGGTCGCCGGGCCTGCGGGCATGCGCGAGGTTGCTGTGCAGGACATTCCCGTCTCTCCGGGCAGGACTTCACTGGCATCCGGCGAGTTCGTCGTCGAGTTCCGCCTCCCGGTTCGCGGTACGCGCGCGGCCGATGCCTACCTGCGCTCCATCCCGCGCACGGAGATGGACATTGCCGTCGTCGGTGTCGGCGCGAACATAGAACTCGATGCCGATGGGACCTGCACGGCGGCCAGCATAGCGCTCGGCGCGGTCGCGCCGACCGTCGTCCTGGTCGAGGCTGCCGGCGCGGCGCTGGTGGGAACCAGGCTCGAAGATGACGCGCTCGCATCCATGGTGGAGGCCGTGACGGCGGCCTGCGCCCCGATCGACGACAAGCGCGGGACCGTGGCCTATCGCAAGGCGATGGCCGGTGTTCTCGCCAAACGCACCGTGCAGATTGCTGCCCAGCGCGCAGGAGCGAAGGCATGAACAGAATTCACGTCAATTCCACGGTCAACGGCGATGCCACGCAATTCCTCTGCGATCCCGGCGCTTCGCTGCTCGATGTCCTTCGCGATACGCTCCACCTGACGGGTTCCAAGGAAGGCTGCGGCTCGGGCGACTGCGGGGCCTGCACGGTTGAGCTCGACGGCGAAATGGTCTGCTCCTGCCTTGTCCTCGCAGCCGAGGCGGAAGGACGCACCGTCGCCACGATCGAGGGCGTGGCCGAAGGTTCGGTGCTGCATCCCGTCCAGCAGAAATTCCTCGAGCATGCCGCGCTCCAGTGTGGTTTCTGCACGCCCGGGTTCATCGTTGCCGCCAAGTCGCTGCTCGATCGTAATCCGAATCCGACCGAGACCGAAGTGCGCTACTGGCTTGCGGGCAACCTGTGCCGCTGCACCGGCTACGACAAGATCGTCCGTGCGGTCATGGATGCTGCGGCAGAACTGCGCCAGGAAAGGACGCCTGCATGAACGCGCCCGACAAGATCCAGACATTCCGCCATGTCGGCACGCGCCCGGTTCGCCCGGACGGGGTCGACAAGGTTACCGGCAAGGCCCTTTACGGAACAGACTTCAAGGCGCCGGGCATGCTCTGGGGCGCGATCCTGCGCAGCCCGCATCCCCATGCCCGCATCGTGTCGATCGATACGCGCGCCGCCGAGAAGTTGAGCGGCGTCAAGGCCGTGGCAACGGGCAAGGACCTGCCGACGCTGGAATCGCTTGTCATGCACGTGGGCGAGGGTGCGTCCGACATCGTCGATATCTCGCACAACTGCCTCGCCTTCGACAAAGTCCTCTACGAAGGCCATGCGGTCGCGGCGGTGGCGGCGATCACACCGGAAATCGCGCGTGAGGCAGCGGCGCTGATCGCGGTTGACTACGAGGTCCTGCCGCATGTCCTCGGGCTGGATGAAGCGCTGGCCGACGATGCGCCGCTCATCCGGGAACCTGCCGAGGGGCGCTCGGAGGAGAAGCCCTCGAACGTTGCCATGGAGGTGACAATGGGCAAGGGCGACGTGGAGGCCGCGCTTGCCGGTGCTGCGGCCGTCGTCAAGGGGCACTACACAATGGAGCCGGTGCACCAGGGCTATATCGAGCCCCATGCCTGCGTCGCTTCGTGGAACGCAGATGGCCAGGCCCAGATCTGGTGTTCGAGCCAGGGGCACTTCATGATCCGCTCGCTCACGGCATCGGTGCTGGCAATGGCGCAGTCGGACATTCGCGTGATGCCGCTGGAAATCGGCGGCGGGTTCGGGGGCAAGACTACTGTTTACCTGGAGCCGGTGGCGATGATTCTCTCGCGCAAGTCGGGCCGGCCGGTGCGCCTGGGGATGAGCCGCGAAGATGTCTTCCGGGCCACGGGGCCCGCGCCAGGTGCCGTCATCGATGTGCGCCTCGGGGCGGAAGCGGACGGGACGCTTGTCGCTGCCGAGGTGATCTTCAAGTATCATTCGGGTGCCTTTGCCGCGAACGATGCCGGGGCTGGCGTCGCCAGCGCCGTTGGCCACTACCGTATCGCCAATACACGGCTTTCCGGCATCCAGGTGCTGTGCAACCGGCCTGCTGCAAAGGCCTACCGCTCGCCGGGGGCGCCGCAGGTCAATTTCGCAGTCGAAAGCGCGATCGACGAACTCGCGATCAAGCTCGGCATGGACCCTCTCGAACTGCGTCTCAGGAATGCGGCCCGGCCGGGCGACCTGCAGACTTCGGGCCTGCCCTGGGGCGAGATCGGCTGGGTGCAGTGCCTGGAGGCCGCCAAGGCCCATCCACACTGGTCCGCGCCGCTCGGCCCCAACCAGGGGCGCGGCATCGCCGGCGGTTACTGGGGCAATTTCGGTGGTCCTTCCACCGTCAATCTCAGTGTCGCCGAGGACGGCACGTTCACTGTTGCAACCGGCAGCCCGGACATCGGCGGCAGCCGCGCCTCGATGGCGATCATGGCAGCAGAAGTACTGGAGGTTCCGTACGAGCAGGTCCGCTGCATCGTGGCCGACACGGCGTCGATCGGGGTGTCTTTCGTCACGGTAGGCAGCCGTACCACTTTTGCGACAGGCATGGCCACGGTCGAAGCAGCCAGGGACGTGAAGCGCCTCATGTGCGAGCGCGCCGCGCGAACCTGGCAGGTTGCCGACGAGAATGTCGAATGGCGCGAGGGCCATGCTGTGTGCATCGCCGGCGAAAAGCAGGGCGAGAAGATGAGCGCGGCGCAGATCGCCGGCAGTTCACTGCACTCGGGCGGACCGATTGCCGTAACTTCGGCGTTGAGCGCCAAGGGCTGGCTGCCGGGCTTCGGATTCCATATCTGTGACGTTGAGGTCGATCCGGAAACCGGCCATGTCGCAGTCGTGCGCTACACCGCCGTGCAGGATGTCGGACGCGCGATCCATGCCGACTATGTCGAAGGCCAGATCCAGGGCGGCGTTGCCCAGGGCATCGGCTGGGCACTGAACGAGACTTACATCTACAACAAGGATGGCAAGCTCGAAAATCCGGGCTTCCTCGATTATCGCATGCCGGTCGCATCGGACATGCCGATGATCGACACGGTCATGGTCGAAGTGCCCAATCCCGAGCACCCCTACGGGGTAAAAGGTGTGGGCGAAGTGCCGATCGTGCCGCCGCTCGCCGCCGTTGCCAACGCGGTGCACGCCGCCACCGGCAAGCGGATGCGTTCGCTGCCGATGTCGCCGGACAAGGTCCATGCCGCGCTTCATGGCGACAGGTGAGCGCAGGTGAGTGCCTCGCCCTTGCGCATCGTGATCATGCCGCCCTTCGACAAGGAGTTCTTCGGTGCCGAGCGGCTGTCGATCGATGCGGGAAATCTCTTCGAGCTTGTCGAGAAGCTCGACGCGCAAGCGGCCGGCTTCGCGAGGATCGCCGGGGCGCGCGTGCATCTCGCGGTCGATGGCGTGCTCGAAACCGACTGGACCCGTCCACTCGCCGATGCCAGCGAAGTGATCGTGTTGCCGCGCGTCGGGGGAGGGTAGGATCATGGGCGTGACCTTGCAGTTCACCCGGATGGAGCCCTTCGGCGTCGAGATCCTGAGCGACTTGTCCCGGCCTTTCGGTCCGTCCGAGGCGTTTCACTTCCGGGACCTTTTCGGCAATCACGGCGTGGTCCTGGCACGCGGGGCTGCACTTTCGCAGGAGCGCCGTGACGAACTGCTTTCCCTGCTTGGCGACAAGGCTCGCCTGTCTCCCGCCGGGCCCGCGCAGTTCACGAACGCAGACGGAGTCGTCCTTGAACTGGTATCGCAGGCGGTCGATTTCCTCGTCTGGGACGAGGCGACGCTGACGGGTTCGTGACTTCCGCTCGCTGCCGGTTCAGAATGCGCGCGAGGTCAGGACGCAGCGCATTTCCATCTCCTTGCCGGCATCGTCGACCTGGCGCAGGAATCCGGTCGAGACGCGGCGGAACTTCAGTCCCTTGAGCTTGCCGCCGGTCATCACCACCCGGTCTCCGGTATAAAGATAGCTGCCGCGCACACCGCTCGCCTTGTAATTGGAAGCATTGACCACCCGGAAGGCATAGTCGGGCAGTTCCTTGCCCCTGGGGCCGCTGGCATCGCCGGGCAGTTCGCAGGTGTAGTTGCCAAGCGTGAGCGTGCCCACCGGGCCGCCTGGCACCGGGGGCGGAGGGGTCTCGGCGCTCGCACATGCAGCAAGGGTGCAGGCGGCCACCAGGCCGGCGACGATTCCGGGTGCGTGTTTCATGGCAACCGGCTAGCATCGGCGCGAAGCAATTGCCACAAGGACCGAGCTTCGCTAAGGGCGCATCCTTTCCCGGCCACGCGTGGGCCGGAACCAGGCTCTTTCCCATCGAAGGCATCAACCCATGAAGATCAGCGGCGTCGACATTCGTCCCGGCAACATTCTCGAATACGAAAACGGCATCTGGAAAGTTGCGAAGACGCAGCACACCCAGCCGGGCAAGGGCGGTGCCTTCATGCAGGTCGAGATGAAGAACCTCATCGATGGCCGCAAGACCAACGTGCGCTTCCGCAGCGCCGACACGGTCGAGAAGGTTCGCCTCGACACCAAGGACTTCCAGTTCCTCTACGCCGAAGGCGACCAGTTGGTGTTCATGGACATCGAGAGCTACGAGCAGATCCAGCTCCCCGCCGACCTGCTCGGCGATGCCGCCGCGTTCCTGCAGGACGGCATGCAGGTTCTTCTCGAGCTTTGGGAAGAGCGCCCGATCTCCGTGCAGCTTCCCGAGCAGGTCGAGGCCATCATCGTCGAGGCCGACGCCGTGGTGAAGGGCCAGACCGCTTCGTCGAGCTACAAGCCGGCGGTTCTCGACAATGGCGTGCGCGTCATGGTTCCGCCGCACATCGAAAGCGGCACCCGCATCGTCGTCGACGTCTACGAGAAGGCCTACGTCCGCAAGGCGGACTGATTCCTTCCCGGCAAGTACAAGGTAGTTAGAAACATGGCCGCAATTTCCGGTCTCATCCGCGTCATGGAAAAGGCGGCCCGCAAGGCGGGCGCCCGCCTGCGCCGTGACTTCGGCGAAATCGAGCACCTGCAGGTGAGCCGCAAGGGGCCTTCGGACTTCGTGTCCAAGGCCGACCAGGCTGCCGAGCGCACCATCTGGGACGAGCTCAAGGCCGCGCGCCCGGACTGGGGTTTCCTGTTCGAGGAAGCCGGCGAGATCGAGGGCGACCCGACCAAGCCGCGCTTCATCGTCGACCCGCTCGACGGTACCACGAACTTCCTGCACGGCATGCCGCACTTCGCGGTTTCGATCGCGGTGCAGGAACCGCGCCTCGACGGCCGGGGCTGGGGCGAAGTGACCGCCGGTATCGTCTACCAGCCGATCACCGATGAGAGCTTCTGGGCGGAAAAGTCGCGCGGCGCCTGGCTGCACGACCGCCGCTTGCGGGTATCCTCGCGTCGTCACCTCGACGAGAGCCTGATCGCCACGGGCATTCCCTTCGCCAACAAGGGCGATGCCGGAGAGTGGACCAAGATCTACCACGGCCTTGCCCCGCAGGTTGCGGGCATCCGCCGCTTCGGTTCGGCCGCGCTCGACCTCGCGTGGGTAGCCGCGGGCCGCTACGAGGGGTTCTGGGAATCCGATCTCAGCCCGTGGGATACGGCGGCCGGCTGCCTGCTCGTACGCGAGGCGGGCGGCTTCGTTTCCGACTACAAGGGCCGTTCGCTGCCGATCTGCGACAGTGAGGTCCTGGCCGGCAACGATGCGCTGCATACGCGCCTGCACAAGATCCTGGTGACCTCGCTCAAGGCCTGATCCGTCCCGGACATCGATCAAGGGGCAAGCAGCGGGCAGGCCGTGCAAGTAACGGCCGCCATGCTGCTTGCCCTTTTTCGCAATTAGTTAAGGCGCAAGGCACCTGCGTACTTGAATGCTGCAAGACCTGCGGCTAAGCGTCGCCGGCTCATCCCGTGCCCCTGTGGCGGAATGGTAGACGCGAACGACTCAAAATCGTTTGTCGCAAGACGTGCCCGTTCGAGTCGGGCCAGGGGCACCACCGCGGAATTCCGCGCGGCGACCACGCAACTGCGGCCGGATGGCTTTTCCAACCAAGACCCTTGCGACTTTGGTAGGCAAGCCATAGCCTTGTCTTCATGAGGAAATCGCTGCTTACGGCCGCAACGCTCGGCCCCCTCGTTTCCGTCGCCCTGGCTACTTGCGTCACGCCGGCCGCCGCGGAGCCTGTTTCCGATTCGATCGCGCGGGACATGCCGGGCCTCATGGCGATCTACCGCGATCTCCATGCCCATCCCGAACTCAGCTACCAGGAAGTGCGCAGCGCCAAGGTCATGGCCGATGCGGCGCGCAAGGCCGGTTTCGAGGTGACGGAGAAAGTCGGCAAGACGGGTATCGTCGCCGTCCTGAAGAACGGCGAGGGGCCGACGGTCCTGATTCGCGCCGACATGGACGGCCTTCCGGTGACCGAGCAGACCGGATTGCCTTTCGCCTCGAAGGAGCGCGGTGTCTCAACCGCAGGGGTGGAGAGCGGCATCATGCATGCCTGTGGCCACGATACGCACATGACCGCCTGGATAGAGACCGCGCGGCTCATGGCAGCGCGCAAGGGCGAGTGGTCGGGCACGCTGGTCATGATCGGGCAACCGGCCGAGGAAGTCGGCACCGGCGCCACGTCCATGCTGGAAGACGGTCTCTACACGCGCTTTGCGAAGCCCGACTACACACTGGCGTTCCACGATACGCCCGAACTGCCTTCGGGCGTGGTCGGCGCAGCCAAGGGCTGGGCTCTCGCCAATGTCGATTCGGTCGACATCCTGGTAAAGGGCGTGGGCGGTCACGGTGCCTATCCGCATACCACCAGGGATCCCATCGTGCTGGCCAGTGCCATCGTGATGAAGCTTCAGACATTGGCGAGCCGGGAAAGCGACCCGCTCGACCCGGTGGTTGTCACGGTCGGTTCGTTCCATGCCGGCACCAAGCACAACATCATTTCCGACCAGGCCAAGCTGGAACTCACCGTGCGCAGTTTCTCGGACGAGACCCGCCAGAAGCTGCTTTCCGGCATCAAGCGCATCGTCCAGGGCGAAGCGATTGCTTCCGGCATCCCCGAAGACCTGATGCCGGTGGTTTCGGTAAAGCAGAACTACACCCGATCCACCTACAATTCGCCCGAGTTCACCGAGCAGGCGATCTCCTACCTGCAGGACAAGATGGGCAAGGACCGGGCGCTGCTCACCCCGCCTGTGATGGGCGGGGAAGACTTCGGTGAGTTCCGCCGGGCCGATGAAGACCATATCAAGTCGGTCATCTTCTGGGTCGGCGGTTCATCGCCGGAAAAGATCGCTGCCGCTAAGTCCGGCGGAGCGCCGCTTCCCTCGCTGCACAGCCCGTTCTGGGCGCCGGAGGCGGACAAGGTGGTGGGTGCAGGTTCGCAGGCCCTGACACTCACGGCCTTGCGGTTGATGGCCAGGTAGGGCGCGCCGGGCACGGGGACCGCGCCGGTTAACCAAGGTTTCGCGGCCGCGGCCCGATGTTTCCGGGCACAGGAGCAGGCGCTGGCAAGTCAGGGCGAGGGGCCTCGAGGAAGGGCCACTGTAATCTTCGCCGACACTGCGCGGCGTTAAATCGAGAAATTGCAAGAAACTCGGCGCCGCCGACGTGCATTCGATTGTCGGCCACTGTCAGTTTTACCGACATTTTACGCCTTTGCCTTAGTCAAGGCTCTCGAAGCCCCCCGTTCGGCCTTTGAGAGTGGTTCGATGCGACGATGATTCGTCTTTTTAAACATTACATCCCGCATTCCGTCGTGCTGCTCTGGCTCGTCGATGTCGCGCTGCTTGTCAGCGCGAATGAAATTTCGTGGCGTGTGCGCGCAGGACAGATCGGTATGGACGCCGGAGACTTCGGCGATCGCCTGCTGCCGCACGGCGCATTCGCTGCAGTCCTCGTGCTTTCGATGATCTCGGTGGGAGTCTACGGCACCGATGCCCTGCGCTCGATGCGCTTTGCTGCCGCGCGCCTGCTGGTGGCGATCTCGCTGGGCGTGATCGCGCTATCCTTCGTCGATTTCCTGGCGGCCGGACAGCATTTCTGGCGTTCGACATTGGCCTATTCGATGGGCATTGCGATCCTGCTGCTGATTCTCAACCGCCTGCTTCTGAGCGGTATCCTCGGTACTTCGGCCTTTCGACGCCGCGTTCTCGTCCTAGGGGCAGGGGCCCGCGCCCAGCGCCTGCGCCAACTGGGCGAGCGCCCGGAGAGCGGCTTTGTCATCGTCGGCTACATTGCCATGAGCGAGGCGCATCCCGTCGTCGAGGAAGCCATCGCCCGCGGCGCCATCCACAATCTCACCCGCTACGTCGAGAACCTGGGGGTGAGCGAAGTCGTGCTGGCGCTGGAGGAACGGCGCAATGCCCTGCCGCTCAAGGACCTGCTGCGGATCAAGACTGCGGGCGTTCACGTCAACGAGTTCTCCAGTTTCCTCGAGCGCGAGACCGGGCGCGTCGATCTCGATACGGTCAATCCGAGCTGGCTGATCTTTTCGGACGGCTTCTCTTCGGGCCGGATGATCTCCAGTGCGGCCAAGCGCCTGTTCGACATCGGCGCCAGCGCCCTGCTGCTGACGCTGACGGCGCCGGTGATCGTGCTCTTCGCGATAATCGTGAAGATCGACAGCAAGGGACCGGCCTTTTACCGCCAGTCGCGCGTCGGCCTGTTCGGCCAGTCGTTCAACGTCATCAAGCTGCGCTCTATGCGCACGGATGCCGAGGCGGCGGGCGCCCAGTGGGCCTCCAAGGACGATCCGCGCGTCACCCGCGTGGGCAAGTTCATCCGCCTGACCCGCATCGACGAACTGCCGCAGGCCTGGACCGTCCTCAAGGGCGAGATGAGCTTCGTCGGCCCGCGCCCCGAACGCCCCGAATTCGTCGCCGATCTCGAGGAGCAGCTCCCCTTCTATGCCGAGCGTCACATGGTGAAGCCCGGCATCACCGGTTGGGCTCAGATCAATTATCCCTACGGCGCCTCGATCGAGGATTCGCGCAACAAGCTGGAATACGATCTCTACTACGCGAAGAACTACACGCCGTTCCTCGACCTGCTGATCATACTCCAGACCTTGCGCGTCGTCCTCTGGCATGAGGGAGCGCGCTGATGACGGGCAGCGACAAGTTCTGGCCGCTTCTGGGCATCGGGCTCGACCTTTCGGGCGCCATCGCGGTGGCGAGCCTTGCGATCTGGCTGTGGCCGAGGCGTGAGCGCTTCGGCAATGTCGGCGGCCCGGTCGTCGTCGCCCTGTTCCTGACGGCGGCGTGGTGCCTCGCAATCGCCTCGGCGATGACCGGACGCCTTGTCCTCCTGCCTTCGCTGGCTGAAAGTGCCCGTAACCTGGGCTGGCTTTTCGTCATCTACCGTTTCTTCGCCAGTGACGGGCGTCACGCCAGTCTTGCGCCGATCCGTCCGGTGATCCTGGCGCTGGCCTTCGTCGAACTTCTGCACCTTGGTGTGGATGCGGCGCTGACGCGGGCCTCGTTCGAGGGTGCTTTCCTTCGCGTCGCGTTCGAATCCAATGTCCTGTTCCGCCTTCTGGTGACGGTCGGCGGACTGGTGCTCGTGCACAATCTCTACGCCGGTGCTTCGCGGGAGACCCGGCCGGGACTGCGCTGGCCGGCATCCGGCCTCGCCTTTCTCTGGGCCTTCGACCTCAACCTCTACACGATCGCCTACCTCGGCGGGGATTGGCCGCTTGAGATTGCGGCCTTCCGCGGAGTGGCCGCGCTGGCGATTGCCGGGGCCTTTTTGCTGGCCATCGCGCGCAACCGCGACGAACTGCGCCTCAAGCCTTCGCGTGCGGTCACTTTCCAGACTTTCTCATTGCTCGTCATCGGCGTCTATCTCGTGGCGATGGTGTCGGTGGCGCAGTGGCTGTCCTATGCCGGAGGCGATTTTGCACGCCTGATCGAACTGACCTTCCTGACACTGGCGAGTGCCTTTGCGCTGGTCGTCCTGCCGTCGCGCCGCGTGCGCGGCTGGTTCAAGGTTACCCTGACCAAGCATTTCTTCCAGCACCGCTACGATTATCGCGAGGAATGGCTGCGCTTTACCCGCACCATCGGCAGCAGCGGTCTTGAAGCCAAGCCGCTGGGTGAGCGCGTCGTCCAGTCGATTGCCGATGTAACCGACAGTCCTGCCGGTCTCCTGCTTGCGCCGGGCGAGCAAGGCGAATTGACGCTGGCCTCGCGATGGAACTGGGCGGAGATCGAAGTGCCCGCAGAGGCAATGCCGTTGCGCGCGCTCGAGGTCTTCGAACGCACGGGCTACATCACCGATCTCGACGACATTCGTGCCGGTGACGATTCCACCAGTCCGGGCATCATCGTGCCGCAGTGGTTGCTCGAGGATCGCCGTGCCTGGGCGCTGGTGCCGCTGGTCCACTACGAGCGCCTCGTCGGCATGGTCGTGCTGGCGCGGCCGCAGATCGTGCGCAAGTTCGACTGGGAAGACTTCGACCTCCTGCGTGTTATCGGCCAGCAGGTTGCCAGTTATCTTGCCGAGAATTCGAGCCAGGAAGCGCTCGCTGAATCCAGCCGATTCGAGGACTTCCACCGCCGCATCGCCTTCGTGATGCACGACATCAAGAACCTTGCCAGCCAGTTCAGCCTTCTGGCGCGCAATGCCGAGCTTCATGCCCACAAGAAGGAATTCCGCGACGACATGCTCGTCACCCTGCGCAATTCCTCCGAGAAGCTGAACGCCCTGATTGCCCGCCTTTCGCGCTACGGTAACGGTGCGGTGGAGAAGCTGGAACAGGTTCCGGTACTCGACGTGATCGATGCCGTCGCCCAGCGCTTCAAGGACAATCCGCAGGTGGTCGTCGCGGAAAGGCACGACCTGATCGTGAACGGCAATCGTCATTCTCTCGAGCAGGTTCTCGTCCACCTCATCCAGAACGGTCTCGATGCCAGTGGCCCCGACAGCCCGGTTTTCCTCGCGGTAAGTGCGGACGGCCTCAATGCCCGCTTCGAAGTGCTCGATGCCGGTTGCGGCATGAGCGCGGAGTTCGTCCGCAACCGGCTGTTCAAGCCCTTCGTATCGACCAAGAACGGCGGCTTCGGCATTGGCGCCTTCGAAGCCCGCGAACTGGTGCGCGCGATGCGCGGCCGTCTCGAAGTGGAATCGCGCGAAGGCCTCGGCTCGCGCTTCGTGGTGCGTGTGCCGCTCGCCGCAGCCCAGGACATCTATGACAACATCGCCAACAAGGACCAAAGGGTAGCCTGATGACCGACGCTCGTAGCAAGGTGCTTCCCAAGCTCCTGATCGTGGAGGACGATGCAGGCCTCCAGGCCCAGCTGAAATGGGCCTATGAGGACTTCGACGTGCTGATCGCCGGAGACCGCCAGTCGGCGCTGGCGCTGCTGCGCTCGGAAATGCCCGATGTCGTCACGCTCGACCTCGGCCTGCCGCCGGACCCTGACGGGGTGAGTGAGGGTTTTGCCGTCCTCGATGAGATCATGGCGCTCAAGCCCGATACCAAGGTGATTGTCGCCAGCGGCCACAATGCCCGCGAATCCGCGCTGCAGGCGATCGCGCGCGGAGCCTATGACTTCTACCAGAAGCCGGTGGACATCGATGCGCTGGGCCTGATCGTGCGCCGCGCCCTGCAGCTTCACCGGCTGGAGGAGGAAAACCGCCGTCTCGCGGCGAAAGTCGAGAAGGACGAGAAAGTATTGGGCCGGATGATCACCGGCGCACCGGAAATGATCCGCGTCGCCCGCACGATCGAGCGCGTGGCCAATACCAATGTCTCGGTCATGCTGCTGGGGGCGAGCGGCACCGGCAAGGAACTGCTCGCGCGCGGGCTGCACGATGCCAGCGACCGCGCCAAGGGTGAGTTCGTGGCGATCAACTGTGCGGCGATTCCCGAAAACCTGCTCGAGAGCGAGCTGTTCGGGCACGAGAAGGGGGCCTTCACCGGGGCGGTCAAGACCACGCCGGGCAAGATCGAGCAGGCCGGCGGGGGCACGCTGTTTCTTGACGAGGTCGGCGACATTCCGCTCCAGCTGCAGGTCAAGCTGCTGCGCTTCCTGCAGGAGCGCGTGGTCGAGCGGGTCGGCTCGCGCGAGTCGATCCCGGTCGACACCCGCATCGTCTGCGCTACGCACCAGGACCTGGAGACGATGATCACCGACGGGCGTTTCCGCGAGGATCTCTATTACCGACTTGCGGAGATCGTCGTGAAGATCCCGAGCCTGGCAGAGCGGCCCGGCGATGCGACGCTGCTTGGGAAGGCCTTCCTCAATCGCTATGCCAAGGAGATGAACCCGCGCGTACGCGGCTTTGCCTCCGACGCGCTGGCCGCGATCGATTCATGGAGCTGGCCGGGCAATGTGCGCGAGCTGGAAAACCGCGTGAAGCGAGCTGTCATCATGGCCGATGAGAAACTCGTTTCGGCAGCCGATCTCGACCTCAACGAACCGGACGAGGAAGTGATCAACGCGCTTAACCTCAAGTCCGCGCGCGAGCAGGCCGATCGCAAGGTGATCCGTCATGCGCTTGCCCGCAGCGAAGGGAATATTTCCAGCACCGCCAAGATGCTCGGGATCAGCCGCCCGACGCTCTATGACCTGCTCAAGCAGTACGATCTCCAGGCCTGAACCGTTCCTCGCGGCGAAGCGGCGCGGGACAGGAGGCTGGCAGCGGGCGGTGCTTGCGCTGCTGCTGCCGCTCCTGCTCGCCTTGCCGCTTGTCCTAATGGCGACGCCGGGATGGGGGGAGGACAGTCCGGCTGCTGCGCTGATCGAGGAGGCGCGTGGCGCTCTTGCCCGCGGCGACGGGATCGACGGCGAGGCGAAGCTGCGCGCTGCGCTGGATCGCGGCGCGAGTCGCACGGACGTCGCGGCCTACATGGGCGAGGCCTACCTTGCGCAGGGGAACCGGCAGAAGGCACGCGAATGGCTCGCCCCGGGCACGTTCACGCCGCAAAGCGCTGCCGAGGGATGGCGCGCGCTCGCCCGGCTGGAATGGGGGGACGGCGATTACGCGGCTGCAGGCAAGGCCTTCGAAAGAGCCCTTGCCATCTTGCCCGACGATGCCGGGCTGTGGGTCGAGATCGGTCGCCTGCGATATGCCAGCGGTCAACACCGGCTGGCCATAAGTGCGGCAGAACATGCCCTGCAGCTCGATCCCGCGAATGTCCGGGCGCTTGAGTTTCGCGGCCAGCTTGCCCGGGACCGTCATGGCCTGCTTGCAGCGCTTCCTTGGTTCGAGAAGGCGCTCCAGCAGGCGCCGGACGACGTGCCGGTGCTGCTCGAAAATGCAGCTACGCTGGGAGATCTTGGACGGGCGAGCGATAGCCTCGTCCTGACCCGGCAGGTGCTCAAGCTCAGCCCGGGGCACCCGCGCGCGTATTACCTTCAGGCAGTCCTGGCAGCGCGTGCCGGAAAATACGAGCTGGCGCGCAGTCTGCTTGCGCATACCGGTAATCAGCTGGACCGGCAGCCGGGCGTATTGTTGCTGCGCGGGGTGAGCGAGCTTGGCGTGGGCAATCCGGCGGCGGCCTCGGAACTTTTCGAACAGGTCTTGCGAATGCGGCCCGACGATCGGCAGGCACAGGAACTGCTCGCCCGGTCGATCTACCTGAGCGGCGAATACCGCTACGTGACCTTGCGCTTTCGTGACCAGATCGGCCGCGCCGATGCCTCGCCTTACCTTCTGACCGTGGTCGCGCGCGCTTACGAGGCTCTGGGGGATCGCCAGCGCGCCGGAGAACTGCTGGACCTTGCGGCAAGGCCGCAGACAGCGGCGCTGCGTGTGCTTCCAGGGGGCAATGGAATTGGCGCGATGCTGGCCCGCGGGGAAGCGCCGGCGGCCGAAGCGCAGGCCGAAGCGGCGCAGCGCCGCGATCCGGGCTTTTTCGACAACCTCTCGCTTGCCGGCGACGTCCAGCTTGCGCTTGGCAGGCCGCAGGCAGCACAGGCGCGCTATAGTGCAGCGGCGCAGATTCGCATGTTCCCCAATCTCTTCGCCCGGCGCTTCGAGGCCTATGTGATGGCGCACGACATGCGCGGCGCGCAGCAGCTTGTGGAAGGTTACCTGCGGGAAAGTCCAACCAACCGCGAAGCCCTGCGCGCCGCCGCGCGATTGGCCGTGTCGCAGGGCGATACCGGAAGGGCGCTCGCCATCCTCAAGTGGCTGCGAGACAATGGCGGCGCGCGCGACGTCCAGCTGTTGTGCGATCTTGCTTTGATCGAGGCGGACACCGGGGATGTCGAGGCTGCCCAGGCCGATGCCCGCACGGCCTATCGCCTGCAGCGCTCCAGCCCCGTCGCTACGCAGGCACTTGCCTATAGCTATGCGTTGAGCGGGCGCAATGCAGGGACGGCAACGGCCCTGCTCGACAAGGCGCAAGCAATGCTCGGCAACACGCCGCTCATAGCCGCCGCGCGGCGCAAGCTGTCGACGCCGGACGAGGGTTAGGGGAGAGCTGGCCGGTAAGGAATCCGCGTCAGGCGGGCTTCTTGGGCTGGTAGGTCTGCTCGATGCCGGGGAACGTGCGGGCGCGCACTTCCTGCGCGTATTGCTCGGCAGCGCCCGAGATCAGGCCCGCGATGTCGGCATAACGCTTCACGAAGCGGGGGACGCGTTCGAACATGCCGCACATGTCCTCGGTGACGAGGACCTGCCCGTCGCACTCGGCCGAACCGCCGATGCCGATGCTGGGACAGCTGATCGCCTTGGTAGCCTCGATGGCAATGGGTTCGACCACGCCTTCGATGACGATGGCGAACGCGCCCGCATCGTCGAGCGCCTTGGCGTCGTTCACGATCTTCGCAGCTTCCGCGTCGCTGCGTCCGCGGGCGTTGTAGCCGCCCAGCACGTTCACCGCCTGCGGGGTCAGCCCGATGTGGCCCATCACCGGGATGCCGCGATTGGACAGGAATTCGACTGTCTCGGCCATGGCTTCGCCGCCTTCGAGCTTCACGCCCGCACAGCCGGTTTCCTTGAGCAGGCGCGATGCGCTTTCGAAGGCCTGCTGGGGCGACTGTTCGTAAGTGCCGAAAGGCATGTCGACGATCACGGCGGCATGATAGCTGCCGCGCACGACCGCGGCACCGTGGGCGGCCATCATGTCGAGTGTCACCGGCACGCTGGAGGGCAATCCGTAAATGACCTGGCCGAGGCTGTCGCCGACCAACAACAGGTCGCAGTGAGCGTCAAGCAATTGCGCCTGGCGCGCGGTATAGGCGGTCAACATCACGATCGGCTCTTCGGTCACGCCGTCTTTCTTGCGGCGGCGGATCGCCGGGATCGTCAGCCGTTTCATCGGCGCGGGGGTTGGCGTGGCGCGACTGGTCGCGGTGTCGATCTGGAAGGTCGTGGACATGCAAGGGCTTCTAGCCTCCGGACGCGAGTCTGGCAAAGAGACTTGCATGAGCGAAGTACCGGTCAGCGTGGACCCGTGACTTGACTGTAACGTGACAAATCAACAGGTCCAAGACGCTTCGCTCTTGCCAAGCGATAGCATGTCGCTAGCTTCGCGCCATCCATGGAAAATCCGGGGGTTCACCGCAATGTTCGGTCGCGTAAAGCCGTTAGACGCCATTCTGGCGACGGCTGAGAAAAAATCATTACATCGTTCGCTGGGTGCCATCCAGCTTACACTTCTGGGTGTCGGCGCCATCATCGGCACCGGTATCTTCGTGCTTACGTCGGAGGCCGCGCAGAAAGCGGGGCCCGGGATGATGTGGGCTTTCGTCATCGCTGCCGTCGTGTGCGGCGTGGCGGCGCTCTGCTATTCCGAGATCGCCTCTATGGTGCCGGTTTCGGGCTCGGCTTATACGTATACTTATGCGGTGATGGGCGAACTGCTGGCCTGGATGGTGGGCTGGGCGCTCATTCTCGAATATGCCGTCGCCGCCAGCGCTGTCTCGGTCGGCTGGTCGGGCTATTTCGTGGGCCTGCTGCACAGTTGGGGAATCGAGCTGCCCAATGCGCTGATCGTCGGTCCCTATGCCGGCGGCATCGTCAACCTGCCGGCGCTTGTCATTGCGCTGCTGGTGACGCTGCTGCTGATGATCGGCACGACCGAAAGCGCGCGGGTCAATGCGATCCTCGTCGGCATCAAGGTGACGGCGCTGACGGTTTTCATCGTCCTGACGATCCCGGTGATGAAGGGCGCCAATTTCGAACCGTTCATGCCCAACGGCTGGTTCGGCAACGGCCATGGCGCAGGTCTGGGCGCGGTCGGTGCGGCCGCCTCGATCTTCTTCGCCTATGTCGGCTTCGACGCGGTTTCGACTGCGGCCGAGGAGACCAAGGACCCGCAACGCAACGTGCCGATCGGCCTGATCGGCAGCCTGGGCATCTGTACGGTGTTCTACCTGCTGGTGGCCGCGGGTGCGATCGGTGCACTGGGCGCGCAGCCGGTCAACGGTCCCAATGGCGAGATCCTTGCACCCGGCACGCCCGAGCTGGCCTCGCAGTGCCAGGCGATTGCCGCCAGCACGATCGAGCCGCTGGTCTGCTCGCGCGAGGCGCTGGCGCATGTTCTGCGCTCGATCGGCTGGGAACGCATCGGTGACCTTATCGGCGTGGCCGCCTTCCTGGCGCTGCCTTCGGTCATCCTGATCATGCTCTTCGGCCAGACCCGCATCTTCTTCGTCATGGCCCGCGACGGCCTGCTGCCCGAGAAGCTCGCGTCGATCCATCCGCGCTGGAAGACCCCGCACATCGTGACGATGATCACCGGCGTTGCGGTGGCCTTCTTCGCGGCCTTCCTGCCGGTCGGTCAGCTGGCCGACATTTCGAACTCGGGCACGCTCTTCGCGTTCTTCATGGTCGCTCTGGCGGTGATGATCCTGCGCAAGACCCAGCCTGACCGGCATCGTCCGTTCCGCACCCCGCTGGTGTGGGTGGTCGCGCCGATCGCGGTGCTGGGCTGCCTTGGCCTGTTCTTCAACCTGCCGTTCGAGGCGAAGATGGTGCTGCCGGTCTGGGGTGGCATCGGTCTCGTGGTCTATTTCTCCTACGGCTATCGCAAGAGCCACGTGGGCCTCGGCAGGATCGAGGTGCACGAGGAAGATCCCGACGCGCCGCCGCAGCCGGTTCCGCCGCTTTAATGCGTCTGATCGCGGATTGAGGGAAAGGGGGGGCTTTGGCTCCCCTTTTCTTTTCGCGCGAGGAGGCGAATGCTTTCCATCCTCGCGCTTGCCGCTCGCTGTGCCGGGAAGTTATCCCGGGTTGTGCCGGGCTTTTGCCCCGGTTTTGCCCCGATCATCCCCCGGCTTGTCCCCAGTGCTGTCCACACCCGCACCATTGCCAGCTCCGGCAAATGAGAACATAATAAGAACATTATTTGCTCCCGGTGCGATTCGATGGTCGAAATCAGTTCCATTCCCACTGCCGCCAGCCTCACTGCAAGGCAGGTCGATGCATGGTGTCCCGGCCTGGTCTCCGGGGATGTCCCCCATGGCGAGGTGTTCGCCGCGGGCAATGAAGGCGCCGGTGCCGCCCTGGCCCTGGCCCTTGCGCTCGACCGCATGGCCGCCCGGTCCGCCGATGGGGCGTCTGCCCAGGCGCAGGAGGATCGCATGTGGCTCTGGGTGCAGGACCGCGAGGCGCTCCGGCGCAGTGGCCGGCCCTATCTTCCCGGCCTGCCGCGCGCCTTGCGCCATCGTCTCGTCCATGTCGCCGCCCGCAGCGCAGAAGATGCGCTCTTCGCGCTGGAGGAAGGGCTGCGCTGCCGCGACTTCGCTTTCGTTCTCGGCGAAGTGACCGGCAATCCCCGCGCGCTCGACTTTACCGCCTCGCGCCGTCTCAGCCTTGCTGCCGAGCGTCATGGCGTGCCGCTCTGGCTGGTCCGTCTCGATGCAAGTGCCGACCTGTCCTCCGCCCGCATGCGCTGGCGCGCGCAGTCCTGCGCCTCGCCGTCACCGCGCTGGAACCCGCAGGCGCCCGGCGTGCCGAGCTGGCAGGCCGAACTGTTCCGCGCCCGTCGCCATCCCCCGGGAACCTGGGTGCTGCGGGATGACGGCCGGTTGGTGGCCGAACGGGCAGGGGGCATCGCGACCATCGCTCCATCCCGCTTTTCGTCCCACCATGCCCAGCCGGTCCAAGCTCGCGGGTAATGCCGCCCCGCCCCGCCGGATCCTCGCCATCTGGCTGAGGCAGCTTGCGCTCGACCGCTGGCGGCTGGCCGAGGGGCTGGCGGCGGGCGAGGGCGCCGATGCACAGCCGCTGGCGTTGATCGCGGAGACCGCGCATGGGCCGCGCCTTGCCGCGGTGAATGATGCGGGATTGAACGGCGGGGCCCAGCCGGGCGCGATGCTGGCCGATGCCCGCACGCTCTGCCCGCAACTCGCCGTCGCGCCTTCGGACCCGGCGGGCGATCTCGCCTTTCTTGAAAACCTGGCCGCCTGGGCCATGCGCTGGGGGCCGTGGAGCGCGCTCGATCCGCCTGACGGGCTCCTCATCGACGTTACCGGCGTCGCCCACCTGTTCGGCGGCGAGGCGGCACTGCTGGCCGATGCCCGGGCCGCTTTCGCCCGGCGCCGGCTGTCGGTGCGCCTGGCTCTCGCGCCGACCGCCGGGGCGGCCTGGGCGCTGGCGCATCATGGTCCGGACGGGGCGATCCTGCATCCCGACGACGATCCCGCCGCGCGCCTGTCCGGCTTGCCGGTCGCGGCGCTGCGGCTTGACGACGACGTGCTCACGGTGCTGCGCCGTCTTGGCCTCAAGCGCCTTGGCGACCTGGGCGGGGTGGCGCGCGATGCACTTTCGCGCCGGTTCCGCAATCGCCGCTCGGCTGCCGCCAATCCGCTGCTGCGCATGGATCAGTTGCTGGGCCGTGTGCCCGAACCGCTGCTGCCGGTCACCGTCGTCCATGCGCCGCTGGTGCAGCGCCGGTTGATGGAGCCGATCCGCCACCGCGACCTGCTCGACCGTGTCGTTGCCGACCTGGCGCAGGACATGGCCCGCCAGCTCGAGGGGGAAGCGCTGGGCGCGCGCCGGCTTGAGCTGGGGCTGTGGAAAGTCGACGGCGAAGTCCTGGTGCGCCGTCTCGAACTGGCCGCGCCAAGCCGCGAGGCCGAACACATCGCCGGTCTCTACGGGCGCAAGCTGGAAGGGCTCGACGCAGGCTTCGGCATCGAACTGGTCCGCATGCGCGCGCCCTGGTGCGAGCCGCTGGCCTTGTCCCAGCAGGATTTCGAGGCGGCGGCAGAAGCCCATGGCACCAGCCTTGCCGCCTGTATCGACCGGCTCTCGGTGCGGCTCGGCGAGGAGGCCGTGCGCCGCCCGGTGCCGCGCGCCAGTCACTTGCCCGAACGGGCACAGCGCTGGCAGGGGCCGCTGGAGCGCGAAACCTCTTCGCAGGGAGCTTTCGATTTCTACTTCAGGCCATTGAAAATGCTGGATCGGCCCGAACAGATCGCGGTGATTTACGAGACCCCGGACGGCTTGCCCAAGCGGTTCCGCTGGCGGGGGCAGGTCCACGAGATCGCTCGCGCCGAAGGTCCTGAACGCATTGCGCCCGAATGGTGGCGTGAACGCGGGACGGCACGCCTGCGCGACTATTACCGCATCGAGGACGGACAGGGACGACGCTACTGGATCTACCGCAGCGGCGTGGTCGGCGACGGGCGCGGCGGCACGCCGGCATGGTTCCTCCAGGGCATCTGCGCCTAGGACCGCCGCCATGCCCGAAGCCCCGCTGACGCCAGAGCGCCATCGCATCGAGATCGACCCGGGCAGCGTCGTGCCGCCCCGGCGTGCGCCTTTCGTCGAGCTGGGGGTGGCAAGCTGCTTTTCGTTCCTGCGCGGGGCTTCTGATGCGGCGGATCTGGTCAGCGAGGCCTACAGGCTGGGCTACGATGCGCTCGGGATTGCCGACGTCAATTCGATGGCGGGCGTCGTGCGCCTGCACACCGAGGCGCATACGCTCAGGCTGCGGCCCGTCATCGGTTGCCGTATCGAGACGGTCGAAGGGCTGGTGTTCCTTGCCTACCCCGCCGACCGCGCCGGTTATGGACGTCTCTGCCAGCTGATTTCCGCAGGGCGCATGGGCACGCTCTCGGGCCAGTGGCAGGAGAAGGGCGTGTGCGAGATCTCGCTGGAGATGCTCGCCGCCCATGCGCAGGGCGTGCATCTCGTGCTGGTGCCGCCGCGCGATCTGGACATGCAGCTCACGATCGCGGTGGAAAGCAATGTGGTCGTTTTTCCCCGTCCCGCAGAGGAGGAAGAGGAGGATCGGGAGAAGTGCGGTTTCGGCCCGGACCGGGATGGCGGGCGGCAGATGGCCGGCCCGCTTTGCGTCCTCCTGCCGCATCTGGTCGCGCGCCTGCCGGGCCTGCGGCACCTGGCGGCCTGCCGCTTTCACAAAGGGGACGACATTGCCCGGATCGAGGCGCTTGACGTCATGGCGCAGGCCCATGGCCTGTCTATCCTTGCCACCAACGACGTGCTCTATCACATGCCCGAGCGGCGGCCGTTGCAGGACGTCATGACCGCCATTCGCCACAGGACGACCGTGGCCCGGGCGGGATGGGCGCTCGAAGCCAATGCCGAACGCCACCTGAAATCGCCCGAAGAGATGGTGCGCCTGTTCGATCGCTGGCCGCATGCCGTCACGGCGGCGCGCGAACTGGCCGATGCCTGCACTTTCAGCCTCGAGGAACTGCAGTACGAATATCCCGAGGAGATCTGCCCCGGCGGCCTCGATCCGCAGGCGCATCTCGACAGGCTGACATGGGAGGGCGCGGTGCGGCGCTATCCCTCGGGCGTGCCCGAAGGCGTGCGCGAGACCCTGGCGCGCGAACTGGCGCTGATCGGCAAGCTCAACCTCGCAAGGTACTTCCTGACCATCAAGGATATCGTTGATTTCGCAAGAAATCAGAATCCGCCGATCTTGTGCCAGGGGCGCGGTTCGGCGGCCAATTCGGCAGTGTGCTATTGCCTGGAGATTACCGCTGTCGATCCGGCCAGGCATGCCCTCCTGTTCGACCGCTTCATTTCCGAGGAGCGCAAGGAGCCGCCCGATATCGACGTCGATTTCGAGCACGAGCGGCGCGAGGAAGTGATCCAGTACATCTACCGCCGCTATGGCCGCCACCGGGCAGGGCTGTGCGCGACGGTGATCCACTACCGCCCGCGCATGGCGATCCGCGAGGTGGGCAAGGCCATGGGCCTGTCCGAGGACGTGACCAGCGCGCTCGCCCGCACCGTGTGGGGCGGCTACGGCAAGGAGATCGGCGAGAAGCATGTCCGCGAGACGGGCATGGACCTGACCGATCCGCACCTCAGACGCGTTCTGAAGTTGACCGAGCAGATGATCGGCATGCCCCGGCATCTCTCGCAGCACGTCGGCGGTTTCATCCTCACGCAGGGACCGCTGACCGAAACCGTGCCGATCGGCAATGGCGCCATGCCCGAGCGCAGTTTCATCGAATGGGACAAGGACGACATCGAGGCATTGGGCATCCTCAAGGTAGACGTCTTGGCTCTGGGGATGCTGACCTGTATCAGGAAGTGCCTCGATCTTCTTGAAAAGCATCATGAAAGACCGCTGACCCTGGCCACTGTCCCGCGCGAGGATCCGGAGACTTACGCGATGCTGCGCCGCGGGGATTCGCTCGGCGTGTTCCAGGTCGAAAGCCGGGCGCAGATGAACATGCTGCCGCGCCTCAAGCCGCGCGAGTTCTACGATCTGGTCATCCAGGTGGCGATCGTGCGGCCCGGACCGATCCAGGGCGACATGGTCCACCCCTACCTCAAGCGCCGCCGCGGCGAGGAGGCCGTGGCGATCCCGGCGCCGGGGCCCGAGCACGGTCCGCCCGACGAGTTGTCCTCGATCCTCGCGCGTACGCTGGGCGTGCCGATCTTCCAGGAGCAGGCGATGAAGATCGCGCTCGATGCCGCGCAGTTTACCAGCGCCGAGGCGAACCGGCTGAGGAAGGCGATGGCGACGTTCCGGTCGCGCGGGATGGTTTCGGAACTGCAGGACATGATGGTCGGCCGGATGATCGCGCGCGGCTACGATCCCGATTTCTCCGAGCGTTGCTTCAACCAGATCAAGGGCTTCGGCGAATATGGCTTCCCCGAAAGTCACGCGGCGAGCTTCGCCCACCTCGTCTACGTGTCGAGCTGGCTCAAGTGCCACTTCCCGGGGGCCTTCGCCTGCGCCTTGCTGAATTCGCAGCCGATGGGCTTCTATGCCCCGGCACAGATCGTGCGGGATGCGCGCGAGCACGGCGTCAGGGTGCTGCCCGCCGACGTCAATCATTCGGACTGGGACTGCACGCTGGAAGTGGTGGGGGCCGATGCCCACCCCGCTGGAGAGAGGGGGGCGAGGCCTGGTGAGCAGCAGGCGAATTTGGCCGCAGCGGGGTGGGCCGACGATCGGGGCCGGTTGGACCGGCACATCGCGCTTCGCCTTGGTTTGCGCCAGATCGACGGCTTTCCCGAACACGCCGCTGCCCGCCTTGTCGCGGCACGGGAGGAGCAGGGGGCTTTCGCCGATGTCGGGGCCTTGCGGGAGCGGGCGGGGCTATCCCCGGCGCTGGTCGAACGGCTTGCCTCGGCCGATGCCTTCGGCTCGCTGGCGCTGTCGCGGCGTCAGGCCCTGTGGGATGCGCGCAGCCTGATCGCCGCGCCCGACCTGCCGCTTTTCGCCGCCGCCGCCGCGCGCGACGAGGGGGCCGAGAAAGCCGCCACGCGCCTGCCGCAGATGCCGCTGAGCGAGGAAGTGGTGGCCGACTACCAGACCCAGCGCCTGTCGCTCAAGGCCCATCCCGTGGCATTCCTGCGCGCCTCGCTGGCCGAACGCGGCTTCGTGCGGGCGGCGGACCTGCGGGCGCGCAAGTATCGCGCGATGGTGCAGGTCGCGGGCGTCGTGCTCATCCGCCAGCGGCCGGGCAGTGCCAAGGGGGTGTGCTTCATCACGCTGGAGGACGAGACCGGCGTCGCCAATGTCGTCGTCTGGCCGGATCTCATGGAGCGCCAGCGCAAGGTCATCATGGGCTCGCGGCTGATGGAAGTGCGCGGGCGCGTCGAATACGACGACGAGGTGATCCACGTGATCGCCGCGCACCTTGCCGATGCGACGCACGACCTCCACCGCCTTTCCGAAGACCTGCTGCCCGCCACCATCGCCCGCGCCGATCACGTGAACAATCCGCTGCCCGGCCGCGCGCAGCAACTGGGGGTGAAGGAGCAGGATGCGCCGTTCGAGCCGGCAGAACCGTGGCAGCCGCCGGGGCCCGGGAACCGCGACTGCGGCTATCCCCGGGGGCATCCCCGCGATGTACGCCTGATCCCGAAGTCACGCGACTTCCACTGAGGGAAAACGGCGGCGAAGCGGGATCTTAACCATTCGCTGTCAGACTGCCGCTGCAGTCGAACATCAATCAGGTAGTCACCATGACATTCCTCAAGGGCCTTATTCCCGGTTTTCTGCTGACCTGGGTCGTGTCTTTGATCATCGGCTCGAACGGGTCGCAGGGCGGCATGCTGTCGATCCAGCACACCTACATCGAGGGCCACAGCTTCTACTGGTCCTGGCCGCTGTTCATCGCGGCTACGGCGTTGTCCTGGGCACTGTTCGCGATGATGGACTGAGGCGCAAGCGGGGCGCCGAAATCGATCCGGCCGCCCCGTCGCCGTCCGCATCACTGGGATGGGGACGCGAAATGCGATTTCAGGTGCCTAGCGATCGTCCTGGCGGGGAGCATCGGGCCCCAGAACCCGCTTCGCGGCCTGCTCGAAGGACGCGCTGTCGACGCCTGCGCGAGGCTCGTAGAACGGCGAGAGCTTGAGCAGCTTGCGTTTGATCCGACCGCGCATGAGCGCGATGACGTACTTCGAGAACCCCGCGCGGCGCCTGCGTTCTTTCAGAAATTCGGCGAAGGACGTGCGCTGGTAACGCAGGACTTGTTCGCTGGCTGCGGTGTCGACCCAGTTTTCATAATACCAGCTCTGGTCGGATTCCGGGTCCGGCGCGCGAAATGCCTCGCGCGGCAGAGGCGCAAGGCCGAAGCTCTCGTTCAACCGGTTCAGCATCTCGCCTCCGATGCCGGACCATCCCTCACCTCCGCCGATGTCGAAAGTGCCACCGGCGGCTTCGGGGACGCTGGCCGCCTTCGCGATCGCGAGTGCGGCGTCCCTGACGTCGACGGCGTGTTCGCGCCGGTTGTAAGGGAGCAGGAAGGTGAAACGCAGGACGTCGGGGTTGAAGCCACCCCGCTCGATGGGAAAGACCGCGCAGAGTCGGACGATAACATGTTCGAGACCGGAGGCGCGGACGATCCCCTCAGCCTCGACTTTCTGCCTGGCGTAATCGTCCTGCGGGTTGAGCGGGGTCGCCCCGTCCCAGGGCGCCGGATTGCGATGTGGATTGCTGGGGCCGTGAACCGAATAGCTGGAGACCAGCACGAAGCGCGCGCGGGGAACTTCGCTCTTGCACGCCTCGATCAGTGCGCGGGTTCCACCGACGTTGACTGCCTCGGCGAGGTCAGGAAGGCGAAAGGTGGCCGGGGGAATGATCGCAGCGGCATGGACGACCACGTCGGGCCGAACCTTGCCGATGAGCGCGCGAACGTCTTCTTCGCGGGTCAGATCGCCCCAGACCGTATCGAACGCATGCGTCTTGCGCAGAACCTGCTCCTTCTGGCGGGATGCATCGGAGGGAATATCGAAGCAGGTGACCCTGAAGCCCTGGCCGATCAATTCGCCGATAAGCCAGCCTCCAACCTCGCCGAAGGCTCCGGTAAGCACGGCAGATGGCCTGTTTCCACTCGCGTCGTTGGTTGTCATTGATACTTCCCGTCCGAAAACGCTCTACCCAAGAGCAGGATGTTGTTTAAATCGTACGTTACCATTCGATTATCTTGTTGCCAATGTCCATGGCGGCTATCAGAAGCAGGCACGGTCGGCATGCCGCGAGGGCAGCCGTGACATTGTTCCAGAAGCGAGCGGCGCCCACAGTTGCGCCGCTGCTTGCACGAGGAGAGAGATATGAATCGGATAAAGGGAAGCGTGTCGCGCCGCACGCTCATGCAGGGCGCGGTCGCGGCGGCGCTGATGTCCCGGCCCGTCTTCGGCATGGGACTTTCCCAGGTTTCGGGCAAACTGCCGCGGTCGATCGAGCGCCTTGTCGGTCAGATGACGCCGGAGGAGAAGGCGGGGCAGCTGAACTTCGTAACGTCCGCCATCGCCGGCCCGGCGGCTCTGCGCATCAACCCCGAATTCAGCAACCGAAGCTCCGAGCAGCAACTGGAAATGATTCGGTCGGGGCAGCTGACCGGCATCTTCAACGCTGCCGGTACCGAATGGCTGGGCCGCGCGCAGCGCGCCGCGCTCGAAAGCAGGCTCAAGATCCCGGCGATGTTTGCAGCGGACGTGATTCACGGCTTCCGCACGGTCTTCCCGGTGCCGCTTGGCGAGAGCGCAAGCTTCGAGCCGGATCTGGCCGAACGGACCGCGCGTCGCACGGCAATCGAGGCGGCCGCGACCGGCATCGACTGGACTTTCGCGCCGATGATCGACGTCTCGCGCGATGCGCGCTGGGGCCGGACCGTCGAAGGCGTCGGTGAAGACGTCCTGCTCGCCAAGCGGATGGCCTCTGCGCGCGTGCGCGGATTCCAGGGCGAAGGCGTGAACCGTCCGGACACGATGCTGGCCTGCCCCAAGCACTTCGCCGGCTATGGCGCCGCCGAAGGAGGGCTGGACTACAACACGGTCGATGTTTCGCAGCGTACCTTGCGCGAAGTGCACCTGCCGCCTTTCCAGGCAGCGTTCGAAGCCGGCGCGGTTTCGACGATGGCCGCGTTCAACGAACTGTCGGGCATTCCCGCCACGGCCAATCGCTGGCTGCTGAGCGATGTTCTGCGCGGTGAATGGGATTTCGATGGCGTTGTCGTGTCCGATTACACCGCGATTGCAGAACTGATCGCGCATGGCTTCGCCGCCGATGAGCGAGAAGCGGCCAAGCGCGCCTTCATGGCCGGGGTCGATATCGACATGCAGAGCGGCCTCTACCTTTCACATTTGCCGGAACTGGTACGTTCGGGCGAAGTGCCCATGGCACGGCTCGACCAGGCGGTGCGCCGTGTCCTGTTACTGAAGCATCGACTCGGCCTGTTCGACGATCCGTTCGTGCGGATCAATTCGCCGGCGGCATCGCGCCCGGTTCCTCCGCTGGACCGGGCCCTTGCGCGCGAGGCGGCGCAGCGCTCGATCGTGATGCTGAAGAACGAGGGAGACGTCCTTCCGTTGGGCAAGGACAGGCGCATTGCCCTGATTGGGCCTTTCGCGGAAGGTCATCGCGATCTTGTGGGGCCGTGGACCTTGTTCGGCACCGACGCCGATGCGGTCGACCTCGCGACGGCCGTCCGCGCTGCCGTGGGCGAGGGCGCGCAGGTCACCGTTACTGCCGGCTCCAAGGCGGAAGACGCGATTGACGGCGGTATCGAGGCGGCGGTTGCCGCCGCGCGCGCGGCCGATGTGGTGGTCCTCGCTATCGGCGAACCAGCCATGTTCTCGGGCGAGGCTGCATCGCGCGCCGAGCCCAAGATACCTGCGGCACAGCAGGCGCTCGCGGAAGCCGTCGCGGCAACCGGCAAGCCGGTCGTGGTTGTCCTGAAGAACGGTCGTGCCCTGGCGCTGGAAGGCGCCGTGGTCGATGCTTCGGCAATCCTGGTGACCTGGTTCCTGGGAACAGAAAGCGGCACGGCCATTGCGGACATTCTCTTCGGCGAAACCGGGCCAAGTGCGCGCCTGCCGGTCAGCTTCCCGCGCAATGCGGGTCAGGCCCCTTACTATTACGACCACAAGTCGACGGGGCGGCCCGACCCGGTCGGCAGGCTGAGCGGATTCAAGGCGCATTACCAGGGCATACCGAACAGCGCTCTGTTCCCGTTCGGTCATGGCCTCACGTACGGGAAGATCGCGTATTCGAACCTGTCGGTCGGGAACGCGAAGCTGGAAAGCGGCGGTAGCCTGACCGTCAGCGCCACAGTGACCAACAGCGGTACGCGCGACGCGGAGGAAGTGGTGCAGCTCTACGTCCACGACCGTGCTGCAAGCGTGACGCGCCCGGTGCGCGAGCTGAAGGACTTCCGCAAGGTGCGGCTTGCGCCGGGACAGAGCGAGACCGTTCAGTTCACGCTGACGCGGGCCGACCTGACGTTTGTCGGCGATGGCATGGAATGGACGGTCGAACCCGGTACCTTCGACGTCTGGATAGCGCCTTCCGCGGAAAGTGCGGACGCGCCGCACGCCACGTTCGAGCTGGTCTGATCGGCGTCTGCGAGCGGTGGTTCGGTCCACCGCTCGCAGAGCACCGAGGATATCACGGCTTGAGCGAACGGGCCTTCAGCTTGGCCGCGCCGTTCAGCACCGGGGTGATTGCAGACATGCCTACTTCGACCGCATAGCGACCCGACGCGACTTTCCACCTGTGTCCCTCGGAATCGAAGCTGGCGAGCAGCCGGGGATCGGCCGTCACCGTCACGCGGCGCGTTTCGCCGGGGGCAAGCGTCACCCGCTCCCAGCCGATGAGCCGCTTGGTCCCGGTCCCCCGGGCATAGACCTGCGGGACGTCCGCACCTTCGCGGTCGCCGACATTGCGCACGTCGAATGACACGGTCAGGGTGTCGCCGCCCGAGACTTCGAGATTGTGGTACTCGAAGCGGGTGTAGCTCAGGCCATGGCCGAAGGCGAACAGGGGCGCGGCCTCGGTGCGGTCGAACCAGCGATATCCAACGTCCGCGCCTTCCGGATAAGTGACGTCGAAGGGTGCGGTGCTGGCGAGGATGCCGTAAACGGCCTTCTCGTCGGAACTGGGCGGCGGCGCGTCCGAGCCGGGGAGAACGGGATTGGGAAGCTGCTCCGCGCTGGCGGGGAAGGTGATCGGCAGGTGTCCCGATGGGTTGACGGTACCGGTCAGCACCGCCGCAATCGCCTCGCCGCCGCGCTGGCCGGGATACCACGCTTCGAGGACGGCGGGCACCTTGTCCAGCCAGGGCATCGTCACCGGATTGCCGGTTTCCAGAACCACGACGGTTCGCTGATTTGCGCCTGCCACGGATTCGATCAGCGCGTTTTTCTCGGCACCGAGGGAAAGGTCCGTCGCGTCGACCGATTCGCTATCCCAGCGTTCCCCGAAGACGATGACGAGGTCGGCCTGCCGGGCCGCATCGACCGTGGCCGGCAGGTCGCTTCCGTCGACAAAGTCGATCTTTGCATCCGGCAGCGCCGCACGCAAAGCCTCGAGAGGCGAGGAGGGCACGTAGATGATGGTGTTGGTGAGGGAGACATGGCCATTGCGCTCCGGGCCTTTCAACTCGAGAGCGGGGCCGCCGACCGGACGCACCTGGCTCGATCCGCCACCGGAAATGACCCCGACGTCGGCATGGCCGCCGACGACGAGGATGCGGTGCGCGCTGCTTGCAACGGGCAACAGGTCGCCGTCGTTCTTCAAGAGAACGATCCCCGCCTCTGCGACCTTCTGCGCGAGCTGCGCGTGGGTGTCATAGTCGATGGGGGATCCCTTCGGATCGACCGGATCGTCGACCAGGCCGCGCGCGAACATGGTGCGCAAAACGCGATGGGCGGCCTTGTCCGCGGCCGATTCGGGAACACGGCCCTCGGCGATGGCCTGGTCGAGCATCGTGCTGAAGTAGGGCTTGCCGTCGATCTGTTCGCCCGATTGCTGATCGAGACCCTTCATGATCGCCTCGGTGCTGTGCACGGCGCCCCAGTCCGACATTACCCAGCCCTTGAAGCCCCAGTCGTCGCGCAGGACGTGGTTGAGCAGGAAGTCGTTCTCGCACGCGAATTCGCCGTTGATGCGATTGTAGGAGCACATCACCGAGCCGGGATTGCCGATCTCGAGAGCGAACTGGAATGCCAGCAGATCGCTCTCGCGCATCGCCGATTCGCCGATGTTGGCCGACAGGACGTTTCTGCCGGTTTCCTGGTTGTTCACGGCGAAGTGCTTCATCGTCGATACGATGCCCGCGCTTTGCACGCCTTCGATCATGTGGCCGCCGAGCACGCCGGTCAGTAGCGGATCCTCACCGAAGTATTCGAAGTTGCGCCCGTTTCGTGGATCGCGCGTGAGATTGACGCCGCCTGCGAGCATCACGTTGAAGCCCTTGCCGCGCGCTTCGCTGCCGATCAGCGCGCCGGCCTGCTGCGCCAACGCGCTGTCCCAAGTGGATGCGATGGCAAGGCCGGCCGGGAGCGCCGTTGCCGTGTCACCAGGGCGCTGATTCATCAGGTTGGCCACACCCAGGCTGGCGTCGGTCTCGCGCAGGGAGGGAATGCCCAGGCGGGGTACACCTGCAATGTAGCCTGCGCCGATGACCATGTCCTCGGGGCGCTTGGCCTTGGGTACCAGCATCGGCATGGGGCCATGGAGAAGCCCCCTGCGCTCTTCCACCGTCATTTCGCGCAGGGCTTCGGCGGCACGCGCATCCGCAGTCCGCTCGAGCTGGTCGGTGTCATGCTGAGCAGCAGACGTCCGCGCCGAAGCAGTTGGCACGACAGGTAGCATGGCAGTGGTGCAGCAACCGATAATCGCAGCCCGAATTCCGTTCACGATAACATCTCCCGTTCGATATGCTGGGGCAATGCCTCAGCCAAACTTGCGCGTACCAACTAAAAAACAGAACGGTCAAGTGCGATAATCTCTGGCGCTTTGCCGGAATCGGCACTATGTAGCCTGATAAGCGCGGCCGATCGTGGCCGTTCGCGAAGCCATTCTAGCCCCAGGAGAGGTATCCATGCGTAGTTTCTTGATCGCAGCTCTGGTCGTGGCAGCGCTGCCTGCTTGTTCGTATCCGCAGTCGGCGCTCGCCGGCGATAGCGCGCAGGCAGTTGAAAAGCACTATTCCACTTCCGAGACCGAGATCGGCGTTCTGCTCGACAATCCGGAGGCCAAGGCAGTGCTGGACAAGCATATGCCCGGCTTCACTGCGAACCCTCAGGTGTCGATGGCGCGCGGCCTCACTCTCGCCGGGATCCAGCAGTATTCGCCCGATACCGTGACCGACGAAGTTCTGGCCGAAATCGACGCGGACCTGGCCAAGATCCCGGTCAAGTAATTCATTTATCCGGGATTTCAGTCCCGGGATGGATTTGCTTGCGCCACCCGCCGCCACTTGAGGGCGGCGGGTGGCCACTGCCCCTGGAGGGGCATTTTTTTTGCCCGGCTTCCGCGCCCGGGTCCTGTCCTGTCGATGGCTTGCGCGGTGAATTCCGGGCAGTCGCCGCCACAGCCCCGGATGTCCGTTCGGGGCGAATTCGCCCAGGGTAATCGGTGCGGGCAGCGATATCGAAGATTGTTATTGATACCTCTCTCGCGAGCGAATCGCGGGTGCACGGGGTCTTCCGTTCGTCTGAAAAGGGGTGGATCCGGTCTCCCGGAGCGCCTCGGTTCGCGCCAGAGCGGGTCTTTCAGCGAAGCTAAGGTGCTGATCGACCATTAATTGAACGCATTTGTGCGAAAATTAAATTGACGTAGGCGTTCAATTGTATTTTAGGGCGCGCTCGAGCGGCCGGTTCCACAGGGGAAGCCGCGCTTTGGTGAGGGGTGTATGATCCGTATCAAGTCATCTTTGGTCTTTGGTGTCAGCGTTGCAGCGATTTTGACTGGCGTGCAGGCGCACGCCCAGTCTGCGCTCGTCGATGGAGCGGTGGAGGGCGCGGCCCGGGAATCGCAGTCCGACGGTGCAGGTTTTGATTCCGGCGAAGGCGCAGTGCCCCAGGAAATCGTGGTCACTTCGAGGCGCCGAAGCGAGCGCCTTCAGGACGTCCCGCAGGCTGTGACGGCTGTGAGCGGTGACGAGATCAAGAAGCTCGCGATCACCGAATTTCAAGACGTAGCCGCAATCGTTCCGGGGCTTTCGCTGGGCAACAGCAGCGTTCTCAACGGCGGCGAGCCGGCGCCTTCCTTGCGCGGTATTTCCTTCGACAAGGGCGCCAGCGGATCGCCTACCGTCGATATCTACGTCAACGAAGTGCCGACCGATTCGCGTCTGGCCTATTCGGCGATGTACGACGTCGCGAGCATCGAAGTTCTGCGTGGTCCGCAAGGCACCTTGCGCGGACGTACAGCGCCTTCCGGTGCGTTGACCGTCAGTACGCGCCGTCCCGATCCTGTCGAGTGGGGCGGCTATGTGAGCATGCTCGGAAGCGACAAGGGCTCGATCAACGGTCAGGCCGCGCTCAATGTTCCGATTGCGACCGACGTGCTGGCTGTGCGTCTTGCTGGTCTGATGGACGAAAGCGACGGCAATTTCGTCGAGAGCGTGAACGGGGGCATGCATCCCTATCGCCGCGATCTGAGTGGACGGGCTTCGATCGGCTTCACGCCGTCCAGCAATCTCGACGCGATGGTCACCTACCAGTATCTCGATCAGCGCGCGCGCCAGTACGACGCTGTGGAAGGCGATGGCGCGGTCGGCGGCGTGGTCTCCACGGCGCCTGCCAACTACAACGGTCCGGCGCTGAGTGCGAGCGACCGCAGTGCCGTCGACGAAGTGCCGGGCGATCGTCGGCTCAAGGGGCACCAGGTCACCGCCCAGATCAACTGGTCGGTCCTGGGGCACCGGGTCAGCTATGTCGGTGGTTACGCGCACGTCGATACGCCCAGCGTCAACGCGACGGACAAGGTCAACTTCATTCCGGGCCGCACCCTGGAGCAGCCGCTGCGCACGGTCTCCCAGTCTATCACGCAGGAACTGCGCATCTCTTCGGACAGCGGGCCCAGCTTCCTCGATTATACGGTCGGCTATTTCTTCTCGCGTGCCACGGCCAAGACGCGCGGGCAGCAGATCGGCGCTTACCTGCCGGGTGCCTTCGGTGCCCCGGGGGCGACCCCCGATCCGCAGGCACTGAACGAGAAGTTCACCTTGCCCGTGCTGATCAATTTCGACAGCAAGGGCGTCGAACACGCGGTGTTCGGTAACGTGACCCTGCACCTTACGCCCAGTACGGAACTGTCGGCAGGTGGTCGCTATATCATCTCGTCGGTCGACAACACGTCTCAGGTGTTCCTCGGAAGCGGTTACATTTCGACGCCGATCGGATTCCCCTGCTCTCTGGCGGGACTTGGAAGCACCTACGGCGGCGGGGCCTGCGACGTCGCGATCAGCGCCAATCCGGTCCCGATCACCGATACGGCGACCAAGAACACGCGTCACCCGTTCGTCTTCAACGTGTCCCTGTCTCATCGCTTTTCCGAGCAAGTGCTCGCATACGGATCGGTGGCGAGTTCGTGGCGCCGCGGCGGCAACAATACCTATTCCAATGCGGGCAACGATCCCACGCTTGCAGAGCTCAGCTTCCTGCCCCCGGAAAAGTCGACGTCCTACGAAGTCGGCCTGAAGACGAACCTTCTGGACCGAAGGCTGCGCCTGAACATCGCCGGATATTACCAGAAGTTCGACGGGCTCCTGTTCCAGCAGGGTAATATTCCCTATCTGAACGACAACGGCGTTGCGCAGAGCGTCGACACCATCGTCGTGAACTCGAGCGCGCGCGCCGTGGTGAAGGGCTTCGATATCGACGCAGCCTTCCAGGCGACGCCTTACTGGAACATCGGCGCCGCCTTCAGCTATGCGAACGGTCGTGTCGACGACGACAGGGTCCCTTGCCGAGATTCCAATTTCGACGGTGTGGCCGATACCGGAACGCCTACGGTCGGGGATTTCGTGCAGGCCGGTACGGCGCTTGCCACCTGCAAGTCCAACCGTTCCGTTTCACGCGAACCGATCTGGACGCTCACGGCGCAGTCCGAACTGCAGCAGCCGATCGGGCAGGTCGATGGCTACCTTCGCGGGTTGCTCACGTACTATGCCCGCAACCCGCGCCGCGACGAGGGCTCGGTCGTTCCCGCCTACGGACTTCTGAATCTCTATGCCGGCGTCCGTTCGCCGGACGGCGCTTGGGACGTGTCGCTGTTTGCGCGCAACGTAACCGGAACCGGCGTTCGCACGAGCCGTTCGACCGACGTCTACAACGTCGCCGGCGACCTTGCCTCGGTGTTCGGATCGCCGGGTTACCGTCTGGTATCTTATACACCGCCACGCGAAGTGGGCCTGCAGGTCCGCTTCAGCTTCGGCAGTCGATAAAGCAATGGCGATATCCCGCGGTTCCTCCTCCTCCTGCCGCGGGCTCGCTTTGCAGGCGCCGTCCGGCTTTCATGCCGGGCGGCGTTTGCCGTTTCGATCGGACGTGTTCGTTACCCGATGGACGCACGTGCCCGGTCGGGCCCTGGACATGTCCGAAACTACAGGCTTTGGCGGTTGCGCTGATATGCGAGGCGTGATTAATGGCCCGCTCCATCAATCAGGGTTCCGCGACGGAATGGCATTGCAGAAACAGACGAAAACCAAAGAGAGCAAAGGCTTCGTTTCAAAGCGCGGACGGCCCAGTTCCGCTCAGGTGGCCGCAATCGACGATGTCATCTTGACGACGGCGCGCACCATGTTTCTCGACAAGGGGTTTTCGGAAACGGCGATGGAAGCCGTTGCGGCCTCTGCCGGCGTGTCCAAGGGGACTCTCTACGCGCGCTATCCTGACAAGCAGGCCCTGTTCAAGGCTGTCGCCGAAGAGAGAATTGCCGCTTGGCGTGCACTCACGCCCGGTGAGCCGATCTCCGAGGGTGTTCCGCTTCCGACCCGCTTCTTCCGCCGCGGCGTTGCCGTCCTGAGGATGCTGCGGACGCCCGAGATCAGCGCCTTCATGCGCCTGCTGGACTCCGAATTCGACCGTCTGCCCGAACTGAGCAGGGCCTTCAACGTCGACGGTTTCAAGTATCTCCTTCACATGCTGGCTGACGATGTGCGCAGTACCGCGAAAGAGGCTTCGGCACCTTGCGTGGACCCGGAAGGCGTGGCCGATGCGTTTCTCAGCGCGGTTTTCGGTTGGTACTATCTGCATCGCTCGGACGAGCACATGACCGACGACAGTTGCGCCGCGTTCGTTTCGCGTCTCACGTCGCTTATGGTCGGCGGTCGCTCCGCCTGGTAAGTGCCCGTGCGCCGTGACAGGTGCGTCGCAGCAGTTGACAATCGAACGCAAACGTACGAATAACGACCTCCAAGTGGAGTCGGGAGACTATCGTGCGTGTTTTCAATGGGGTCGTTCTGGCGAGCGCCCTGGCTCTCACATCGTCCTGTGCGCCCAGCGTGCGACTGCCGGCCCCGAACCTTGCGCTGCCTGCCCAGTTCGAAGGCGATGCTTCAGGGGGTGATGCATCCGGCCAGCCCGCTGCTATCGACAACTGGTGGGCAGGCTTCGAGGACGATCAGCTTACCCAGCTCATTACGCAGGCACTTTCGTCGAGTACAGACGCCCGGATGGCGCTCGCCCGCCTCAAGGAAGCGCGGGCCGTCAGACTTGGCGCGATACGGGCAACGCTGCCCAGCGGCAACCTGCAGGGCGGAGCGACGCGCAGTTACAACAAGCAGCTTTCGTCGGGCGGCGCGACCATTTCGACCGGCTCCGATACGCCGGGATACGACCTGGGCTCCCTCTTCAACCCGAGCGGGGCGATGGATAGCTACAACCTGTCGTTCAATGCCAGTTGGGAACTCGACGTCTTCGGTCGGATCGGGGCTACTCGCGATCAGGCGCGGTCTGCATTTTCGGCGGCGGTGTTCGATTACGAAGGAACTCGCGTCAGTCTTGCCGCCGACATGGCGACCAATCTGTTCGCCGCGCGTGGATATGCTGCCCAGCTGGCCAATGCGCAGGAAAGCCTGAGGATTGCGAAAGAACTTGCAGACGTGGCGCGGCTCGGCGTGGAACGCGGCATAACTGCAGGGATCGACGCGGCACGACTGGAAACGGAGGAGGCCAACGCGGAGGCCGAAGTCGCCCAGTTCGCGAACGCGCTGGACACCAGCAAGCGTGCGATCCTGGTGCTCGCGGGCAGGCCGACCGATCCTCTGGATTCGCTTTCGATTTCGACAGATCTGACGTCCCCCAGCGCACTGCCCGAGAGCATTCCGGGCATTCTTCTGGCGCGCCGGCCCGACGTGCGCTCTGCTGAGGCCCAGCTTGCGGCCGCGGTTGCGCAGGTCCGCGTCGACAGGCTCGCCCTGTTTCCGCGCTTCGATCTCCAGCCCGGGGTCAGCCTGAGCAAGAGCGCTTCCGCGGTGGCGGGCACCAGCCTGGTGTGGAGTATCGGTAGCGCACTGGCCCTGCCGATCCTCGACCGGCCGCGTCTCCTGGCGCAGCTCAGGATCAGCGCGGCCCAGGGGGAACAGGCCGTGATTTCCTACGAACGCGCGGTCCAGACTGCCTATCAGGAGGCGGAACGCGCACTCGCTCAGGTCGCGACCGACCGCAAGCGCCTGGCTGCACTCGGCCGGGCGGAAGAACGCTCGCGCTTCGCCTTTGACGCCGCGAGCAAGGGGTATCGCCTCGGACTGACAGACCTGACGGCCTTGCTGCAGGCGGAACGATCCTGGCGCGCCGCGCGCGTGGCAGAAACCAAGCTGCGCGCCGAAGCGCTTCAGAACGTCGTGGCCGCCTATCGATCGCTCGGTGGCGGGTGGGCGCCTGTGAGCGACCCCGATGCCTACGGCATGATCCTTACCTCGTCACGCTGAGCAGGAATTCGCATGACATATCGCATTGCCTCACTTGCCATCATTTCCTGCCTTGCCGTTGCCGGGTGCCATAGCGCACCGGAGCCGACGCCGACCGAAGCCGCGCAGAGCGTATCGGTCGGCAAGGTCGCTGCGCGATCTCTCAGCGGGGGACTCACTGCTTCGGGACAACTCGTGGCGCGGGAATTGGCGGCCGTCTCGCCCGAGATTGCCGGCTATCGTGTCGACCGTGTTCTGGTCGAGGAGGGCGCTGCGGTGCGCAAGGGGCAGCCGCTCGCCATCCTCGACGACGGTCTTCTGGCACCTCAGATAGCGCAAGCGCAGGCCACGCTCGACCAGCAGCGGGTTGCGGCCGATCGGGCGCGGGCAGAAGCCGAACGGGTCCGCGGGCTCGACGATACCGGGGTGCTGTCCAACGAGGCGATTGCGGAGCGGCGCATTGCCGTGCGAACGGCCGAAGCGCAGGTGAATGTCGCGCGTGCACAGCTGCGCGACCTGCAGGTGCGCAAGCAGCGACTGGTCATCCGGGCCCCCGTAAGCGGCACGGTCATTGAGCGCAGCGTCAGGCCGGGCGATACCTCGCAGGTCGGCAGCGTCATGTTTACGATCCTGCGCGACAATCTGGTGGAACTCGACGCGGAATTGCCCGAGGCCAAGGCAGGGTCGGTCAAGGCAGGAGACAGGGCTGCGGTCTTGTTGGCATCGGGTCGGCGCGTCGAAGGCAAGGTGCGCCTGATCGGAGCCAGCGTGGATTCCGAGACGGGCCTTGTCGGCATGCGCATTGCATTGCCGGTCTCGTCGGACATCCGCCCGGGAGGCTTTGCCAAGGCGATCTTCCAATCCTCCGACCGGCCCGTGCCGGCAGTGCCCGAGACGGCGATCCGCATGAGTGCGGCCGGAGCGCAGGTCCAGACCCTGGACAAGCAAAATCGCGTCAAGTCCGTCCCGGTACGCACAGGTATCCGATCCTCAGGTTATGTGGAGCTTGTTGCGGGACCACCGATGGGAACTCGGGTCCTGCTTTCGGGCGGCGCGTTCGTGCTGGAAGGCGACAAGGTCAATCCCTCGACCGAGGCGGCACGATGAGCCTCAGAATTTCCGCATGGTCGGTGCGCAATCCGATCCCGGTCGTGGTTCTGTTCATTGCCCTGACCCTGGCGGGGGCGGTGGCCTACCTGCAGCTTCCGGTGAAGCAGTTTCCGAACGTGTCTTCGCCGGTCGTCTCGGTCACCGTCACGCAGGATGGCGCTGCACCGCAGGCGATGGAAAACCAGGTGACGCGTCTCATCGAGAACGCAGTCGCCGGGATCGCGGGCGTCAAGCATATCAGTTCCACCGTAGTGATGGGCTCTTCGACGACGACAATCGAGTTCACGCTGCACACCGATATGCAAAAGGCGATCGACGAGGTGCGCACGGCTGTCGAGCGTTCGCGCACGCAACTGCCGTCCGGGATCGATCCGCCGACCGTGCAGCGGCTCGACATCGACAGTGCGCCGATAGTTACTTACGCTGTCGAGGCACCGGGCATGTCGGCATCCGAGCTGTCCTGGTTCGTCGATGACAGGGTCGCTCGCGCGCTGCAGGCAAGACCTGGCGTTGCCCGCGTATCGCGGGTGGGTGGCGTCGACCGCGAAATCAACGTGATCCTCGATCCCGATCGCATGACCGCGCGCGGCATCACCGCCGCCCAGATCAATCAGGCTCTGTCCCAATTCGTTGCCGATGAAACGGGCGGACGTGCCGATGTCGGTGCGCGCGAGCAGACCATCCGCGTCGTCGGCTCCGCGGCCTCGGTCGATGCGCTGCGTAAGGTCATGATTCCGGTGCAGGGCGGCTATCTGCGGCTCACCGACATCGCCGATATCGGCGACGGATCGTCGGAAGTGAGGAGTTTCGCGCGTCTCGACGGGCGGTCCGTTATCGGCTTCCAGGTCAACAAGACCAAGGATGCCAGCGACGTATCGACGGAGGACAACATTCGCGAAGCCGTTGCTACGCTTGCGGAACATTATCCGGACGTCCGGTTCACCAAGATCGTCTCGACCGTCGATACGACCCGGCACAGCTTTTCCTCCACGAAGCACGTTCTCATCGAAGGGATGGTGCTGGCCGCCCTCATTGTGTTCTTCTTCCTGCGGGACTGGCGCGCGACGTCGATCGCAGTGGTCGCCATGCCGCTTTCGCTCATTCCCACGTTCATCGTGATGTCGGCGATGGGCTTCAGTCTCAATACGATCACGCTGCTCGGGCTGACGCTTGTGATCGGCATTCTCGTCGACGATGCGATTGTCGAGATCGAGAATATCCAGAAGCGGATCGAGGCGGGGCTCAGTCCGTATCGCGCGTCCATCATCGGCGCCGATGCGATTGGCCTGGCCGTGGTGGCAACCACTGCCACGATCGTGGTGGTCTTCTTCCCGGTCTCCCTGATACCCGGTTCCGCCGGGCAGTTCTTTCGCGAGTTCGGCTTGACGGTTTCGATCGCGGTGCTGTTCTCGCTGATCGTGGCGCGGCTGCTTACCCCGCTTCTGGCGGCCTATTTCCTCAAACCGCACGTGGGCGAGGAAAAGCATCCGGGGACATTCGAGGGCCGCTACAGCCGCCTGCTCGACTGGATGCTCGATCATCGCTGGCGCGCCACGCTGCTCGGTGCGGGCGTCTTTGTCGCCTCCCTGTTTCTGGCTGGCACGCTCTCGACCGGATTCAGGCCGGCCAGCGAATCAGGATATCTTTATCTTCAGGTGCAGGGGCCGCCGGGCGCCACGCGCGACGACATGAATGCGGCGGTAGAGCGGGCGAGCAGGTTGCTGCGTCGGCAGGCCGACGTGGATCATGTCTTCGCCCAGGTCGGGTCGGCGAGCGAATCCGGCCTGGCAGGCGGCGCGGGCGGCGATCTGCGCGAAGGCACGATTACCGTCATCCTGAAGCAGGATCGTGAATTGAGCACGGAAGGCTTCCGGCAGTCGATCCGTCCGCTGCTCAGGAGCATTCCCGATGTGCGGCTCTCCAACCAGGGGGACTTCGGCATGGCTGCGGTCGAAATCGTCCTGTCGGGCGAGGACGGCGATCTTCTGGAAGCCACGCGCGACAAGCTGCTGCGCGAGATGCGCCATGTATCCTCTATCGTAGATCCGCGTGCAGTCCCGCCGCCGCCGGGCCCGGAGCTTGTGGTTACGCCAAAGCCCCTGGAAGCGTCGCGGCTCAACGTGGACAGCCGGA
The DNA here is from genome assembly GCF_000767465.1 of Novosphingobium pentaromativorans US6-1. NCBI lineage: Bacteria > Pseudomonadati > Pseudomonadota > Alphaproteobacteria > Sphingomonadales > Sphingomonadaceae > Novosphingobium > Novosphingobium pentaromativorans. The sequence continues at coordinate 3,973,696 of NZ_CP009291.1, forward strand.
CGATCGCACAGACGCTGCGCGTGGCGACGATCGGCGACATCGACGCCAATGTCGCGAAATTCACCGACGGCAGCCGTCGTATCCCCATTCGCGTGCGTTTGCCGGAGGCGGCGCGCGCCGACCTGGCCACCCTGTCTGCACTGCGCGTCCCCACGCTTAACGGGGGGACAACTCCGTTGTCGACCGTCGCCGATCTGCGTTTCGAGGCAGGCCCCGGGAAGATCATCCGCTACGATCGCGAACGGCGCGTTTCGGTCCAGGCCGATCTTGCGGCGGGCGCAACGATTGGCGATGCCCTGCGCGAGGTTCATGCGCTTCCCGTGATGCAGTCGCTTCCCGATGGCGTTCAGGAAGCGCGCGTGGGCGACGCCGAAGCCATGGCCGAACTGTTCGGCGGCATCGTCATCGCCATCGTCGCCGGTATCGGGCTGACCTTCGCCGTGCTCGTGCTGTTGTTCCGGAGCTTCTTCAAGCCGGCCGTCATCCTTGCAGCGCTTCCGCTTTCGCTGTTCGGGGCCTTCGCAGCCCTGCATATCTTCGGAATGGCGCTGGATCTCCCGGCTTTGATCGGCTTGCTGATGCTCCTCGGGCTATGCGCGAAGAATTCGATCCTGCTGGTCGATTTCGCGATCGAGGAGGAGCGGGCGGGCAAACCGGTGAAGGACGCGCTCCGCAATGCCTGCCAGCAGCGGGCCCGGCCGATCGTGATGACGACCCTGGCCATGGCCGCGGGGATGCTGCCTACGGCCATGGGGATAGGCGAAGGCGCCGAATTCCGGCAGCCGATGGCATTGGCGGTGATCGGCGGCCTGATCACTTCCACGGCGTTGTCCCTGATCCTGGTTCCGGTCGTCTACGAAATCGTCGACGGTTGGGAACTTTGGCTCAAGCCGCGACTGGCAAGGCTGGTCACGCCGCGCCAGCCCGGTGACGAACTGCCGATCGATCCTGAAGAGGAGACGCTGCTGATTACATAGGTCGCCCGAAGGCACGGTTACCCGGGCGCTCGAAGACGTTGATTCGCCCGGGAATCACGGGCCGATGGCGGCAGGTCGAAGGCGTTGACTGAACTGAAGATGTCGACTGGACTAATGTACAAGCGAGAGAGGAGAACCGTCATGTTGCGAAGGACGCTAACGATCCTGCTGGCAATCGCCGCCCCGGCTGCATTGCCGCCGGCCGCGTCGGCCAGCTCTACCGAAGTGCCGCTGGAAAGCGGGCGCATTCGCGGAAGCGAAGTCGACGGCGTCCTGAGCTGGAAAGGGATCCCCTTCGCCCGTCCGCCCATCGGGGCCCTGCGATGGCGCGCGCCGCAGCCGGCGAAGCCTTGGTCGGGCGTGCGTGAGACGGCGCAGTACAGCAACGACTGCATGCAGGTTCCCTTTCCCAGCGATGCCGCGCCGCTGGGTACGCAGCCGGCCGAAGATTGCCTCTATGCCAATGTCTGGCGTCCAGCGAACGACCGGCAGCGCCTGCCGGTCATGGTGTGGATCTATGGCGGGGGGTTCGTTAACGGCGGGGCTTCGCCGCCGACGTACGCCGGCGCCAACCTGGCGCGCGAAGGCATTGTCTTCGTCAGCTTCAATTATCGCGTCGGCCGCTTCGGCACTTTCGCCTTTCCCCAGTTGACGAAGGACGATCCGGACGATGGCAGGCTGGGCAACTACGGCACCATGGATCAGATCGCCGCGCTCCAATGGGTCAGGCGCAATATAGCCGCCTTCGGCGGTGATGCGGACAACGTGACGATCGTGGGCGAAAGCGCCGGCGGGATGTCGGTCCATCAGCTTGCAACGTCGCCGCTGTCGCAGGGCCTGTTCCAGCGCGCGGTCGTGATGTCGGGCGGGAACGGCCGCTCGGAAGGCGGCAAGTCGCTCTCCGAAGTCGAGGAGATCGGCAAGAACTTCGCGCGTCGCCACGGCATAGATCCGGATGCGCCCGATGCCTTGGCCCGGCTGCGCGCGCTCTCGGCCGATGAGGTTACCGACGGGCTCAATCTGATGCACCGAGGCGAGGGGCCCGATACGAATGCCGCGCCCTTTGTCGATGGCACCGTGCTGGTCGATACGGGCAAGGCTTACGCTGCGGGGCGCTTTGCCAAGGTGCCGATGATGATCGGCGCTACAAGCGCGGATATCGGCGGCAAGAGCGGATACATGATCGCCGGTGCACGCGATGCGGCCGGCGTGATTTCCGATCAGGGCGTTCCGGTCTGGAGCTATCGTTTCTCCTACGTCTCGGATTCGATCGGCAAGCCCGGGGCGCAGCATGCATCCGAGATCCCGTATTTCCTGGACAATACCGCGATCAAGTACGGCGCCGCGACAAGTGCGAAGGACGAGGCCGTGGGAGAGACGGTGAGCAGCTACCTGCTCAACTTCGTCAAGACCGGCAATCCCAATGGATCCGGCCTCCCGGAATGGCCGAAATACAGCCGCGCCGAAGACAGGATCATGGACTTTTCCGCGTCGGGACAAGCGGTCGCCCAGCGCGATCCCTGGGGACAGGAGATCGAGCAAACTCTGCGCAAGATGGCCGATGCCCGCAACTCTGGAAGCATAACGAGCCTGACGACGCCTATCGGCGAGATGCTGGATGATGCCCAGGCCAAGGCGGTGCTTGCGAAGCACTTTCCCGAACTCGTGAACAACCCGCAGCTTGGGATGGCGCGGGGGATGACCCTGGAAGCGCTCAAGGGCTACATGCCGCAGCTTCTTACGCAGGCCAGGCTGGACGCGCTCGACGCCGACCTGGGGCAGCTTTCGCCAGTAAAATAGTTGCGCTGTTGGATGGCACCGGTCCGGGCTCCGACCTGGGCCGGTAGCCGCCAGCGGGGAGTAGCCGCCAGAGAGGAAAGGCATGGCTCCTTGGCGGCAGATATCCTTGCTGCAGGGCAAGGAGGGCCAAGGCCGGTCAAGCGGCGCGTTCGCCGCGCTCGATTGTGTGCGATGAGGCTTGCCGCGATTGCATTCACCGCGATGGCGTCGCCCTCGCGACGGGGGCAGCTGGTCCGGTCGTGAACGGTCCTGACGCGGGCTTGCGTGGAATGGCGCCTAAGCTGAAAGCGGCAGGTTCTGTAACGGACGAGGCTTGCCTGGGGATGCCGTTTGAGGCGTGTTGGTGACCCCTACGGGACTCGAACCCGTGTTTCAGCCGTGAAAGGGCCGCGTCCTAGACCGCTAGACGAAGGGGCCATGTAAGCCATTCGCATGGCCTGCCTGGCATCTCTTACGGCTGGTGACCCCTACGGGACTCGAACCCGTGTTTCAGCCGTGAGAGGGTGCCAAAATCGGCATATTTTTCGTATTTCACCAGTCCGCTTGTTTCCATAAACATCCATATTTATCATTCACTTGCATTCCAGTTCGTCCGCATCTATCCTCAAAATCACGCATGGGCTTATTTGACGTATATTTGACGGTTTTGCGGAATCTAGAATGTCTCGAACGATCAACGATGCACCACTGACCACTCGCGAAGCTCGCCGACGTTTGGACGTTGGTCTTCACTGGCGCAGCCTGGATGCTGACATCCATCTGGGTTACCGCAAGGCAAAGCGCGGCGGCGTCTGGCTCGTCCGGTGGCGAAATGGCCAAGGATATCGTCAGTCTTCCCTTGGGGCCGCCGATGACACCATCAACGTGGGCACACTCGATTATCGAGCGGCGGTCAAAGTGGCCATTGCGCAGGTCGCAGAAGCACGAACGGAAGCTAGGGCCGCAGCAGAGGGTCCACCGCTGACGGTTCGTTCGGCCGTCGAAGCTTACATCGAGGTACGTGACGCTCGCGAGAGACGCCGGACTGGTCGGGAAGTTCGGTCGGATGCAGCCCGTCGTCTAGAAAAGCTGGTCATCGGACGACCGGCACGCGGCAAGCGGGCGGCAGTAGCAGCTGCCTCCTTGGCGGACGTTCCTCTTCACAAGCTGACCGAAGATGACCTGCAATGTTGGCGGGCGAGTCTGCCGAATGACTTTAAGCCAGCAGGAGTTCAGCGGGTGGTCAATGATCTCAAGGCTGCGCTGAACAGCTGTGCAGAGCGGCACTACTCGCGTCTGCCACCGGGGCTCTCGAGCACCGTCAAGCGAGGCCTGCGAACGATCGTCCACGAAGCCGATGACGATGATGATCTCGTAGTCGCGAGGGAAAACCAGATTCTTTCTGACGATCAAGTGGCTAGCCTAATGGCTGCAACACTTGAAGTCGATCGGGCTCAAGGCTGGGAAGGTGATCTGTACCGACTCATTCTGGCCATGGCGGCCAGCGGTGCCCGCTTTTCGCAGGTCACACGACTAAGAGTGATGGACGTTCAAACCGTTTCGGGTCGCTTGATGATGCCGCCGAGCCGAAAAGGTCGGGGAGGGAAGGTGAATCTGATCTCGGTGCCAGTCGGACGTGACGTTCTTGAAGTCTTGATGCCGATTGTCACGGGGAGGAGCAAGGGTGCGCCCCTGTTCGAGCGCTGGCGCTATCGTCAACAACCCGGGACTATCCGGTGGGAGCGGTCTTCACGAGGCCCATGGCAGACACCAAGTGAGATCGTGCGTCCCTGGGGAGATATTCGAATTAGAGCTGGTCTCCCTGATGTGATCCCCTACGCCCTTCGACATTCCTCGATAGTGAGAGGCATCCGCGCCAATCTCCCGACCCGACTAGTCGCTGCAATTCATGATACGAGTATCGCAATGATCGAGCGCCATTATGCTCGCTATATTGCGGATGGTCTGGATACCTTGGCAGCTCAGGCGATCATCCCGCTTGCCGCTGGAGGTGACTCGTCCCTATCGGAAGCAGCATGAGGCAACTCGTTACGTGGTAGTATCTGAAATGCCAATCCAATCGGCCTGTAAGTGGTCGATACCCGCGACAACGCCCTCAACGGTCACTGTAGATCCGATGAAGTCCTCACGGACATCATCGCCTTCGACAATCCAGACTTCGTCTGTCGTGGTCAGGAACATCCCGCGTCTACCGCGGGTTAAAATTCCCGAGACGCGTATTCGACCCGCGCTCACAACACCCCCCGATCAAAAACGCCAATGGCGCAGCACTTCGCGCACATAGGCCGGCGTCTCGCCATTGCGAGGAATACCGCCTGCGCGCTCGACGGCACCTGGACCTGCGTTGTAGGCAGCGAGGGCCAGATGAACTACCCCGAACTTGTCCAGCATCTGGCGTAGGTATCGGGCTGCACCCAAGATGTTCGCCTTGGGATCGAAGCGATTTGAAACGCCAAGGTCCCGCGCTGTCCCTGGCATCAATTGCCCCAAACCTGCGGCCCCGGCCTTGCTGATGGCCATCGGATTATATCGTGATTCCGTCCATACAAGAGCGTCGAGAAGGCCGCTTGGTAGCGAGTATTGCGCCTCAGCAGCGTAAACATGAGGAAGGTAGCTTGCCCGACGGAATCCCGATGGCGCGCTGCCTTGGGGCTTTGGATATCGATAGGGCAGATAGGTTCGACCCGCATCGGTAGCCGGCGGCTCGGACGAGGCTGTTGGAGGCTTTCTCCAAATGCCATGTTCGACGAGAAGGAAGCCATCAGTCCCTTCTGCAACGCGGAAGCCGTCGGTCGTCAACTCCGAGGCAACGCTCATCTGAGGGGGGGCCATCTCCTGCGCGTGAGCGGGGAGGACGCACCCAAATCCTGTCGTTGCCCCTGCAACTACTGCCCATTTCAGTCTCATTCCCGAATCCTTTGGTGGTCGAATCGGGAAAGAACATATATAGAACATCTGATGTAGGAAAATGAAACGTCAGCGACGCAGAGCGGAGGCTGCGCGGGTGGAGGCACGTTACGATGGAGATGCCCCC